>NZ_JBSGSG010000025.1:0-101684 GCF_053606765.1 Streptomyces sp. NPDC055189
GGCTGGATCTCTCCAGCCCGTCCGGCGTTTTTGTATCTCCAGGTCTCAGGCGGCCAAGGTCTTCTCCGGCTCGGGTGCCGCAGGCTCGATCCGCCGCAGCGTCGCCGCCGACAGCGCCGCCGCGAGCAGCAGCACCACCGCCCCGGCGAGCGCCGCGACATGCATGCCGCTGGTGAAAGCCTCGCGCGCCGCGTCGGCCAGTGCGGAGGCCGCCCTGTCCGGCAGGTGTCCGGCCACCGCGAGCGCGCCGCCGAGTGTCTCGTGGGCCTCGGCAGGGGCCGCGTCCGGGATCTCGTTGCGGTAGACCGCGTTGCCGATGGAGCCGAGCAGTGCCATGCCGAGGGCGCCGCCGAACTCCTGGCCCGTCTCCAGGAGCGAGGAGGCGGAGCCCGCCTTCTCCGCCGGGGCCGAGCCGAGGGCCAGGTCGGTCAGTTGCGAGCCGATGATCACGGCACCGCAGGCCAGGAGGCCGGCGGCGGCAAGGACCGTCCACAACGAGTCCGTGCCGGTCAGCATCAGCAGGCCGTAACCGCACGCCGAGACGAGGAAGCCGCAGGAGACGACGTAGGCACGGTTCATTCCCCGCTGCACCAGAGCCGTGGCGGCCGGGGCGGCGAAGCCGATGAGGACCGAGGGGAGCAGCGCCCACAGGGCGGCCTCCATGGCGCTCTTGCCGAGGACGGACTGCAAGTACTGCGTGGTGAAGTAGGCCGAACCCATCATCGACAGCGAGGAGATGAGGTTCAGGAGGACGGCGGGGGCGAAGCCGCGGCCACGGAACAGCGCCGGGGAGATCAGCGGTGACCGTGTGGTGCGCTGGCGGTGCACGAAGAGGGCGGTGAAGACGAGTCCGGCGGCGAGCGAGGCGGCGTAGGCGGGTTCGAGGCCCTCGGCGGCGATCTCCTTGAGGCCGTAGACGACGGGCAGTACGGCGGCCATGGACAGCGGCACGCTCAGCAGGTCGAAGCGGCCCGGCTCCGGGTCCCTGGACTCCGGGATGAGGACCGGCGCGAGGAGCAGAAGCAGCACCATCGCGGGCAGGTTGACCAGGAAGACCGAGCCCCACCAGAAGTGCTCGACGAGGATGCCGCTCATCACCGAGCCGAGCGCGACGCCGGCCACCATCACGCCGGACCAGATGCCGATGGCCTTCGCGCGCTGTCCGGCGTCGCGGAACATCGTGCGGACGAGGGCCATCGTGGACGGCATCAGGGTCGCGCCGCCGATGCCGAGGACCGCGCGGGCCGCGATGAGGAGTTCGGCGCTGCCCGCGTAGGCGGCGGTCAGGGAGGCAGCGCCGAAGGCGAGGGCGCCGAACATGAGCAGCTTGCGGCGGCCTATGCGGTCGCCGAGCGAGCCCATCGTCATCAGCAGGCCCGCGAGCACGAACGCGTAGATGTCGAAGATCCACAGCTGCTGGGTGCCGCTGGGCTCCAGGTCGGCGCTGATCGCGGGGACCGCGAAGTAGAGGACCGAGACGTCCATCGAGACCAGCAGCAGCGGCAGCATCAGGACGGCGAGGGCGGTCCACTCCTTGCGGCCCGCGCGCTCCGGGACCGCCGAATTCGCTTGTTCGTGCGTCGAGTTCATCATGAGCAGGACTGTACGAGCGTCTTAAACGCTTGTCTAGTACGCCTGTATAATACGTTCGTATGGGACGCCCGTATGGATCGGGGGTACGCTGGCCGTATGGGACATCGTGAGGATCTGCTCGAAGGCGCCAAGCGCTGCCTGCTGGAGAAGGGCTTCGTGCGGACGACCGCGCGCGACATCGTGAAGGAGTCGGGCACGAACCTGGCGTCCATCGGCTATCACTACGGCTCGAAGGACGCCCTGTTGGTGGAGGCGTTCGTCGCCCTCGTCGACAAGGCGGGCGACAGCTTCGGCGAAGCGCCCGCCGGTAAGGGCGAGGCCAGGGACGGCTCACTGGAGCGGTTCGAGGAGGTCTGGTCGAACATCCTGCGCGACTTCCCCGCCTCCCGCTCCATCTGGATGCTGACCTTCGAGGTCATCACGCAGGGCGAGCGTCTCGCCGGTGTCCGTGAGCTCTTGGTCAAGGCGCAGCGCGAGGGGCGCAGCGGGCTCGCCGCGCTGTTCACCGGGATCGAGGAGAGCGTCATCCCGGACGACGTGGTGGAGAGCGAGGGCCGCTTCTACACGACGCTGCTCAACGGCCTGATGGTGCAGTGGCTCTTCGATCCGGAGTCGGCGACCACCGCCGAGCAGCTCACCGAGGGCATGAGGCGCGCGATGGGGCGCGCCGACGGGGGCTCCGCCGGGGCCTGATGCGGCCTACAGCCGTGACGCCTTCAGGAGCATGTGGAGCAGCAGCCGGTCCTCGCCGTCGTCCAGGTCGAGGCCCGTGAGCTGCTCCACGCGGGAGAGGCGGTAGTACAGCGTCTGGCGGTGGATGCCCAACTCCGCCGCCGCGCGGCCCGCCTGTCCCGCGCAGTCCAGGAACACCTCGGCGGTGCGGGCCAGTTCGCGGTGGGCGGGGGAGAGCAGGGCGCGGGCCGCCGGGTCCTCGGCGGCCTCCGGGGGGAGCGACGTGAGCAGGCGGTAGGGGCCGACCTCCGACCACTGGGCCACCGGGGCGAAGCGTGGTTCGGCGCGGGCCGCGCGGGCCGCCGTGGAAGCCTCCCACCAGGCGGTGGCGAGGTCGTCCAGGCCGTGCCGGGCGCTCGCGATGCCCGCCGCCGCGTCCTTCGCCGTCTCCAGGAGCCGGGTCGCCGCCGACACCGCCGGGGTGTGCACGTCCGCCGAGCGCAGCCTGACCAGGACCGCGAGGCTCTGGCCCGCCGTGCCCCACGGCACCGTGCACAGCGCCGTCGCCCCCTGCACCGTACGGACCGAAGGGGCGGAGTCCGGGTCGGCGGAGGGCCAAGGGGCGACGCAGACCACCGCGTGCAGGCCCTCGCCGCGCGGGCCGAGCGCCGTACGCAGGTCGGCCACGGCCATGTCCCGCTGCCAGCCGCGCTCGGCGGTCAGCACGGCACGGAACTCGCGGGTCAGATCGGCGCCGGCCTGCACCTCGTCCGCGAGCAGCGCGCCGATGCGGGCGGCGACCTCCATGGCGGCGGTGAGCTGGGCTTCCGTGGGCCCCGGATCGTCGTCGAGCAGCCATACGTAACCCAGGGCGAACCCTCGATGCCGTACGGGAAGGCAGATCCGGCCGCGGTGGACGCCCGCCTCCGGGGTGGGCGGAATGCGGATCGGGGCCGTCGCCCGGGTGATGCCGAAGCTCTCGAACCAGGTGCGGACCTCCGCCGTGGAGCGGCGCGTGAGGATCGAGCGGGTGCGCACCGGGTCGAGAGCCGTCGCGTCGAAGTCGGTGTCCCCGCCGCTGTCGTGCGCACCGAAGGCGATCAGCTCGAAATCGCGGTTCTCCAGCGTCGCCGGAGCCCCGAGCAGGGCTGAGATCTCGTCCACGAGTTCCTGGTAATCACCTTTCACGCTGTCCATTCTGGCCTAGTTCCGTCCCACCTTCAGACAGATGTCTGAGATCCAGGGCACGGATGCGTGACAGGTGTCGATGGCACCGGATCGGCGGGATCCTTAAGTTTCACGGTGGTTCTCCGTGCCGTACCGGCTTGTTACGCATATCCAGGTACGGCCCCCTATCTACTCCCCGTGGAGGTGCCCGTGCTGGGTCCCGTGATCCTCGCCGCGTCGCGCAGCGACCAGATGCGCCGATTCGTTTCTGCGGCCCCGGGCACCAAGCAGGTCGTCAGCCGCTTCATCGCCGGTGAGACCGTGGACCAGGTCGTGCCGATCATCACGGACGCCGCCGACAAGGGCCTAGAGGTCACCCTCGACGTCGTCGGCGAGGACATCACCACGCCCGAGCAGGCCGCCGCCGCGCGCGACGCCTACCTGGAGCTCGTCGAGCGCCTCAAGGACCTGGGTCTTGGCACCAAGGCCGAGATGTCCGTCAAGCTCTCCATGTTCGGCCAGGCCCTGGAGGGCGGCCACGAGCTGGCCCTCGCCAACGTCCGCCCGGTCGTCATCGCGGCCGCCGCGATCGGCACCACGGTCACCCTGGACGCCGAGGACCACACCACCCTCGACTCGATGTTCGCCATCCACGAGGAGCTGCGGAAGGACTTCCCGCAGACCGGCTGTGTCATCCAGTCCTACCTCTTCCGCACCGAGGACGACGCCCGCCGCCTGGCCGCCGCCGGCAGCCGCGTACGCATCGTGAAGGGCGCCTACAAGGAGCCCGCCGAGGTCGCGTACCAGGACAAGACGGAGATCGACAAGGCGTACGTCCGGATCATGCGCATCCTCATGGAGGGCGACGGATACCCGATGATCGGGTCCCACGACCCGCGCCTGATCTCCATCGCACAGGAGCTCGGACGGCGCGCCGGGCGCAAACTGGACGAGTACGAATTCCAGATGCTGTACGGCATCCGCAGCGACGAGCACCTGCGGCTCGCGGCCGAAGGCCACCGGATGCGGGTGTACACCGCCTACGGCACCGACTGGTACGGATACTTCATGCGCCGCCTCGCGGAGAAGCCGGCCAACCTGCTCTTCTTCGCCCGCTCCATCCTCACCAAGGGCTGAGCTCCCTTTCCCCCGACCCCCCTTAAGGAGATACGGAACTCATGGACGCCGTCACCCAGGTCCCCGCGCCGGTCAACGAGCCGGTGCACGGCTACGCACCCGGTTCCCCGGAGCGTGCCCGCCTCGAGACGAAGCTCAAGGAGCTCTCCGAGAACCCCATCGAGCTGCCGATGACCATCGGCGGCGTCAAGCGCCTCGGTGGCGGTGAGCCCTTCAAGGTCGTGCAGCCGCACAACCACCAGGCCGTCATCGGCAACGGCCGCGGCGCCACCAAGCAGGACGCACAGGACGCCGTCGACGCCGCACTCGCCGCCGCCCCGGCGTGGCGCGCGATGTCCTTCGACGACCGCGCCGCGATCATTCTGCGCGCCGCCGAGCTGCTCTCCACGACGTGGCGCGAGACGCTCGCCGCCTCGACGATGCTGGGTCAGTCGAAGACCGCCCAGCAGGCCGAGATCGACACTCCCTGTGAGCTCGTCGACTTCTGGCGCTTCAACGTCAAGTACGCCCGTGACCTGCTCGCCGAGCAGCCCCCGGCGAACTCGACCGGCGTCTGGAACCGCCTGGACCACCGCCCGCTCGAGGGCTTCGTCTACGCGATCACGCCGTTCAACTTCACCGCCATCGCGGGCAACCTCCCCACCGCCCCGGCCCTGATGGGCAACGTGGTCGTGTGGAAGCCGTCCCCGACGCAGACGCACGCCGCCGTGCTGCTCATGCAGCTCCTGGAGGAGGCGGGCCTGCCCAAGGGCGTCATCAACCTGGTGACCGGCGACGGCATCGCCGTCTCCGAGGTGGCCCTGACCCACCGTGACCTGGCGGGCATCCACTTCACCGGCTCGACCCCGACCTTCCAGCACCTGTGGAAGACGGTCGGCGAGAACATCGCCAACTACCGCACGTACCCGCGCCTCGTCGGCGAGACCGGCGGCAAGGACTTCGTCGTCGCGCACCCGAGCGCGGACCGCGCCGTCCTCAAGACCGCGCTGACCCGTGGTTCCTTCGAGTTCCAGGGCCAGAAGTGCAGCGCCTCGTCGCGTGCGTACGTCCCCGCCTCGATCTGGAACTCCGGCTTCAAGGAGGAGTTCGCGGCCGAGGTCGACGGCATCAAGATGGGTGACGTCACCGATCTGTCGAACTTCATCGGCGCCGTCATCGACGAGCGCGCGTTCGCCAAGAACAAGGCGGCGATCGACCGTGCGGCGTCCGACCCGACCTGCACGATCGTCGCGGGCGGCACGTACGACGACTCGGTGGGCTACTTCGTGCGTCCGACTGTCGTCGAGTGCACCGACCCGTCGAACGAGGTCTTCACGACGGAGTACTTCGGTCCGTTCCTCGCGATCCACGTCTACGAGGACGACAAGTACGAGGAGATGCTGACCCAGATGGAGTCGGCGTCGGACTACGCGCTGACCGGGTCGGTCATCGCGGGTGACCGTGCTGCGGCGGCGTACACGATGGAGAAGCTCCGCTATGCCGCGGGCAACTTCTACATCAACGACAAGTCGACCGGTGCTGTCGTCGGGCAGCAGCCCTTCGGCGGCGGTCGTGCCTCCGGTACGAACGACAAGGCCGGTGCGCCGCAGAACCTGCAGCGTTGGACGCTGACCCGGGCCATCAAGGAGACGCTGGTGTCTCCGACGGAGTACTCGTACCCGCACATGGGCTAGCCCCTCCGGGCCTCGCGCCCCCTCTGTACCCCGCCCCCGACCTGGGCCCCACCCCGGTCGGGGGCGGTGTTGCTTTCCCTCAGCTGCCCGCCGGTGCCGGCCCCGATGCCGCGGAGATCACCTCGTCCAGTACCTCCCTGGCCCGCAGCAGCTCCTCCACCATTCCGTCGATCCGGGCCCGTTCCACCGACAGCTCCTCCACCAGCCACGGCGTGGCCTTCTCCGAGGGGCCGCCGTCCTTGTCCCGCATGCAGGGGAGCAGCTGCACGATCTTCGCGCTGCACAGGCCCGCCGCGAACAGCTCCTGGATGTGCACGACGCGGTCGACCGCCGCCTCCGGGTAGTCGCGGTGGCCGCCCGGCGTGCGGTCCGCGTACAGCAGGCCCTGCTTCTCGTAATAGCGCAGGGAGCGCTCGCTCACCGCCGTACGCTTTGCCAGCTCGCCGATCCTCATGTCACGCGTACCTCCGCACCTGAAGTACCTCCGCACTTGAATCTGACACCGGTGTCAGCTTCTACCGTTCCGGCATGACGAACACTTCGCTTCTCGCACCGTATTCCGCAAGCCGCCTGGGCCACCTCCCCAACCGGATCGTCATGGCCCCCATGAGCCGCCACCGCGCGACGGAGGACGGCACGCCGCTGCCCGTCGTCGCCGACCACTACGCCCAGCGCGCCTCCGCGGGACTCATCGTCACCGAGGGCATCTGGCCCAGCAGCCGGGGCCAGAGCGGCTGGAGATTCCCGGGTCTTGAGACCGCCGCGCACATCGAGGGATGGCAGCGCGTCACCGATGCCGTGCACGCCGCCGGTGGCCGGATCTACGCCCAGCTGATGCACGGCGGCCGGCACGGGCACCCGCTGTCCCGGATCGATCAGGACATCCCCGCGGCGCCGTCCGCCGTGCTCGTCGACCCGAGCCGCGTCCACGTGCGCGACGGCGGCAAGGCCGACCCGGTCACCCCGCGCGAGATGAGCCCCGACGACATTCGCACGGCGGTCCAGGACTTCGCCGACGCCGCGCGCAACGCCATCGCCGCAGGCTTCGACGGAGTCGAACTGCACGGCGCCAACAGCTACTTGATCCACCAGTTCCTCGCGGACAACTCCAACCTCCGCACCGACGCCTACGGCCGCGGTTCGATCGCCGACCGCATCCGCTTCGCCGTCGAAGTGACCCGCGCTGTCGCCGACGCCATCGGCGCCGAGCGCCTCGGCCTGCGCCTCTCGCCGGGCAACCCGCAGTTCGGGATGGTCGAGACCGACCCCGGTCCCGTCTACCGCGCCCTGCTCGACGAGATCGACGGCCTCGGGCTCGCCTACCTCCACCTCACCGACAACGACAGCTACCCCGCCCTCACCGACCTGCGCCCCCACTGGCACGGCACCCTCATCGGCAACGTCGGCGAGAACGGCGACCCGACGACGCGGGAAGCGGGCGAGGCCGTACTCGCCGAAGGGCTTGCGGATCTCGTCTCGTACGGGCGCGCCTTCATCTCCAACCCCGACCTGCCGGAGCGGTTCGCGGCAGGCGCGCCGCTCCAGGAGATCAACGCGGCGCACCTCTACACCCACGGCGCCGAGGGGTACACCGACTACCCCTCCATGGAGCACGCGTCGGAGCACGGGACGGAGCAGGGGACGGAGCGTGAGCTGGTTTCCGCTCAGACCTCCACCAGGACCTGATCCAGCGACTTCCGTACGAGGTCGGGGACCCGGCAGTCCGCCGCCGGATACCCCACGGGGATCACCGCGAAAGCCTTCTCGTTCTCGGGGCGGCCGAGCACCTGGCCCAGGAACCGCATCGGGCTCGGCGTGTGGATCAGCGCGGCGAGGCCCGACAGGTGCAGCGCGGACAGCAGCATCCCCACCGCGATGCCGACCGACTCGTCGACGTAGTAGTGCTTGTGCTTCGTGCCGTCCTCGCCCAGCCAGTAGCGCTGCTGGAAGACGACGACGAGCGCGGGCGCGTCCGTCAGATGCGGCTTCACCTCGTCCGTGCCAAGCGGACGCAGCGCCGCCAGCCACTCCTCGCCGAGGCGTCCGTCGTACGAGATCTGCTCCTCGTGCTCGGCCGCCTCGCGGATCAGGCGGCGTATCTCCGGGTCCTGGACGAGGACGAACGTCCACGGCTGCTGGTGCGCGCCGGACGGAGCCGTCGCCGCGCAGGCGATGGCGTCCCGCACGACCTGCGGGGGCACGGGGTCGGGGGCGAACTGCCGTACCGTACGCCGCTCCTGCATACGTGTCCTCAACTCGGCGGCGTGCGCGAGGGATTCGGTCTGCGGCATGCGCTCGGTCGGGGCGGTAGGGAACGGAGCGGTACGGCTCGCCGTGAATGGGGGTCCAGGGCCGTTCTGCGGTCTCGTCAGCCATGTGCACGAGTGTGCCCCGGTCAGCTCCATCCCGTCACGATCAATGAGAGGCCGATCGCGAATCCGCCGCCGAGCAGGGCCAGATACAGGACGTAGAACCGTCGCAGCCGGTGTACGAGGAAGCCGAAGGCCCCGAAGGCGAGGCCCACCGTGAGGGTGCGGGAGCCGCGGGAGAGTGCTGATTGGGCCAGCCAGTCCTGCGGCGCGATGTCGGCGCGGCCCGCCTCGCGTGCGTACACCTTGAAGGGGATGCCGTTCCAGGGCTGGTGGCGTACGGCTGTCGCGCCTTCGGCGGCGAGTTCGGCGCGTACTTCCGCGCGCATCCGGTCCGTCGTCAGGGGGTGCGGCAACTGGGCGCCGGCAGAGGCCAGTTGGAGTGCGAGCAGGCTGCCTGCGAGACTGCCCGCGAGGGCGGTGACCGACAGCTTCAGGGCCCGGCGCGGGACCGCCACGCACGCGATCGCCAGGAACAGCTCCGGCATCAGGGGCCAGCTCAGCGCCTCCGCGAAGGCCCAGGCGAAGGCCGCCGCCAGACCCCAGCGGGAGCTGATGACAGCGGCGATCCGCTTGCGCGTGACGGAGTCCCTGAGCGGCTCCCGCTCCGTACGGCGGTGCAGCCCGGCCACCGCGTCACGCGCCTCCTCCGGTGTGACGTCCGGGGACAGCGGGGTTCCGATGCGGACCCTGACCAGGGTGGGGCGGAGTTTGCCGTGCTTGGGCAGGAGGCGGGCGGTGCCGTCGATGGCGACCGGGACGACGGGCACGTCCGCCTGCCTGGCGAGGACGAGCGCGCCCTTGTGGAAGGTGCCAAGTTCGCCCGCCCGTGCGCGGGTGCCCTCGGGGAAGAGGACGACGGCTCCGCCCGCGCGGAGGGTGTCCGCCCTGGACAGCAGGTCGTCCATGCCGCCTCCCGTACGGCGCACGGGGAAGCCCGCGGCCAGGCGGCTGCAGATCCGCCTGCGCCAGGGGGAGGCGAACCAGTAGTCCGCGGCCGCGCCGATCGCGGGCGCGTGGCGGGCGTCCAGTGCGGCGAGGAGGGCCGCGGTGTCCGCGTGCGACGAGTGGTTCGCCACGACCACGCAGCCGCCGCGCGGCAGTTGACCGCGTCGCTCCACCCCGCCGGTGAGGGTGAGGAGGGTCCACCAGAGGGCGTGGCGGAGGACCGCGCCCAGCTTCGGGCGCCGTCGCTCACCGGCTCCGCCGAGTTCGTCCTCGAACGCCGGACGGGCTGGATCTGTCGTCACCCGCATCCTCGTACGGACCCTCACAGCGTCACCACCATCGTCAGCAACAGCGCGACCAGCAGCGAATCGATCCGGTCGAGGAGACCGCCGAACCCCGGCAGCCAGCTCCCCGCGTCCTTCACGCCCGCCTCGCGCTTGACCATCGACTCCAGGAGATCCCCCAGTACGCAGCCGACGAGCACCGCGCCCCACAGCAGCAGGGAGAACGCGCCGACCGCGGCCAGCGCGCCGGCGGTCGCGGCGGCGGCGCCCGCGACTCCGGCCCAGGTCTTGTTGGGGGAGAGGGGCGAGAGCGGCCGGGACAGGAGACCCCTGCGGCCGAGCGCCGTGCCCCCGCACCACGCCCCGACGTCCCCGAACGCCACCGCGACGCCCACCGCCACGGCCGTGTCGCCGAGCAGTACGAGACCGCTGAGGGAGACCGGGATCCAGAGCAGCCCGAAGACCGTCCGGCTCGCCCGCGTGAAGCCCTGCGCGGCGTCCCCGGAGAAGAGGGCCACACCGGCGGCGGCGATCAGCAGCGCGCCCGCCGTCCGCAGATCGAGGGCGTCGGGCGCGGCCCAGGCGATGCCCGGCACCGCCACCGCGGCCACCCCGAGCACCGCCTGCTCGCCCCGCGGCAACCCCGCCATCCGGGCGTACTCGCCCACGGCGATCACTCCGAGCCCGGCAGCGAGCGCGAACGCCCCGGCCCGGCCCAGGAAGAACGCCCCGAGGAAGAGCGGCGCGGCCAGCGCCCAGGTCCGCCACCGCTTGCGCAGCTCGGCGCGCATCCGTATCCGCGAGGGCAGCGCGGCGACGGCCACTCCACCGGCGCCGAGCACTCCGGCGACCACGGGCAAGGCCCGCCCGGCGACGAACGCGGCGCTCATCGCTCGCCCCGCACATCGCCGGCGGCCGGTGCGGAAGTGCCCAACTGCCGCCACAGGCGCCCGAATCGCAGCACCGCCGTAAGGACCGACCCCGCGGCGATCACCGCGAGCACCGGCACGGCCCACCCGGAAGCCGCCGCGAGGACGACCAGGGCGCAGCGCTCCGTCTTGCCGACCGGGCCCCCGTTCAGGCGGGGCGCGCCCGCCGCCGCGCCCGCGAGCGACATCCACGAAGGCAGTGTCGCCGCGAGGCCCGCCGTCACCACCAGCCACAGCGGGGCCAAGGTGAGGAAGCCCGCCAGCATGGCCAGGTCGGCGGCCCGGTCGCCCAGTTCGTTCAGGAGCGCGCCGCGGCGGGTCGTGCGGCCCGTGTCGCGGGCCAGCGCGCCGTCGAGGTTGGCGAAGGCGAGCCGGGCGGCAAGGAGCACGGCCACGGGGAGCGCCGCGACCGGCACCGGCAGCCAGGCGAGCGCCGCCGCCGCGCCCGCGGCGCAGAGCACACCCGCCGCGGTGAGGGTGTCGGGCGACACCTCGCGACGGGCGAGCGCGCCGCGTACGCCGGACAACCGGTCCGCGTACCAGGGCTTGAGAGCGTAGAGGCCGTTCATGGCACCGACTCTGCCGCCGCCGGGACGCGGGCAAATCGGGGTGCGTACTCAGATATGGCCTGAGTACGGTAGATGGGTGACGACGTTGCGTACGGCCCATACCTGCGATCTCGACCCCGCCGAACTCCGCGCGGCCCGCGCTCTGATGGACGAGGCGTTCGACGGCGACTTCAGCGATCAGGACTGGGACCACGGCCTCGGCGGGATGCACGCCCTCGTGCACGACGACTCCGGTCTGCTCCTCGCGCACGGCTCCGTGATCCAGCGGAGGCTGCTGCACAACGGCCGTTCGCTGCGCATCGGTTACGTGGAAGCGGTCGCCGTCCGCCCCGACCGGCAGCGGCAGGGCCTGGGCGGGCAGGTGATGGGCGCGCTGGAGCGGGTGATCGACCGGGCGTACGCGCTCGGCGCCCTCTCCGCGTCGGACGAGGGGCAGCGGCTCTACCTCGGGCGCGGCTGGCAGGAGTGGAAGGGCGCGGTCGGCACCGTCGGCCCCCGGGGCGTGGTCCACATGCCCGAGGAGGAGCCCCCGCTGCTCTGGGGCGCCGACCTCGACCCGGTGCACGAACTCCTCATCGACTGGCGCGACGGGGACGTCTTCTAGTCCACCGCTGATCCACCGCTAGTCCGACGCTCCCGCCGCCCGCACGATGATCTTGCCCAGGTTCTCGCCCCGCAGCATCCCCAGGAACGCGTCCACGATGCTGCCGAAGCCGTCCACCACGGTCTCGTCGAGGCCGATGCGTCCGCTCTGCAGATGCGGCACCACGAACGCGTTCAACTCCTCCTGCACCTGGTAGTGGTTGCGCACGAGGAAGCCCTCCATGCGCAGGCTCTTCTCGACGATGTCGGGGAGGTTGCGCAGGGCGTACGGCGTGCCGGTGCTGTTGTACTGCGCGATCGTGCCGATGCGGACGATCCGCCCGTACTCGCGGAGCGAGGCGATCGCGGCTTCGAGGTGCTCGCCGCCGACGTTGTCCATGTAGAGGTCGATCCCGTCGGGCGCGGCCTTCGCCAGCAGCTCGGCCGTGGGGCCCGTGTGGTAGTCGAAGACCTCGTCGTAGCCGACGTGTTCCGTCAGGTACGCCGCCTTGGCCGCCGTACCCGCGCTGCCGACGAGCCGCCCCGCGCCCATGAGGCGGGCGAGCCGCCCGGTGGCCGTGCCCACGCCGCCGGCCGCAGCCGAGACGAACAGGTCCTGTCCCTCGCGGAGTTCGGCGATGCGGGTGAGACCGACGTAGGCGGTGAGGCCCGTGCCGCCGAGGATGCTCAGGTGCGCGGAGAGTGGTACGCCGTCGAAGCGGGGGACGGCGCGTGCCTCGTCCGGGGTGACGACGGTGTGGGTGCGCCAGCCCTGCCGGTGGAAGACGATCTCGCCCTCGCGGAGCGCGGGGTCGCGGGACTCCACGACCCGGCCCAGGGTGCGGCCCTCCAGGGGAGCGTCGAGCGCGAAGTCCCCGTCCATCATTTCGCGGTGGTAGGGGTCGACCGACCAGTAGAGGTTCTCCACCAGGGCGGTGCCGGGGGCGGGTTCGGGCAGCGGGGACTCGACGAAGGCGAAGTGGTCGGGGGTGGGGAAGCCGTGGGGGCGGGCGGTCTGGTGCACGGTGAGCGCGGTCTCGGTCATGGCGGTGACCGTACGGAGGAATGCGGGGGCCGGGGAGAGGGTTGCGCTCATGCAACGGCACGGACCATGAAGAGCCCTCATAGAAGCAGGTGGGACCCCTGATGACAGCAGCTCAAGCCGCTACCCCGGTTTCCACCGCGTCCGCCGCCACCGACCTGGCGCCCCACGAGTTGCGCATCCTCGTCGCCGTCGACCGCGAGCGCGGGTTCTCGGCGGCGGCCAAGGCGCTCGGGCTCACCCAGTCCGCGGTCTCGCACTCCATACGCGGGACGGAGCGCAAAGTCGGAGCGGTGCTCTTCGAGCGGGGCCGCAAGGGCGCGACGCCGACCGCGGCCGGCGCCTCCGCCACCGCCCACGCCCGGCGCGTGCTGCGGCTCCTGGACGCGCTGGCCGCCGAGGCCCGGGGCGCGGAGCGCGGCATGGTCGCGGGAGTGCTGCGCATCGCCGCTTTCCGCAGCGTGGCCCTGTATCTGCTGCCGCCCGTCCTGGAGCGGCTCACCGCCCGCCATCCCGGCATCGAGCCGGAGGTGCGCGTCGTCCGTGAGTTGGGCGCGGGCACCGCGGGGGAAGTCGCCGAGGGGCGTGCGGACATCGGCATCGCGACGATCGGGGCGACCTCGCCCCTGCCCGCCGGGCTCATCGGGGACGTACTGATCGAGGAGCCGTACTCGCTGGTGCACCCGGCCGGGCATCCCGATCCGCGCTCCCTGCCGCTGGTGGACTGGCACGAGAACTGCGGCTCCTACACCCGGACGTGGTGGGCGGGGCAGGACTGGATCCCGAAGGCGACCGTCCTGACCGAGGACGACGGAGCGGTGCTCTCGATGGTGAGCAGGGGTCTCGGCATGGCGATCATGCCCGGGCTCTCGCTGAACGGAGCACCGCACGGAATCGAGATCACTGATCTCGGTCCGGAGCGCCCGACACGGTCCGTGGGCTACGTCACCACCCCTGAGCTGGCCTCCACGCTCGCCGTACGCGCTCTCATCCGCGAGCTCAGAGCCGCCGGAGGAGGGGCCGGGAACGAAGGCCGTCTCAGATAGTAGGAAGTCCGAGTAATTGTGGAGACAGACGCTCCGTCCTCGCTTAGCTTTGTAGGAGCCGAACGTATCGCTCGACCAAGCGAATGGCGGTCGTGAGCCGGAGCCCCGTGCAGGCAACCCCTGCTGCTCCCCGCTCGCCGCCTCTCCGGCGTCTCGAAATACCCCCTTCCCTCAAGGAGTGGATCCCCCATGGCCGAGACGACCGCACGCCGAGTCCGCCACGCCTCCCGTACCAGTGATTCCGAGCGCAGGAAGGCCGCCGCAGCCCTCCAGCGCGCCCTCGACCGCAGGGACAACGGCGGCGAGACGGGTCACTGAGCCCCGCGCACCACCACGAAGTGGTCCACGCGCTCACCGCTCTCGGCGAGCGCGGAAACCGACAGTCTCGGGTGCGCGCCGGCCGTCACCTCCACCGCGAGGAACGAGAAGCCGGTGTACCGCACCCGTGACCACTCCACGGTGTCCGGATCGGGCTCACGCGACTTGGTCCAGTGGAACGACGGGATCGAATCCCTGTCGTCGACATGGCCCTCGTAGCTGTCCTTCACGCCCGCCGGAAAGTCGTAGAGGTCCTTGCCCGCGCCGCCCGCGGTGACGTACACGATGCCGTCGCGCGTCGGATCGGTCGACGCGCCGACCGGCACGGGCTTGCCGACCTCGCCGCCCTTGATCGCGTCGGTGCGCTCGTAGACGTGGTTGTGACCGTTGACGACCAGGTCCACCTGGTGCTTGGTGAACAGGTCGAGCCACGCGTCGCGCACCCCGCCGTCCGACGCGTGCCTCGCCGTCGAGTACATGCAGTGGTGGAAGAAGACCACCACGAAGTCGACGGACCGGTCCGCGCGCAACTCGCCGAGGCGCTTGTCCAGCCAGGCGGTCTGCTTGCCGTCCGTGTAGCCCTTGTTGGCGGGGATCTCGTACGAGACGTCGTTCGCGTCGAGCGCGACGACGCCCACATTGCCGTACGTGAACGAATAGACGCCCGGCGCGTTCTTCGGGTCGAACCCGCTCGTAGGGAGCGACCAGCGGGCGGACTGGCCGCCGTAGCCGTTCGGCGAGTACCACGCCTCCATGTCGTGATTGCCGGTCGTCACCATCCACGGGACCGACTTCGCCACGGACTCCGTCTGCGCGAGGAAGGTGTCCCACACGCGCGCGTCGTACGTGTCCGACTCCTTGCCGTGCCCAGTGGTGTCGGCGTAACAGATGTCGCCCGCGTGCAGGTGGAAGGACGGGTTCTGGCCCAGGATCAACTGGTCGTTGGCGAGGGCGTGATAGCTCACGCCCTGGTCGCCGAAGGCCGTGAAGACGAAGTTCTCCGCCTGTGCCGGTGCCGTGCGGAAGGAGCCGATCGTCGCCATCCGCTCGGGCGATGCCGGGTCGAAGCCGTCGTGTCCGACGCCGTAGTAGTACGTCGTGCCCGGCCGCAGGCCGTCGAGCGCCGCGTGCAGGTAGTACTGCTCGACCGCGGGCAGCTTCTTGGACAGGGACGGGGTGTGCAGGTCCCGCACTTCCGCCTCGATCTTCCGGCTCAGTTCCCAGGGCTTCAACCCGACCCGCAGATAAGGGGACTTGACCGCGAACGGCACCTGCCAGGAGACCCGCATCTGCGTCTTCGGGTCGGCGCCGAAGGCCAGATGCCGGGCGAAGGGCGCCACCAGCTTGCCGTCGACCCGGACGGGCGCGCGCGGCGCCGGGAGCGGGCTCGACGCCGATGCGGCCTCGCCGCGGGCGCTGCCCGAACTGCCGGTGAGCAGGCCGATGCCGCCGACCGTGCCGGCGGTGGCGAACGAACCGGCCAGGACTCTGCGGCGCGAAAGCTTCCCGCGGAGATACTCGTGCTGCTCCGGCATGCTCATCCTCGCCGCGAGCTGCTCCGGGATGCCGACATCGGGGGTGTCCATGCAAGGGAACTTCCCCGTAACCGACAACTACCACCGGGCCTGCGGGTAAAGGCAGGGTGGCCATGTGATGACCCACCCGTGGCGTGACCAGGAGTGTCCGCATGCCGGACTGTGTGTGTCATCCCGTGGGACGAAGCGTAGGCTGCCGTCATGTCTCGCAGCATCAATCTCGCAGTGATCCCCGGTGATGGAATCGGCCCGGAAGTCGTGGCCCAGGGGCTCAAGGTCCTCAATGCCGTCCTCCCGCAGGATGTGAAGCTGGAGACCAAGGAGTTCGACTTCGGCGCCAAGCGCTACCACGCCTCTGGTGAGACCCTCACGGACGCGGACGCCGAGGCCCTCAAGCAGTACAACGCGATCCTCCTCGGCGCGATCGGCGACCCCTCGGTCCCGTCCGGCGTCCTGGAGCGCGGCTTCCTGCTGAAGCTTCGCTTCCTCTTCGACCACCACGTCAACCTGCGGCCCTCGAAGCTGCTCCCGGGCGTCTCGACCCCCCTCAAGGGCCAGCCCGAGATCGACTTCATCGTCGTACGCGAAGGCACCGAGGGTCCGTACACGGGCAACGGCGGCTCGATCCGCACCGGTACCCCGCACGAGGTGGCCACCGAGGTCTCCGTCAACACCGCCTTCGGCGTGGAGCGCGTGGTCCGTGACGCCTTCGCCCGTGCGCAGGCCCGCCCGCGCAAGAAGCTGACGCTGGTCCACAAGAACAACGTCCTGGCGTACGCCGGACACCTCTGGACGAACGTCTTCAACAAGGTGGCGAAGGAGTTCCCCGACGTCACCACCGACTACATCCACGTGGACGCGGCGACGATCTACCTCGTCACCGACCCCGCGCGGTTCGACGTGATCGTCACCGACAACCTCTTCGGCGACATCATCACCGACCTCGCCGCCGCCGTCTCCGGCGGCATCGGCGTCGCGGCCTCCGGCAACATCAACCCGAGCCGCGAGTTCCCGTCGATGTTCGAGCCCGTGCACGGCTCGGCGCCGGACATCGCAGGACAGGGCAAGGCCGACCCGTCGGCCACTGTCCTGTCCGTCGCGCTGCTCCTGCGCCACCTCGGCTACGAGGACGAGGCCGCGCGCATCGAGGCCGCCGTCTCCGCCGACCTCGCGGAGCGCGGTGACACCGTCCGCACCACCGAGCAGATCGGCGACGCGCTCGCCGTACGAGTAGCTGGCTGACCCGGCAGCTCATCCTTTTGACACAGAAGCCGCCGGGTCCGGTTGACCACCCGGCGGCTTCTCGTATGCGGCTCCGGGTGCCACCATCGACCCCCGGGCCGCATTCATGCTGTTTCTTCCTCGGCGCCACGCGAGCGATAATCGAACGTGGGGCCGCGGAATGCAGGGTTACTCGGACGTCCTAGTACGAGAAGTACAGGCGTGAGCGCGGTCCGTCACCATCACACCGTGAAGGACTAGTACTCATGACGACGACGCCGACACCCACGATCGAGCTCAAGCCCACCTCGTCCCCGCTGTCGAAGGCGGAGCGCGAGGCGATCCTGGCCAACCCCGGGTTCGGTCGCCACTTCACCGATCACATGGTGACGATCAAGTGGACGGAGGGCCGCGGCTGGCACGACGGCCAGCTCACGCCGTACGGCCCGCTCTCCCTCGACCCGGCGACCAACGTCCTGCACTACGCGCAGGAGATCTTCGAGGGCCTCAAGGCCTACCGCCGCCCCGACGGCTCGGTGGCCTCCTTCCGCCCCGAGGCCAACGCGGAGCGCTTCCAGCGGTCGGCACGGCGGCTCGCCATGCCGGAGCTGCCGGTCGAGACGTTCATCGAGGCGTGCGACGCGCTGGTGAAGGCCGACAAGGCGTGGGTTCCGGCACACGGCGGCGAGGAGTCGCTGTACCTGCGGCCGTTCATGATCGCCAGTGAGGTCGGGCTCGGCGTGAAGCCGGCCAACGAGTACCTCTTCATCGTCATCGCCTCGCCCGCGGGCGCGTACTTCCCCGGTGGCGTCAAGCCCGTCTCGATCTGGCTGTCGGAGGACCGCGTGCGCGCCGTGCCCGGCGGCGTCGGCGACGCCAAGACCGGCGGCAACTACGCGGCGTCCCTGCTCGCGCAGGCCGAGGCCGCGGAGAAGGGTTGCGACCAGGTCGCCTACCTGGACGCCGTGGAGCACAAGTGGGTCGAGGAGCTCGGCGGCATGAACCTGTACTTCGTGTACGGGGACAAGATCGTCACGCCGACCCTGACGGGCTCGCTGCTTGCCGGGATCACCCGTGACTCGCTGCTCACGGTCGCCCGTGACCTGGGCTACGAGTCGGAGGAGGCGCGCGTCTCGATCGACCAGTGGCAGGCGGACACCGCCGAGGGCACCCTGACGGAGGTCTTCGCCTGCGGCACGGCCGCGGTGATCACCCCCGTGGGCACGGTCAAGTGCCGCTCGGGCGAGTGGACCCAGAGCGGCGGCGAGCCGGGCCCGGTCACGATGAAGCTGCGCGAGGCGCTGCTCGACGTCCAGCGGGGCACGGCGGAGGACCGGCACGGCTGGATGCATGACCTCGGCTGAGGGCTTACGCGCAGGGAGGCCGGCCCGGAGGCGAACCCTCCGGGCCGGCCTTTGTCCGCCGGTCGATGCGGGGCAATCGGATGGGTGGGCGGGAAAGCCTGTTCGGTCAGGGGAACGCGGGGCGCGATGGGACCCTCGCCATCCATCGACGTGCTGCGGAGCGGTACCTGCAGGAGCTGATCACGGCGCCGGCACGCTGACCGCCGGTCCGTCGGAGTCCGCCGCGGGCTCCGGCACCCGCCCCCGCTCCAGGATCACGTACGCCAGACCACCCACCACCCCCGACAGCAGGAAGCTGCAGTCCACTCCGCCGGTCAGGGAGAGCAGCGGCCCCTCGTAGGAGGGGAGCGAGACCGCCGCGAGGCCGACCGCCGCGCCCAGCGCCCAGCTCACCGTCGCCGGGATGTTCCAGCCCCCGCGGTACCAGTAGACCCCGCCCCGGGAACGGCGGTTGAAGACCTGGAGCGCCTCCGCGTCGTAGCCGCCCCCGCAGCGCGCGAAGCCGACCAGGGTGATCACCGCCCACGGTGTGCCGATCGCCGTCAGGAGCAGCACGAAGGACGTCATCGCGTCCTGCGCCTGCCACGCGTAGTGGCCCACGAACACGCACCCCGTGGCCACCACCGCCACCGTGTACGTCGCCCGCGCCCGCGAGGCACGCGGCAGGATCGCGTCCAGGTCGAGGCCCATCGAGTACAGCATCAGGCCCGCGTTGCCGACCGAGCCCGCGGAGGCGGCGAGCAGGAGCGGGACCAGGTACCAGGCGGGGGACGCCGAGACCAGCGGGCCCGCGTAGTCGAGCGCAGCGCCCGCCGCGTACGCCGTGAACGTACCGAAGAGCTGCGGCACGAGAAGGCCCGCGAGGAGGCCGACCCAGGAAGCCCGCAGCACCGTGCGCGAGGTGTGCCGGGCGGGGGAGACGTAGCGCGTGTAGTCGCCCAGGAGCGTGATGAACGCGATCGGGCCGCTCAGGCCCGCCGCCACCAGGGCCAGGAGCCAGGTCGGCCAGAAGGAGCCGAGGAGGTAGCCGCCGGTCTCGGGAAGCGCCGACGTCGTGAAGTCGGGGGCGTAGGCGACCACCCCGAGGACGAGGAGCGCCGTCATGCCGACCGCGAGCACCCGCGAAAGACGCAGCAGCACCCGGTAGCCGTACACCGCGCCCGTCACCGTGGCCGCGGCGAGCAGCGCGTAAACGATCCCGTACGAGAGTCCGCCCGCCGGGAGCCCGATCAGGCGGTGCAGGACGCCCACCATCACGTCGCCGCCGATCCAGATGGTCAGCGCGGTGTAGCCGAGGGAGAGGAGGAGCCCGACGATCGAGCCGACCAGGCGGCCCCGCACGCCGAACTGGGCCCCGGAGGAGGTGGAGAGGTTCGTGCCCGTGCGGAGCGAGACCAGGGCGAGCGGCGCCGTGAGGGCCGTGCCGATCACCGTGCCCGCCACCACGGAGGTGACCGACGCCCACCAGCCGAGGCCGAACGACACCGGCAGCCAGCCGAAGACGATCACCCCGAGAGAGAGGTTGGAGCCGAGCAGGATCGAGATGAGATCGCGGGGACCGCTGGTGCGTTCCCCGTCCGGGATGGTGTCGACTCCGCGCTGTTCTATCGGCATGAGGGTGCCCCTGACGCTCGATCGTGGCGGCCTGCGCACACAGGCCGCCGTTCGACTGTTTGAGTGCCGCTCAATGTGACCTGAGTCAAGCTCGCACGTCAATGTTTCCGTCGTGTCAATCTCGTGGTTAGAGTGTTGTTCAAACGATGGAGGTGTGGTGGCGTGCGGCTTACCCCCACGGAACGCGACCGGCTGCTGCTCTTCGGGGCGGCCGAGCTGGCCAGGGCCCGCAAGGCGCGCGGCCTCAGACTCAACGTCCCCGAGGCGACCGCGCTGATCGCGGACACGGTGTGCGAGGCGGCCCGCGACGGCGCCAGGCTCACGGAGGCGATCGAGCGGGCGCGCTCGGTCCTGGGCCCCGGCGACGTCCTGCCGGGCGTCGCCGATGTCGTGACCGAGGTGCACGTCGAGGCCGTCTTCGACGACGGGTCCCGGCTCGCGGTCGTCTCGCAGCCGATCGGGGCGGGGCTGGGAAGCGAGGGCCCGGGGGCGCTGCTGCCCGGACCGGAGCACGAGGAGCTCGCGCCCGTCGCGACGATCGCCGTGCACAACACCGCCACCGTCCCCGTCTCCGTGACCTCGCACTTCCACCTCTTCGAGGCCAACCCCCGGCTCGACTTCGACCGCGAGGCCGCCTACGGCATGCGGCTCGCGGTGCCCGCCGGGTCCTCCGTCCGCTTCGGCCCCGGCGAGAGCGCCGAGGTCGGGCTCGTGCCGATCGGCGGCGAGCGCGTCGCGATCGGCTTCGCCGGTCTGGTGGACGGACCCCTTGACGCGCCGGGCGCCCGCGAAGAGGCCCTGCACCGCGCCGCCGCCTGCGGCTACCTCGGCGTACCGGAATCCACCCAGCAGGAGGTCGAGCGATGAGCCGCCCTGGAGGCCACCCCGCCGAACCGCGCCGCCTCACCCCGTACGAGTACGCCGCCACCCACGGCCCCCGCGCGGGCGACCGCGTCCGGCTCGGTGACTCGGGCCTGACCGTCCGGGTGGAGTCCGACGCGCAGAAGTACGGCGAGGAGTTCCTCGCCGGGTTCGGCAAGACGGCCCGCGACGGTCTGCACCTGAAGGCCGCCGCCGTCCGCGAGACCTGTGACGTCGTGATCAGCAACGTCCTGGTGATCGACGCGGTGCAGGGCATCCGCAAGGTGTCGATCGGCATCCGCGAAGGCCGTATCCACGCCATAGGGCGGGCCGGCAACCCGGACACTCTCGACGGAGTCGACGTCGTGGTCGGCACCGGCACGTCCATCGTGTCGGGGGAGGGCCTCATCGCCACCGCCGGAGCCGTGGACACGCACGTTCATCTGCTCTCGCCGCGCATCATGGAGGCCTCGCTCGCCTCCGGCGTCACCACGATCATCGGCCAGGAATTCGGGCCGGTGTGGGGCGTCGGGGTCAACTCCCCGTGGGCGCTGAAGCACGCGTTCAACGCCTTCGACGCCTGGCCGGTCAACATCGGCTTCCTGGGCCGGGGTTCGTCCTCGCACGACGCCCCGCTGATCGAGGCGCTAGCCGAGGGCGGGGCATCGGGCTTCAAGGTGCACGAGGACATGGGCGCCCACACGCGCGCCCTGGACACCGCGCTGCGGGTCGCCGAGGAGCACGACGTGCAAGTCGCCCTGCACAGCGACGGGTTGAACGAATGTCTCTCCGTCGAGGACACCCTGAAGGTCCTGGAAGGGCGGACCATCCACGCCTTCCACATCGAGGGGTGCGGCGGCGGTCATGTGCCGAACGTCCTGAAGATGGCGGGCGTGCCGAACGTGATCGGCTCCTCCACCAACCCCACGCTGCCCTTCGGGCGCGACGCCGTCGCCGAGCACTACGGCATGATCGTCTCCGTCCACGACCTGAAGACGGACCTGCCGGGCGACGCGGCGATGGCCCGCGACCGCATCCGCGCCGGGACGATGGGCGCCGAGGACGTGCTGCACGACCTGGGTGCCATCGGCATCACCTCGTCCGACGCGCAGGGCATGGGGCGCGCGGGCGAGACCGTGCGCAGGACCTTCGCCATGGCCGGGAAGATGAAGGCCGAGCTCGGCCCGATGGACGGCGACGGCGACGGGGACGACAACGCCCGCGTCCTGCGCTACATGGCCAAGCTGACCATCAACCCCGCCATCGCCCACGGCCTCGCGCACGAGGTCGGCTCCATCGAGGTCGGCAAGATGGCCGACGTCGTGCTCTGGAAGCCCGAGTACTTCGGGGCCAAGCCGCAGCTGGTCCTGAAGTCCGGCTTCCCCGCGTACGGAGTCGTGGGCGACCCGAACGCCGCGACCGATACCTGCGAGCCGCTCGTCCTCGGACCGCAGTTCGGGTCGTACGGCGCGACGCCCGCCGACATCTCGGTGGCGTTCGTCGCGCAGGCCGCCGTCGACCAGGGCAACGACCAGATGCCGACCCGGCGGCGCAGGGTCGCCGTGCGGGGCACCCGCGGCATCGGGCCCGCCGATCTGCGCCTGAACTCCCGCACCGGCTCCATCGACGTCGACCAGCGCTCCGGCCTGGTCACGCTCGACGGCGACCCGGTGCGCTCAGAGCCCGCCGACTCCGTGTCCCTGAACCGCCTGTACTTCCTGTAGACCCGCCCGCCGCCCGTCCTTCCCGTAGGGATCACCATGACCTTCCGCATGCCCGCCGAGTGGGCCCCGCACGAACGCACCTGGATGGCCTGGCCCGGCCCCAACACCACCTTCACGAACGAGACCGAGCTCGCCGAGGCGCGGATCGCCTGGGCGAACGTCGCCCGCGCCGTACGCCGCTTCGAACCCGTCACGATGGTCGTCGGCACCGACCAGAGCGAGTCGGCCCGCGCGCTCCTCGGCCCGGACATCGAGCTCGTCGAGCGCGATCTGGACGACGCGTGGATGCGTGACATCGGCCCCACCTTCGTACGCGACGGCGACCGGCTCGCGGCGGTGGACTGGATCTTCAACGGCTGGGGCGGCCAGGACTGGGCCCGCTGGGAGCACGACGCGAAGATCGCCCGGCACGTCGCCGACATCGCGGGCGTGCCCGTCCACTCCTCGCCCCTGGTCAACGAGGGCGGCGGCATCCACGTCGACGGCGAGGGCACGGTCCTGCTGACCGACACCGTCCAGCTCGACCCCGGACGCAACCCGAACATGACCCGCGAGCAGGCCGAGGAGGCGGTGCACGCCCGCATCGGCACGGAGAAAGCCATCTGGCTGCCGCGCGGTCTGACCGGCGACTACGGGCAGTTCGGCACCCGCGGCCACGTGGACATCGTCGCCGCCTTCGCCGCGCCCGGTGTCGTCCTCGTCCACACGCAGCAGGACCCCGCCCACCCGGACTTCGAGGTCAGCAAGGAGATCGCCGGGGTCCTTCGGGGGCAGACCGATGCCCGCGGCCGGACCCTGGAGATCGTCGAGGTGCCCGCGCCGACCGTCCTGACCGACGACGACGGCTGGGTCGACTACTCCTACATCAACCACTACATCTGCAACGGCGGCGTTGTCCTGTGCGCCTTCGACGACCCGCGCGACGAGATCGCGGCAGGCATCTTCCGCCGTCTCTTCCCCGGGCGCACCGTGACGCTCGTGGACGCCCGTACGATCTTTGCCGGAGGTGGTGGCATCCACTGCATCACCCAGCAGCAGCCGAAGATCTAGCGCGCCCAGCGCCAGACGGAGCATCGCAGGAGTACCCGTGGCCGAGGCCGCCCGCCGGAAGAACGCACCACCGCGCGAGGACGTGCTTGCCACCGCCATGGAGATGATCGCCGAGCGCGGCCTGGAGAAGCTGACCATGGCCGCGCTCGGCCGCGAGGTCGGCATGAGCAGCGGCCACCTCCTCTACTACTTCCGCACCAAGGACGAACTGCTCCTGCGCACCCTGGAGTGGAGCGAGTCCGCGCGCGGCGCCGCGCGCGGCAGGCTGCTCGCACGGCGGGGCACGGCCCGCGAGCGGCTGGACGCGTACGTCGATCTGTACGTCCCCGACGGCCCCGGCGACCCCCACTGGACGCTCTGGCTGGAGGTCTGGAACCGGTCCCTGAACGCCGACGAGGACGAGCGCGACCGGCAGGTCGCCATCGAGAGCGCCTGGCACCGGGACCTGGTGGCGCTGCTCGCCGAAGGGGTCTCGCGGGGCGAGTTCGGGGCTCTTGACCCCGACCGGTTCGCGGCCCGCCTGCGGGCACTGCTGGACGGATTCTCCATCCATGTGGCGATCGGCCTTCGCGGCACGGGCCGTGACCAAATCCTGGCGCACGTAAGGGAGTTCCTGGACGGAGCACTCGCGTCCGCCGCCCCTCAGGACCCGGGGACCCCCGTCTAGGTTGTACGCGTTCCTGCGGATTGTGCGTTTCCTGGCGGTGCGCTTGTATCCCCGTGGGTTCTCGGTATCGGGCCGGGGGCTGCGACAGGTTTTGGGGGAAGCCATGTCCACTGCCAGAGGTGTGTCCTTCGCCGGGCGGGTGTCCGTTGCCAGACGGGTGTCCTTGAGTGCCTTACTGGCCGCGGCACTCGGCACGACCGTGTTACCGGCCGCGGCGCAGGCCGCGCCGCACGAGCCGCCGGCACCGAAGGTGGAGCGCGTGAGCACCGCGGCCGACGGGACCGAGGCCGACGGGGCCTCCCGCACCGCGTCCGTCTCGGGGAACGGCCGCTACGTCGCCTTCTACAGCGACGCGGAGAACCTGACGCAGGGGCATCAAGGACCGTACGACTGGGCGTTCGTGAAGGACCTGGAGACCGGTGAGGTCAAGCGCCTCAGGAACTCCATGGCCGCGCCCGTGATCAGCGACGACGGGCGGTACGCGGCGCACACCGGCTGGGGCTCGCACGGCATCAACGTCTTCCTCACCGACCTGACCACGGGGGAGATCAAGCAGATCGACGGCCGGGGCTTCAAGTACAGCGCGTCGTCGCCCGCCATCAGCGCGAACGGCCGCTACATCGCCTACGACCTCCAGCCGCAGCACCCCGCGGAGCCCCAGCGCGTCGAGGTCTACGACCGCGAGACGGACACCCGCGAGGTCATCAGCGACGGACCGCCCGACGCGGCCCGCGACATGGTGGACCCCTCCATCAGCGCCGACGGCCGCTACGTCGCCTACGAGGACAAGGGCACCACGCAGATCTGGCTCCGCGACCGCGTCACGGGCAGCCTCACCCGCGTCGACGACGGCACCCCGTCCGAGCTGGTCCAGGTCAACGGCCGCACGGTGGCGATGAACGGCCCGGACGGCGCCTACGTACGGGATCTGCGCACCGGAGAGGCCGAGCACTTCGCGGGAGGGCGCGCGCAAGCGGTGAGCCGGGACGGCCGGCAACTCGTGTACGGCGTCCACGGCGACGGGCGGTCGGAGATCAGGCTGCGCCACCTGCCGAGCGGGCACGAGCGGACGATCGGCCATGGAAGCGCCACGGCGGGAGCCATCGCCGACAGGGGCCGCGGCATCGTCTACGCCTCGGACGGCGCGGACATCGTGCCGGGCGACACGAACGGCGTGAGCGACATCTTCAAGTGGACGGCACGCTGATGCCGCGCCCCTCAAGAGCACTGGTGAGCGCCGCGGTTGTCGCCGCGCTCACCGGCCTCGCGCTGTCCCCGGCGAGCGCCGACCCCCGTGCGCCCCGCACCGAGCGGGTCAGTACCGCGCGTGACGGCGCCCAGCTGGACGGGAACTCGACCGAGGGCGTGATCAGCGACGACGGGCGGTACGTCGCCTTCCACACGAAGGCGACCGACCTCGGCTGCGGGCAGAATGCGTACACCTGCCTCCAGGTGAAGGACCGCGTCACGGGCGAGGTGACCGCCGTCGACGGGGCGAGCGGATTCTCCTGGGCGCCGCCGGTCATCAGCGGCGACGGCCGGTACGTCGGCTTCACCGCGGGCACCAAGGTCCCGCTGCCCCATCTGCACGACCGCAGGACCGGGACCTCGCAGGTCGTACGCCCCGCCGACGACCCGGAGGCGTGGATCGGCGAGATGTGGGCGGTCAGCCGCGGCGGCGGACACGTCGCGTACGGCGCGGGCGACCGGCCGAGCCCCACCCTGAAGCTGTACGTACGCTCCATGGCGAGCGGCGGCGACGAGCTGATCTCCGGCGCGGCGGACGGCCCGAAGGACGCGGCGTCGCTCAGCGCCGACGGCAGCGTGGTCGCGTACCAGACCCGTGGGTCCGGCGCCGACCCCGCCGACACCTCCGACGTCCTGGTCAGGAACCGCGCCACCGGCGAGACGGTCCACGTCGACAAGGGCCTCGGCAAGGGCAGGCTGATCCAGCTCGGCGAGAGCGGGCGGCACGTCCTCTTCGACGCGGAGGGCGGAACCTACGTACGCGATCTGCGGACCGGCAGGACCCGGCATGCCGCCGATGTGCCCGCCGTTTCCGCGAGCCGGGACGCACGGCATGCCGTCCTGGCCGAGGGCGACGCCCTCACCCTGCTCGATCTGCGCACCGGCAGGCGCGTATCCGTCGGGCCGGGGACGGCCGTGCCGGGGGCCGTATCGGCCAAGGGCCGGTCCGTCGCCTTCAGTTCGGAGGCCGCCGACCTGGTGCCCGACGACACGAACGGCGACTCCGACATCTTCGTGCGCCACACCCGCTGACCCAACCGGGGGAATCCAGTCATGAACAGCAGCAAGAGAGCCGTCGCCGGCCTGAGCCTGGGCCTTGCCGCACTGCTCGGCGTCACGGGAGCGCTCCCTGCCCACGCGGAGCCGGACCCGGTGCCGCCCGCCACCGAGCGGGTCAGCACCACCAGCACCGGCGAGCAGCTCGCCGACCCGTCGTACGACCCGGCGATGGGCGACGGCCGCGTGGTCGCCTTCACCTCCGACGGGGGCGCCGACGGCCTGCCAGGGGTGTCCGTCCTGGACTCCGGGGGTCTCTCGGGCGTCAACTACGGGGCGGACGGCCCGTCGTACGACGGTGCGCCCTGCGCCAGCGGGCGGATGGTCGGCTTCGTCTCCGAGTCCACCACCCTCGGCAGCCCGCCGAAGCCCGACCACCGGCCGACCGTCTACATCCGCAACCGCCCGGTCGGGAAGATCACCGGCCTGCACAGCTACCAGGGGGTCCGCTTCGCCTCGATGGGGCAGCCCCACCTCGACCCCGGCTGCCAGTGGGTCGTCTACACGGCCACCCTTCCCGCCACCGACGCGGACCCGACACCGCAACCGCGGGTTTACCGCTTCAAGTTCAACGGCGGGACCACCGATCTGGTCAGCGAGGCAACGGCCGAGGCCGCCGACGATCCGTCGATCAGTTCCGACGGGGAGTACGTCTCCTACGCGCAGGGCGGCGACATCTACGTACGGAACATGACCACCGGCGCCCTGGAGAAGGTGTCCGTGGCGCGGGACGGCGGCGCCGCGAACGGGCCCTCATCGGGCGCCTCGCTCAGCTACGACGGGCGCCGCGTCGCCTTCGACTCGCGCGCGACCAACCTCGCGTCCGGCAAAGGGAGCCGCGACGACAACCGCGACACGAACGTCTATGTGCGCGACCTCGACGCGGGTACGACGACCCTGATCCGGGCCCCGAAGAAGAACGGGTACACGGCGCAGGCCTCGCTCGCCAAGAACGGCACCCACGTCGCGTACATCTCGGCGAAGAGGCGCGGCAAGGGGGCCGTCCCCTCCGTATACCTGCGCGAACTGGCAACCGGAACAACGCAGTTGATCAGCGCCGACCCGGACGGCGGCCGCAACGACCTCGCGGCGCGGAACCCCTCGGTCAACGACGACGGCACGGTCGTGGCCTTCGACTCCAAGTCGGCCGATCTGGTGCCGGGGGACACCAACGGCGTCTCGGACGTCTTTCTGCGGACAGTTCCGCAAACCCCGCAACCATAAGAGCATCCCGCGCATCACAGACATTGCACGCATCGAACATCCGCATATCACGGGGGATTCGAACCATGCGCAGAACCAAGCGCCGCGCCGCCCTGGCCGCCGCGGTACTCGTCTCCGCGGTCACGGCCGCCACCCTGCCCGCCGCGTACGCGGCGCCCGATGCCGCGCCGGGCACCGAACGGATCAGTGTCGGCCCCGGCGGGGCGCAGGCCGACGGAGCGTCCGAGTTGCCGGACGTCAGCGCCGACGGGCGGTACGTGGCCTTCTCGACGGAGGCGAAGAACCTCGTGCCGGGCGACACCGACACCTGGCCCGACGTGTACGTCCGCGACCTGAAGCGCGGCACGGTCGAACGGGTCAGCGTGCAGGACTCCGGCGCCGAGTTCGCCGACTACGTGAGCCAGCGGCCGGCCATCAGCGACAACGGCCGCTACGTGACCTTCGCCGCCGTCACGTACGAAGGGGGCGAGTACTACAGCGGCATCTACGTCCGTGACCTCAAGAAGAAGCGGACCGAGCTCGTCAGCCTCTCGGACGCGGACAAGCCCGTGACCGGAGAGGACACGACCCCCGCGCAGACGAGCGCGGACGGCCGGTACGTCACGTTCGTCTCGCAGCTCAAGGAGAACGGCGACTACGTCGACGGGATGAACACCGGCGTGTACGTCCGCGACCGCAAGAAGGGGACCACGAAGCGGATCAGCGAGATCGTCACGGGAGGCGCCAGCTCCTCGTACTTCATCTCGCAGTTCACCGTGAGCGCCGACGGCAGCCGCATCGGCTACTCGATCGGCCAGCAGCGCCCCGGTCACGACGGACGCACCTACATCTACGACGTGCAGGCGGGCGAGGGCAGGCGGCTCGACCTCACGCCGTCGGGCGCCGACCGCGAGGTCGGTGTGAGCTCGCTGAGCGGGGACGGACGTTACGGCGTCTTCTCCGCGCGCTCCGGCGATCTCGTCCCCGGCGACACCAACGAGAAGTACGACATCTTCCGCATCGACCTGCGCACCGACGCCATCGAGCGGATCGTGTACGACGCCGAGGGCGGCCAGACGGACGGCGACTCGACCGAGGCCCGGATCACTCCGGACGGCCGCCGCGTCGTGTTCGTCTCCAGCGCCTCCGGTCTCGTCGCCGACGACCCGGGCAACGGCTCCCTCTACGTACGTGACCTGCGCACCGGCAAGAACCAGCGCGTGGACGTGCCGCAGGGCGGCGGCGAAGCCGATTCCAGCGTGTCCCACTTCGGGCTCGGCGCGGACGCGAGGACCATCGCCTTCTCGTCGGACGCCACGAACCTGGTGCCCGGCGACACCAACGGGGTGCGGGACATCTTCGTACGTCACCTGCGCGAGGGCTGAGGTCTCATGTCACCGCGGGCGGCGCGTTCCACGCGCCGCCCGCATCGTGAGACGGGGCAGCGCGGTGTGTGCGGGCTGTGGCAGGCTGCCACCGTGCTCTCGTTCGCCATGATTATTGGCAGCAGGCGCGCCGGTCCGCAGTGACCGTCTCGTACCACCATGTACGGGCGGACACCGTCGTCTCTCAGACCCGCGCGCAAACCTCTCGTACCCACGAGGGGTTTTTTCGTTTCCTGGCCCAACATCAGCCGGACGCGGAGCGCGAGGGATCATTGAGGCGGTGGAGCCGGTCATTCCGGTAGACCGAGATCCGACACAGGAGCCAGATCAGCATGACGGAAACCAGCACACCCGACGATTCGTTCCACGTCTTTGACACCACGCTGCGCGACGGCGCGCAGCGCGAGGGAATCAACCTGACCGTCGCGGACAAGCTGACCATCGCCCGGCACCTGGACGACTTCGGCGTGGGCTTCATCGAGGGCGGCTGGCCGGGCGCCAACCCCCGCGACACCGAGTTCTTCGCCCGCGCATCGCAAGAGATCACCTTCCGGCACGCCCAGCTCGTCGCCTTCGGCGCCACGCGCCGCGCGGGTGGCTCGGCTGCCACGGACCCGCAGGTCAACGCCCTGCTGGCATCCGGAGCCCCGGTCATCACGCTCGTCGCCAAATCCCATGACCGGCACGTCGAGCTCGCTCTGCGCACCACCCTGGAGGAGAACCTGGAGATGGTGCGGGACACCGTCTCCTACCTCGTGGAGCAGGGGCGGCGCGTCTTCGTCGACTGCGAGCACTTCTTCGACGGCTACCGCGCCAATCCCGAGTACGCGAAGTCCGTCGCCCGTACCGCATCCGAGGCCGGCGCCGACGTCGTCGTCCTGTGCGACACCAACGGCGGCATGCTCCCCGCCCAGATCAAGGCCATCGTCGGCACCGTCATCGCCGACACCGGCGCCCGGCTCGGCATCCACGCGCAGGACGACACGGGCTGCGCGGTCGCCAACACCCTTGCCGCCGTCGACGCCGGCGCCACCCACGTGCAGTGCACCGCCAACGGCTACGGCGAGCGGGTCGGCAACGCCAACCTCTTCCCCGTCGTCGGCGCCCTGGAGCTCAAGTACGGCAAGCAGGTCCTGCCCGAGGGCTCGCTGCGCGAGATGACCCGCGTCTCGCACGCCATCGCCGAGGTCGTCAACCTCACCCCCTCCACGCACCAGCCGTACGTGGGCGTATCGGCCTTCGCCCACAAGGCGGGCCTGCACGCCTCCGCGATCAAGATCGACCCGGATCTCTACCAGCACATCGACCCGGAGCTGGTGGGCAACCGCATCCGGATGCTGGTCTCGGACATGGCGGGGCGCGCCTCCATCGAGCTCAAGGGCAAGGAACTCGGCGTCGACCTCGGCGACGACCGCGAGCTGGTCGGCCGCGTGGTCGAGCGGGTCAAGGAGCGCGAACTGGAGGGCTACACGTACGAGGCGGCGGACGCGTCCTTCGAGCTGCTCCTTCGCGAGGAGGCAGAGGGCCGGGCCCGGCGCTACTTCCGTGTCGAGTCCTGGCGGGCCATCGTCGAGGACCGGCCCGACGGCACGCACGCGAACGAGGCGACCGTGAAGCTGTGGGCCAAGGGCGAGCGGATCGTCGCCACCGCGGAGGGCAACGGCCCGGTCAACGCCCTCGACCGCTCGCTCCGGGTCGGCCTGGAGCGGATCTACCCCCAGCTCGCCAAGATGGAGCTCGTCGACTACAAGGTCCGCATCCTGGAGGGCAAGCACGGCACGTCGTCCACGACCCGGGTGCTGATCTCCACCAGTGACGGCAACGGGGAATGGTCGACGGTCGGCGTCGCGGAGAACGTCATCGCGGCCTCGTGGCAGGCCCTGGAGGACGCCTACACGTACGGCCTGCTGCGGGCGGGCGTCGAGCCCGTGGAGTAGAAAACCGGGGTGGCTCCGGACCTCCGTCGGCGGCCCGGCTGAGTTAGCTTCGAAGTATGAACAATGGGGCGAAGCGAATAGGTGTCGCGCTGTCCGGCCTCCTCGTGGCTCTGGGCGCCGTGTCTTTCACGGCGGCGCCCGGGGCCGCATCGGCCGCGAGCGTCCCGGCCGTGGCCGACGCCTGGGAGAAGAGCCCGGTGTACGTGGATCCGGCCGTCTCGGACCAGCTGTCCGGGGGCGAGGCGAACGCCCTCGCGCAGAAGATCAAGGACGCCGACAAGCCGGTGTTCGTGGCGGTGCTGCCCGCGGACTTCCCCAAGGAAAACCTCTTCAACAAGCTGCGCACCGAGACCGGAGTGACGGGCCTGTACGGGATCCGGCTCGGTGACGACTTCGCGGCGCAGGCCGACCGGCAGGTCCTGAGCCGCAACGCCGTCTCCAACCTCGTCACGACGTACGGGGACGAGGCCGACACCAAGGCCCAGCTGAACGCCTTCGTCGACCAGGCCGTGAAGGACGCCAGGGGCTCGGCGCCCGACTCGTGGGGCGGTGCCGGTTCCGACGACGGCGTCAACGTGGGCGCTCTGGTCGGCGTCGGCGCGGTGCTCGTCGCGGGAGGCGGAGCCGCGTACGCGGTGGTCCGGCGCAACCGCAGGCGGCGGGCGCAGGAGCAGCGGGCGGCCCTCGAAAAGCTGCGGGTCGTGGTGGACGAGGACATCACTGCGTACGGCGAGGAATTGGACCGCCTGGACTTCCACCCCGCCGAGGCCGGCGCGGACGACGCGATGCGCGCCGACTACGAACGCGCCCTCGACTCGTACGAGAAGGCGAAGTCGTTCATGGCGGCGGCTCAGCGGCCCGAGCAGGTGCGCGCCGTCACCCAGTCCCTGGAGGACGGCCGCTTCTCGCTCGCCCTGCTCGCCGCGCGCAGGGAAGGCCGACCGCTGCCGGAGCGGCGTGCGCCGTGCTTCTTCGACCCCCGCCACGGCCCGTCGGTGAAGGACGCGCAGTGGGCGCCGCCCGGCGGGTCCGAGCGGACCGTCCCGGTCTGCCTCGCGGACGCGACGCGCCTCGCGGACGGCGAGCAGCCCATGTCCCGCACGGTGGCCACGGACTCGGGGGAGCGGCGCCCGTACTGGGAGGCGGGCCCGGCCTACGGCCCCTGGGCCGGCGGCTACTTCGGCGGCGCCCTGCTGCCTGGCCTCCTCGTCGGCACCATGCTGGGCGGCATGATGGCCAGCCCCGCCTACGCGGCGGACTACGGGGCGGGGTACGGGGACTTCGGCGGCGGGGCGGGCGGCGGGTTCGAGGGCGGTGACTACTCGGGCTCGGACTTCGACCCCGGCGACTTCGGCGGCGGCTTCGGTGGCGGGGACTTCGGCGGTGGCGGGGACTTCGGGGGCGGCGGGTTCTAGCAGGCGGTGGGTTCTGGCAGGCGGCGGTCGGCCGACCGGGTTGACGTCATCAGGAGATCGCGAGACGATACGTATCGTTCTATGATGCGACGGCTCGGAGGGTCACCCCATGCAGCAGAAGCAGCAATACGTCGAAGCCGCCCCCGGAGTCCGGCTGTGGACGGAGCGGCGCGGCGCTCCCGACGCCCCGGCGCTGCTCCTGGTCATGGGCGCCCAGGCGTCCGGCATCGGCTGGCCCGACGCCCTGGTCGACGCGCTCGCCGAACGGCATCAGGTCATCCGCTACGACCACAGGGACACGGGCCGCTCCACCACCGCCTTCGATCAACACCCCTACGCGGTAACCGACTTGGCGCGGGACGCCGTAGCGGTCCTGGACGGCCTAGGTGTCGAGCGGGCGCACCTGGTCGGCATGTCGCTGGGCGGCATGCTGGCCCAGCTGGTCCTCGCCGACCACCCCGAGCGCGTCCTCAGCGCCACCCTGATCGGCACGTGCGCGCTCAGCGAGACCCCGTACACGGCCCCGGACGGAACCGAGGTCCCGGTCGGTGAACTCCCGGGCATCGCCCCGGAAGTCCTCGAAATGTGGTCCCGCCCGGTTCAGGACAAGGGTGTGGAGGCCGAACTGGACCGCCGGGTGGAGCACTGGCGCGTCCTGAACGGCGGTCAACTCGACGTGGAGGACACGTACTTCCGCGACCTGGAGCGCCGGATCATCATGCACACCGGCACCCACGTCGCCTCGTCGGCCCACGCGCGGGCCGACGACTCCCACATGCTCCGCACCGACGAGCTGGCCGGCACGAAGGTCCCCGTGCTCGCCGTCTCCGCCACGGCCGAGCCGGTCTTCCCGCCGCCGCACGCCCACCACCTGGCGCAGGTCATCGGCAGCGACTCGCGGGTGGTGGAGATCGCGGGCATGGGGCACGCACTGCCGCCGGCGGTGCAGGGCCCGCTCGCGGAGGCGATCCTGACGCACACCGCTTCCGCCGCCCTCTAGCGGCGCCGTTCCGCCGCCGCGTGCCACCAGCCCGGCGGTGAGGGGCCGACCACGCGGGACAGGGGCCGGCCGGGGTGCAGGCCGAGCGGGCGGAGTGCGTCCGCCGGGACGCGGATCACGAAATGGCCGTGCCACCGGCCGTCAGGGCCAGGGCCGCACATGAGGTCCACGTGCACCGCGCCCGGCGGGAACGGCATCCAGTCGATGCCCCGCTCACGCAGTCAACCGCGGAGCGCGGCAAGCGGCCGAGGGCTGCCGGGCGTGATCTCGTACGAGGTGATGGTGATCCACTCGTCGTGCCGGTCCGGGGTCATGCCCTCATCATGCCAGGGCACTCAATCCCGTGAGCTCCGCGGAGAGTTGCCAGAGGCGGGCCGCCGACTCCGGGTCCCTCACCCACGGCTTGAAGCCGCCGATCAGCATGTCGTCCGTCGTGGCGGGCTCCGCCACGTCGCAGTCCTGGCAGTACGCGCCGCCATGGGCGTCGAGCAGCGGTGAGGTCGCCGCCCAGACCGCCGTGGCCGCGCCCTGCGCCGGGGTCTTGAAGCCCTGCGCCGGAGTGCCGTCCTCGGACATCCAGCCCTGCGCGAGCTGTTCCTCCCGGGGGATGTGGCGCTGCAGCGGGGTGAGGATGCTGCCGGGGTGCACGGCGAAGGCCCGTACGCCGGTGTCCGCCGCGCCCTGCGAGTCGAGATGCAGCGCGAAGAGCGCGTTCGCCGTCTTCGACTGGGCGTAGGCCAGCCAGCGGTCGTAGCCCTGGTGGAAGTGCGGGTCCGACCAGCGGATGCCGGAGAGGAAGTGGCCGGACGAGGCCACGGAGACCACGCGTGCGGTGCCCGGACGCAACGCCGTCCACAGACGGTTGACCAGGGCGAAGTGGCCGAGGTGGTTGATCGCGAAGTGGGACTCCCAGGCGCCGTCCGGGCCGACGCGGGCCTCGGGGCAGGCCATCACGCCCGCGTTGTTGATGACGATGTCGAGGCTGCGGCCGGTCGCGAGGAAACGGTCCGCGAAGTGCCGGATGCTGCCCTGGTCCGCCAGGTCCAGTGCGTGCACCTCCACGCGGTCCGTACCGCGCAGCGCGTCCTTTGCCGGGCCGGGCCTGCGCGCCGGGACGACGACGTGGGCGCCCGCCTTGGAGAGCGCGCGGGTGATCTCCAGGCCGAGGCCCGAGTAGCCGCCGGTGACCAGCGCGGTCCTGCCGTGCAGATCGATCCCTTCGAGTACGTCGTCCGCGGTGCTCAGCGCACCGAACGCAACTCCGATCCGCCGCTGTTGCCCTTGTTTCCGCTCTTGCTGTGTGGTCATGGGCGTGAAGCTAGATGCTGGACCGCGCTCTAGGGCAAGGTGGCGAACGCACCCCGACGAGCGGGAGAAGACATGAGCGACGAGCACGGCACGAACAGCACCTGGCCCATCCTCGACCGTGCGCACGCGGCGCTGCGCGCGGCCGTCCGAGGGGTACCGGACGGGGACTGGGACCGCCCGACGCCCTGCGCGGAGTGGAACGTCACCCAGGTCCTCCAGCACGCCGCCGGCGACCAGCTCGGCTACGCCTCGGCCCTCACCGGAGGCCCCGGTCCGGCGGAGGACCCGTTCGCCCCCTCCGGCAAGCTGGCGGATTCCCCCGGGGCCCTGCTCGAACCGGCGCTCGCGGCCACCGCCGAGGCCTGGGCGACGGTCGACGAGACGGTTCAGGAGGTACGGGTACCGCTGCCGCCCGGCACCATGACCGCGGCCCTCGGCGTCGGTGCCTGCGCGCTCGACGCCGCCGTCCACGCGTGGGACATAGCCGTGGCCACCGGCCAACCATCCCCGCTCGACGACGAGTTGGCGCGCCCGCTGCTCGACGTGGCCCGGCAGACCGTCGAGCCGGTCCGCGCCTTCGCCTTCGCGCCGGCGCTTGAGCCGGAGGCGGGCGGCATGGAAAAGGGCGAGGCAGCCGGACTACTGCGGTATCTGGGCCGCAGGCCCGACTGGACGGCGTAACCGGAAGCAGGGCCGGTCCGGGCCGGGCCGGGAGGCTCACACACGCCCCTCCGGGGGCGGCATGCTCCAGGACCCCGAGTGCCCGGGCGGCAGCGCCAAGTCGCGCCGGACCGCCTGGTAGTAGCCCTCGCGCGTGGTCCGCTGGCGTTCCAGGAGCGCGGACCACGCGGCGGGGTCCCTGGTGTCCTCGCGCAGGAAGCGTTCCATCTCGACGACCGTCAGGACCCAGACCCGCGCTTTGTCCACCACGTCCGGCGTACCGAGCATCAGCAGCGCCTCACCGGCCGGATCCCGCGCGATCGAGGCCTCCGCGAGGTGCGGCGCGGCCTCCTCGGGGGAGAGGGGGTGCGGATGCGGGTCGTTGCCGAGGTGGGACGCGACGCGGTAGGTGAGCGTGACCGACTGCTTCACGACGCGCGCGTAGTCCCCGTAGACGGCGAGCCGCCGCTCGTCCCAACGGGCGGCCTGCTCCCGCTGGAAACGGACCCGGTCGCCCCGGGTGATCGCCAGATACGACCCCAGCGCACCGACGATCACGCCTATCAGGGCAGGCAGTTGCTGTATGAACTCGGCCACGGCCCGAACGGTATAGGAGGTGCGGAGGGGCCGGACAGGTGGATACGTTCGTCCGATGGCCCCCATGATCCTGCTGCTGTCCGGAAGTCTGCGCGCCGGTTCCTCCAACGAGACCGTGCTGCGCACCGCGCAGGACGTGGCGCCCCCGGACGTACGCACCCTTCGCTACGACGGCCTCGCGACGCTGCCCCACTTCAACCCCGACGACGACACCGACCCCCTGCCGCGGGCGGTGGCCCGACTCCGCGCGGCGATCGACGAGGCGGCGGCGATCCTGATCTGCACGCCGGAGTACGCGGGTACCTTGCCGGGATCCTTCAAGAACCTGCTCGACTGGACGGTCGGCGGCACGGAAATCTCCGACAAGCCGGTCGCCTGGGTGAACGCGGCGGCCCCCGGCCGGGGAGAGGGCGCGGCAGCCACGTTGCGGACGGTGCTCGGTTACACGGGCGCGGCAATAAGGGACGAGGCGTGCGTCCGGATCCCGGTCACCCCGGCAACGCCGACCAAGTCCGGCATCATCACGGACACGACGGCGAGAACCCAACTGGAGCAGGCACTGACCGAGTTGCTGCGCTAGGCGGCGAAGTCCGTACAAAACCGCAACCAGCACGGGCCCGAGACGGCCCGCACCCTGCCCGAAAACGGGACGACCCACCCACCCCACCCCAGACACGGGGCAATCGGGTGGGTGGGTGGGAGAGATCCGCCGCGAAGCGGAGGGCCCGAAAACCGCCCAGGGCTCAGGAGCCAGACTTGATCGCGGAAATGTCAAAGCTCAGCTTGATCTTGTCGGAGACAAGCACCCCGCCCGTCTCCAGAGCGGCGTTCCACGTGAGCCCCCACTCCGAACGGAGAATCTGCGCCTGCCCCTCGAACCCGACCCGCTCGTTCCCGAAGGGATCCGTGGCCGAGCCGTTGAACTCGAGGTCGATGGAGAGCGGCTTCGTGGTGCCGAGGATCGTCAGGTCACCGGTGACCCGGTAGTCGTCGCCGCCCAGCGCTTCCGCCTTCGTGGAGCGGAAGGTCATCTCCGGGTACTTCTCGATGTCGAAGAAGTCCGCGCTCTTCAGGTGACCGTCACGATCCGCGCTGCCGGTGTCGATGCTCGCCATCTGCACGTCGATGGAAGCCGTGGACGCGGCGGGGTCAGTGCCGTCCAGGTGCAGCGTGCCCGCGACGTCGGTGAAGGAGCCCTTGACGTTCGTGACCATCGCATGGCGGGCGACGAAGCCGATCGACGTGTGCGCGGGGTCGATCGTGTACTCGCCGGTCAGCGCGGCCAGGTCCGGGCTGACCGGGGCGGACGCCGCGTCGGTGCCGGAGGGCGCGGCGGAGGAGGTGGTTTCGTTCTTGCGGCCGAAGAGACCCATGACTGCTCCTTGGGGACGAGCTGCGAGCGGGAGCCCGAGCTGCGAGCTACGAGGGGTGATGCCTGTCGAATGCCTGCTGAATGTCTGTTGAATGTTCAACGAGATTGACTCTAGCTCCATTCAGTTCAATGTTCAACATCAAGCGGAGCGTGTCGGTTCGCTCACGCACCGAATTCGACGGTAGCCCCGGCGCAGCAGACCCGCCTCATGCGTCTCGGCCAAAGGGTGTGAGGCGTCTCTCACCGCGCATGACCCCGCCCTTTGTCGAATCCCTACAGCGCGACGACCCTCTGAGCAGTCACTTAGGGCCCACTGGACCGGGCTTCTGTTCGGGGGTGCCAGGAAAACGGGCCGGAGACTGTTCATAGTCGACGGTCCGTTTCGGTAGGCGCACTTCGTAAGGTCACTACATGACCGTTTTGGACGACACCGCTTCTTCTCCCGAGGGCGAGCCCACCGACGCACGTGGACGCGTGGCCGAACTGCACGCGATCCGTGCCGAGGCCCTGCGCGGCCCGAGCGAAAAGGCGACGAAGGCCCAGCACGCGAAGGGCAAGCTGACCGCACGCGAGCGGATCGAGCTGCTTCTGGACGCGGGGTCGTTCCAGGAGGTCGAGCAGTTGCGCCGGCACCGGGCGACCGGGTTCGGCCTGGAGGCCAAGAAGCCGTACACGGACGGTGTCATCACCGGCTGGGGCACGGTCGAGGGCCGCACGGTCTTCGTCTACGCGCACGACTTCCGCATCTTCGGCGGCGCCCTCGGCGAGGCGCACGCCACGAAGATCCACAAGATCATGGACATGGCCATCGCGGCCGGGGCGCCCCTGGTGTCCCTCAACGACGGCGCCGGCGCCCGTATCCAGGAGGGCGTCTCCGCGCTGGCCGGCTACGGCGGCATCTTCCAGCGCAACACCAAGGCTTCCGGCGTCATCCCGCAGATCAGCGTCATGCTGGGCCCGTGCGCGGGCGGCGCCGCCTACAGCCCCGCGCTCACCGACTTCGTCTTCATGGTCCGCGAGACCTCGCAGATGTTCATCACCGGGCCGGACGTCGTCCGCGCGGTGACCGGCGAGGAGATCACCCAGAACGGCCTGGGCGGCGCCGACGTGCACGCCGAGACCTCGGGCGTCTGCCACTTTGCCTACGACGACGAGGAGACCTGCCTCGCCGAGGTGCGCTACCTCATCGCGATGCTGCCCTCCAACAACCGCGAGAACCCGCCCGTCCACGAGTCGGACGACCCGGCCGAGCGCCGCTCGGACGTCCTGCTCGACCTGGTACCCGCGGACGGCAACCGGCCGTACGACATGACCAAGGTCATCGAGGAGCTCGTCGACGACGGCGACTTCCTGGAGGTCCACGAGCGCTGGGCCCGCAACATCATCTGCGCCCTGGCCCGCCTGGACGGCAAGGTGGTGGGCATCGTCGCCAACCAGCCGCAGGCCCTGGCCGGGGTCCTGGACATCGAGGCCTCCGAGAAGGCGGCCCGCTTCGTCCAGATGTGCGACGCCTTCAACATCCCCATCGTCACCCTCCTGGACGTCCCCGGCTTCCTGCCGGGCGTCGACCAGGAACACGGCGGCATCATCCGCCACGGCGCCAAGCTGCTGTACGCGTACTGCAACGCCACCGTCCCGCGGATCTCGCTGATCCTGCGCAAGGCGTACGGCGGCGCGTACATCGTCATGGACTCCCAGTCCATCGGCGCCGACCTCACCTACGCCTGGCCCACCAACGAGATCGCGGTGATGGGTGCCGAGGGCGCCGCCAACGTGATCTTCCGCCGTCAGATCGCGGCCGCCGAGGACCCCGAGGCCATGCGGCAGAAGATGGTCAAGGAGTACAAGTCCGAGCTGATGCACCCCTACTACGCCGCCGAGCGCGGCCTGGTGGACGACGTGATCGACCCCGCCGCCACCCGCGAGGTCCTCATCAGCTCCCTGGCGATGCTCCGCAACAAGCACGCAGACCTGCCGTCGCGCAAGCACGGCAACCCCCCGCAGTAATCCTGCAGTAGCCCACAAGGAGAACGCTGCACATGACTACCCCCGACATCCGCGTAGAGAAGGGCCACGCCGAGCCCGAAGAGGTCGCCGCCATCACCGCGATCCTGCTGGCCCGCGCCGCCGCCACCGCACAGACCCCCGCCACGCCCCGCCGCGGCCGCGACAAGGCCGGCTGGCGCCGCCTGGAGCGCAGCCCCGGCTTCCGTGCCCCGCACAGCTGGCAGGGCTGACCGGCGCCCTGAAGCAGCCGGCAAGGCCGACAGGCACCCCGAAGGACCCCGCCCTGGTGCGGGGTCCTTCGGGGTTCGCCCGCGAGGTCAGTCGAACTCTCCGTCAAGCACCCCGAGTTTGAAGGCGTACCACTCCTCCGCGGTGAAGCGCAGGACGAGGCCGCGGGGGTCTGCGGGGTTGCGCAGGGCCACTGCGCCGTTCCCCAGCGGCGCTATCTCCACGGGGCCCTCCACGGGGCTCCCGGGGGTGCTTGTCCACTGGGCGCGGGAGATGTCGAGCGCGTAGAGCAGCGCCTTTTCCCGCTGTGTGACGCGTGTGCCGCTTGCAGTGTTCGTTCTCATATCTGCAGAATCCCGGAGTTGATTCCAGCGATGAATGCGCGCCATGCGGTGGAGTCGAAGACGAGTGTTCCGAACTCCCGATTCTTTGTGTCACGAATCGCCCGCTGATCGGCCGAAAGCTTCGTGTGCTCGATGCAGCCGTTCGAGGCGCCGCTGTAGGTACTCTTGTGCCAGTTCGCTTTCACTGATTCGTCTATTGCCTCTGTGAACGCGGGACTGGCCGCAGATGTGCGAGACATCACGACCCGCTCTCTTTCTTCATGTGGTCAAGGATGTACTGGCGCGACTCGGCGGGAGAGAGCGCGGCTGCCGTCAGGTCGTCCCAGGCTTTGGTGTAAACCTGGACGTCAGGCCGCTGCTCAAGCAACGTTCCCCCGGTCATGTGCTCCAACCAGGTCACCTCTATGGGGGGTTCTCCGTGCAGCGTGAAGATCGTGTACGGAGCGTACTGCGCGAGCGGCAATGCGATGTTCAGAGGGAGGATCTGAACGGTGACATTGGCCTGATTTCCCACTTCGATCAAGTGCTGAAACTGTTGATGGATCAATTCAGTGGGACCAGAAATGCGGTGCAGTGCCGGGGCGTCGATGATGACGCGCAGCCGGAATTCGGTGTTCCCGTGCAGCAGATCCTTGCGTCTCATTCGCGTCTTTACAAGGGTTTCGACGCGATCCGCTTCGGCTCCCGCGGTGAATATCTCCCGCATATATGCCTCTGTCTGGAGCAGGCCCGGCAGCACCATCGGCTCGTAAGCGCGGATGAGTGAGGAGTCGGCTTCCAGTGTGAGGTAGTCGCGCAAGTCGCCGCTGAGCAAGGGGCCCTGACCGGACCACCAGTCCACCTTGTGGATGTCCCTGGCGAGCCGCTTCAGATTCGACCGCTGCTGATCGTCCTCCACCCCGTACAGGTTGAGCAGGGTGGTGAGGTCGAGTTGCCGGATGCCCCGTTTGCCTGTCTCGATCTGGCTGATCTTTGGCTGCCCACACTCCAGTGCATCGGCCGCGTCCTGGACCTTGAGGCCGGCATCCGACCGGAGTCGTCGCAGCTCGGCGCCGAGACGACGGCTGCGCATGGTGGGCATATCACTTTGCGGCATGCGCACATGATGTCCCGCGCCTTCCGGCCAGACAACTGTCATCTTGCGCACCCCCCTTGAGGGATGTGAACAGTCAGTAATACTTGCCTAGGTGATAGATGCCTCGACATGATGCGAGTCCAACGTCCTTTGTTCTCGGTTGAGTTGACACCTACAGCGGTGCCGGAGGGGCAATGCCGAACACATCCGCGGAAGAGCTCGTAGTGATCAGCAGATCCTGCGAGGTCCGCATGGAGTACGACCCGCACTGCCTGGAGCAGATACGCCGGATCGTCGGCGCCTGCTTGCGCAGTTGGGGCCTGGAGGCGCTGGTCGACGACTGCGCCTTCGTGGCCACCGAGCTGTGCAGCAATGTGCGGCACTGCAGCTACTCGTCGTTCGAGTTCGCCGTCCGTCGTACGGGCGCCGAGGGTGTGCGCCTGGAGGTGACGGACACCTCCACCGAGCTTCCGGTGGTGCCCATGGAGCCCCCGGACCCGTTCCAGGTCAGTGGGCGTGGGCTGTTCCTCGTGGCGGCTCTGTCGGCCGACGTCGGGGTCGAACCGACGATCGGCGGAAAGATGGTCTGGGCTGAGCTCAAGGTGCCCGGTTTCGGCTGACGAGGCCGGTGGTGGGGGGTGAGACGTCGGCCTGACGCGATGCGTCGGCCGGCGTCCGCGTCTGTTTGTCGGCATGACTCTCCTCTCTTCGGTTGTCTCTCCTGGTCTCTCTCGGCCGTGCCCGTGCCCGTGCCTGTGCCTGTCGTTCTCGTGCTGTGTCTGTCGTACCGCTGCGCAGAAGGTGCCCTGCGGCCTGGTTGACCGGATAGCGACCTACCGGGCGGCGGTGTCCCCGAGCAGCTTCGCCAGTGCGCGCAGGCCCCGGTGTGCGGCGGTCCGGACGGTTCTCGCCCGTCTGCCGAGCACGGTGGCCGTCTGCCGGAGGTCGAGCCCCACGACGACGAGGAGGAGCAGAGCTTCGGCCTGCTCCTGCGGCAGCCGCGCGATGAAGGCGAGGGTTCGGTCGGCGGGCCGCGCGGGCTCGTCGCCGTCGGCCCCGCGCCGGTCCCGGAGGCCCGGCTGTTCCAGGGCTCTGGTGCGGACCACCAGCGCGCACCAGCCGCGGAAGTCGGCGCCGTCGCCCTGAAACTTGGCCAGATTTCGGGCTATGTACTCCCAACTTCGGCTCTGGACGCCGGGTGCCAGCGTCGGACCCACCAATCCCTGGGCGTACGACAGGAGTTGGTCGTGCAAGGAGCGGTAGAGCATCCGGAAGGCGGCCTCGTCCCCCCGCTGTGCCGCCGCCACCGTCTCGCCCAGGTGTTCGTCCGCTGTGAGCGCCCCGGAGCGGCTCTGCTGCCCGGCCAGTGGCGCCCGTGCCCGCTGTCCGGCCGGGGCACCGGCCGGGGAGACTCTCCCGCCTGAGTAGGACAGGCTCATGTGAGGGCTTCGCTTCCTGCTCGATCCGTCAGGGGAAAGAAGGGCAGGAGTAGTGGACGCGAACCTGCCTCTCCCTCCAGCGAGGGTCCCACCGAAAACATCACAGCGGCAGGCATGTGTTTTGGCCAAAGGTGCAACGCTGGGCAACGGCAGCAGGCTTCGCCACAGCAATTCGCCCCCGCCGGCAGCAGCCGGCGGGGGCGAAATGTCGTGCGTGGGCGGGGCTGGTTACCGCAGCCGCGCCATGAGCGCGTGCTCCACGAGCGTGATCAACCCGCTCTTGGCGTCGGCGCGGTGCCGCGCGTCGGTGGTGATGATCGGGGTGTCCGGACCGATCTGCAGCGCCTCGCGGACCTCGTCGGGCGTGTACGGCTGGTGGCCGTCGAAGCCGTTGAGGGCGATGACGAAGGGCAGTCCGGAGTTCTCGAAGTAGTCGACGGCGGGGAAGCAGTCGGCGAGCCTCCTCGTGTCGACCAGGACCACCGCGCCGATCGCGCCGCGTACAAGGTCGTCCCACATGAACCAGAAGCGGTCCTGACCGGGCGTACCGAAGAGGTACAGGATCAGGTCCTGGTCCAGGGTGATGCGGCCGAAGTCCATGGCCACCGTGGTGGTGGTCTTGTCCCCGGTGTGGGTGAGGTCGTCGATGCCCGCGGACGCGGACGTCATGACGGCCTCGGTGCGCAGCGGGTTGATCTCAGAGACCGCCCCGACGAACGTGGTCTTGCCCACGCCGAAGCCGCCCGCCACCACGATTTTCGCGGAAGTGGTGGAGCGGGCTGTTGCTCCGCCGCTAGAGCTTGCGAAGTCCACTGAGCACCCTTTCGAGCAGTGTCACGTCTGGCTGGCCGCCGGCGGTCTCGTCGCCGCCCGGCTGATGGATGGCGACAAGTCCGGCCTCCGCCAGGTCGGCTACGAGGATCCGGGCTACGCCGAGGGGAATGGAGAGAAGTGCCGAGATCTCAGCGACTGACTTGATCTCGCGGCACAGATTGCAGATCCGCTGATGCTCCGGCAACTGGCCCTGGAGCTGGTGCGGCTGGGCGGTGGTGTGCACCAGCGCCTCGATGGCGAGCTGGTAGCGGGGCCTGGTACGGCCGCCCGTCATGGCGTACGGACGCACCAGGGGGTTGCTCGCAGCGGGCGCCGGCTCGGGCGCTCGTCGCTGTGGTTGCACTGGCTGGATCCTGGGGGTATGAGGCTGCTCGTACGGGCTCTGGCGGGGGCCCGGCTGCTGCGGCTGCTGATAAGGCCTGCGGTGCTGGCTGGGCGCGGAGGGGAAGTTGTACCGGTTCGGCGCCCCTTCGTGCGGCCCCTGCCCCTGGCCGTGACCAGGCGACCAGTTGGCCGATGACGAACCGTCCGGGGGTGTTCCTGAACCTGCCACGTACTCCTCCTCCGACTGTGCCGGGCACCATCATTCTGGAGCCGCGTCCCGAAACCTTACGGCCACGGGACGCGAAAACGCACCGTACGTCTACTAGTTGAGAAGGCTCCCCTGCAGCTCCGCACGCAGGTCGGGCGTAAGTACGGTGCCCGCGCGGTCGACAAGAAGTGCCATCTCGTACCCAATGAGACCGATGTCCGCATCCGGGTGTGCGAGGACGGCGAGTGAGGAGCCGTCAGAGATGGACATGAGGAAGAGAAATCCTCGCTCCATCTCCACAACGGTCTGGGTCACGGAACCGCCCTCGAAGATCCGGGAGGCCCCGGCGGTGAGGGAGGTCAGACCGGACGCGACGGCCGCGAGCTGGTCGGCCCGGTCGCGGGGGAAGCCTTCGGACATCGCCAGAAGGAGTCCGTCGGCGGAGACCACCACCGTGTGGGACACCCCGGGGGTGTTGTCCACGAAGTTCGTGATCAACCAGTTCAGATTCTGCGCCGCCTGGCTCATCGGGCTCACACTAACGCTCCTGGTTGTAGGTGCTGTCAGGACCGAAGCCCTGGCCATTCGTGGTGTCACTGCCTGCGCTGCGTCCCCGCTGGACGCCGCGGCGCAGGTTGCTCAGCCGACCCCGCACGTCCTCGGGGTCGCGGGAGACCTGAGGGCCGCCCTGTGGGGTCTGTTCCGCCGTGCCCTCGACCAGATTGGCCTTGGGCACCCGCTTCGGGAGACCGGACGGGGTGACGCCACCCGCCTTGGGCTCCTTCAGCGATTCGGCGCGCTGCCAGCGGTCGTCGTTGGACGTACGCCAGCTGTTGTCGTCGGTGTTGCCGAACGCGTCGCCGGTCGGGGCCGGGGCGCTGCCGTTGCTGTTCGCACCGGAGCCGCCGCGGCGCGGAAGACCCGCGGCGGTGGTGTCGTGGACCGCGGAGGGAGCCGGCCCGGGACGCTCGAAGCCTACGCGCTCGGCACCGTTCGCGGGAGCCGCCGGACCAGATTCCGGTTCCGGAGAGTACTCGGCCTGATACGCACCCGAGTTGTCGTCGAATCCGCCGCGTGAGGGCCAGTCGTCCTGGTGAGAGCGGTCCGGGTAGGCCGTGAACGGCTCGGAGACGGCACCCGCGCCGGCGGCGCGGTCGTCGTGACCCGCTTCCGCATAGGGGGCGTCCTGGTAACCGTCCCGCGCCGGGTAGTACGGCTCGTCGTACGCCGGCTGCACGGCCTGGCCCTGGTTGTACTCGTCGTACGCCGGGGTCTGCTGGTCGTACGAGGGGTCGTAGCCGCCCTGCTGGTCGAAGCCGGGCTGCGCGTCCATGTCGTCGCGGAAGAGCGGGCGGCCGTCGGGGGACTGCGCCTGCGCCTCCAGAGCGGCGCGCCGCTCCTCGCGCATCAGCGAGCGGCCCACCGGGTCGAGATCCGGGGAGTCGGCGGCATCGCCGTTGTAGCGGCTGTCGTCGAAGCCGAGCTCGGCCGCCGTACGCATCGGCTCGTGGTGGAAGGCCGGCGGCTCGGGGGCCTGGTGCTGCTCCGGCATGATCGAGGAGACCGTGAACTCGGACTCCGGCAGGTGGTTCTCGCCGCCGCCACCGTGCGTGATGCCGTCGGGCAGCATGACGAGCGAGGTCGTACCGGCCTGCTCGCCCGAGGGGCGCAGCTGGACGCGGATGCCGTGCCGGTCGGAGAGGCGGCCGACCACGAACAGGCCCATGCGCTGCGAGATCGCGGCGTCCACCGTCGGCGGGTTGGCCAGTTTGTGGTTGATGTCCGCGAAGTCCTCGGCGGTGAGGCCGATGCCCTTGTCGTGGATCTCGACCATGATGCGGCCGTCGGGAAGACGGGTCGCGGTGACGCGGACCTTGGTCTGCGGCGAGGAGAACGTGGTGGCGTTCTCCAGGAGCTCGGCGAGCAGATGCACGAGGTCGGTCACGGCGAGGCCGTGGATCTCGGCCTCCGGGACACCGGACAGCTCGATGCGCTCGTACTGCTCCACCTCGGAGGAGGCGGCGCGCAGCACGTCGACCAGCGGGACCGGCTGGTCCCAGCGGCGGCCGGGCTCCTCGCCGGAGAGGACCAGGAGGTTCTCGCCGTTGCGTCGCATACGGGTCGCCAGGTGGTCCAGGCGGAAGAGGCTCTCCAGCTGGTCCGGGTCGGCCTCGTTGTTCTCCAGGTCGGTGATGAGGGTCAGCTGGCCCTCGATCAGGGACTGGTTGCGGCGCGAGAGGTTGGTGAAGATCGCGTTGATGTTGCCACGGAGCAGGGCCTGCTCGGCGGCGAGCCGGACGGCCTCGCGGTGCACCTGGTCGAAGGCGCGGGCGACCTCGCCGATCTCGTCCGTGGAGGAGATCGGGATGGGCTGTACGCGGGTGTCGACGCGGCCGGGGTCGGTGCGCGAGAGCTGGTCGACCAGCATCGGCAGACGCTGCTCGGCGATGCCGAAGGCGGCGGTGCGCAGCTGACGCATCGCCTTGGACATCTGGCGGGCCATCATCCCGGCCAGGATGAAGGCGGCGAGCAGCGCGATCACGACGATGGCGCCGGTGATGTACGCGTTGCGCTGGGCGTCGGCGGCGATGTCCGACGCCTCGGTCACCGCCTTGTCGGCGAGGTCCGACTCGATGGTGCGGTACGCGTCGAACTTGGCGGATGTGGTGGCCCACCAGGCCTCGGGGGTGATGCCCTTGCCCGCGAGGGCGACCCGGGCGCTGGGCTGCGTGGTCTGCAGCTGCGCCATGGCGGCGACCATCGCCTCGGACGACGGCGGCGGGACGAACGTCTCGCCCTTGGCCTTCGCGGCGGCCGCGGCCTGCTTGGCCTGCTTCTCGCCGTCGGCCTTCAGCTTCTTCTTCGCGGCCTCGAGCTTGGCGACGTCCGCGGGGGTGCCACCGCCCGTGTACTCCTCGATGGCGATGCCCTCGAGGTAGGCGTACGAGGAGAGCGCCACGCGCTGCTTGGCGAGGCTGGGAGCGGTGGGGCCGGGCTTGACGAGAATGTGCGTACCGATGGAGCGCTGCAGGGAGAGCGCGGCCTTGGTCAGCGAGATCGCGTAGACCGTACGCCCGTAGCTGGTGATGTTTCCGGTGCCCAGACCGAGCTCGTTGGCGAACTCCATCAGGGGGTGCTGGATGGCGACGTAGCCCTCTTCGGTCTGCGCGCCCGAGAGCTTGGAGGTGTACGCGGCCGCACGCAGGGACTGCAGACCGGGCTCCACCTTGTGGAATCCGTCGAGGCGGCGCTTGAGGCCTTCCTTCTGCGGCATGTTCTCCGCGGCGGCGTCGAACTCGGTCTTCGCCTCGTCGGTGGCCTTGCGGGCCTTCACGACGACCGGGTCGTTCTTCTTGCCGCGAAGGAGCGGAGCGGCGGAGAGGTCGCGCTCCTCGATGAGGCGGTTGCCGTAGTTCAGCGACGCCTGCACGAGGCGGGCCGTGTTCTCGGCGTCCTGGGCTTCGCTCCAGGTGTCGATCGACCCCTTTACCTGGAAGCCGCCCATGACGAGGCCGACGAGCACGGGTATGAGGAGGATCGCGTTCAGGCGGGTCGGCACGCGCCAGTTGCGCGGGGACATTCTGCCGCCGGAGGGAGCCGGGGTTTCCATGCCCTGCACATCGGCGGGGGACGCCGCTGTGCGCGGCGGCGGGGTGAAGTTGCCCCGCGTGTCCCGCGTCTGCGGCGGTGCGGGGCTCGTCTTGCTTCGCCTCACTCGACCAACAACCTCTCGGCGGCGGGACCTACACCGGTCCCGCTGTCGTCTCCAAGGCCCGTGCTACTGGGCAGTTCAGCGCATTCCAGCACGTCAGGGGGTCCTCCACCAAACAGTGAGAAGCGCTTGTTCCGAGTGGTGTAAGCCTCAGATAAAACGGTCAAAAAGAGCGAGCCCCGCCAAAAGGCGGGGCTCTTGTGCGCGCAGCGACACCGAATGACCGCGACGCGTGGCGGCGCCCGGCGAATTCTCTGTCGAAACGTTATGAACAGAGCGGTCATCCGTGTCAAAAGACACAGGCCGCTCTGTTGAATCTACGGCAACTGCCGTACTCCCTCGTCTACTTGAGTCGTGCCATAAGTGCGTGCTCGACCAGCGTGATCAGGCCGCTCTTTGCGTCCGCACGGTGTCGCGCGTCCGTGGTGATGATCGGCGTGTTGGGGCCGATCTGGAGAGCTTCGCGCACTTCATCGGGGGTGTACGGCTGGTGGCCGTCGAAGCCGTTGAGCGCGATGACGAAGGGCAGGCCGCTGTTCTCGAAGTAGTCGACGGCCGGAAAGCAGTCGGCGAGACGGCGGGTGTCGACCAGCACGACGGCGCCGATCGCGCCGCGCACGAGGTCGTCCCACATGAACCAGAAGCGGTCCTGACCGGGCGTACCGAAGAGGTACAGGATCAGGTCCTGGTCCAGGGTGATGCGGCCGAAGTCCATGGCGACGGTCGTCGTCGTCTTGTCCCCGGTGTGGGTGAGGTCGTCGATGCCCGCGGACGCGGACGTCATGACGGCCTCGGTGCGCAGCGGGTTGATCTCGGAAACCGCGCCCACGAACGTGGTCTTGCCCACGCCGAAGCCGCCCGCCACCACGATCTTCGCGGAAGTGGTGGAGCGAGCCGGCGCTCCGCTGCTAGAGCTTGCGAAGTCCACTGAGCACCCTTTCGAGCAGTGTCACGTCAGGCTGACCGCCGGCGTTCTCGTCGCCGCCGGGCTGGTGAATGGCGACGAGCCCGGCCTCGGCCAGGTCGGCCACGAGGATCCGGGCCACGCCGAGCGGCATGGAGAGCAGCGCCGACACCTCGGCCACCGACTTGACCTCGCGGCACAGGTGGCAGATGCGCTGGTGCTCGGGGAGCAGCCCCATCAGCTGCGCCGGGTCGGCCGTCGTGCTCACCAGCGCCTCTATCGCGAGCTGGTAGCGGGGCCTGGTCCGGCCGCCGGTCATCGCATAAGGACGCACCAGCGGCTGGTCGCCTTCAATGCCGTACGACGCGTGAGCACCGTACGGGTCGTGAGAGGCGTTGGGCGGGGTCATGGATCCTCCGGGCGGGACAGCAGGTGGTCTGCGTGCCGTCTGATAGAGCCGGTGGGGGGCACCAGGGTGGCCGGACGGTGGTCAGTACGTTCGGTCGGTGGGGCGGCCGATGAGAAAAGTCAGTGCAACAGGCTGCCCTGCAGTTCGGCGCGGAGGTCCGGGGTGAGGACGGCGCCCGCGCGGTCGACGAGCAGCGCCATCTCGTATCCGACGAGGCCGATGTCGCACTCGGGGTGCGCGAGCACGGCCAGGGAGGAACCGTCGGAGACCGACATGAGGAAGAGGAACCCCCGCTCCATCTCCACCACGGTCTGGGTGACGGCCCCGCCCTCGAAGATCCGGGAGGCTCCGGCGGTGAGAGAGGTCAGACCCGACGCCACCGCGGCCAACTGGTCGGCACGGTCACGCGGGAAGCCCTCGGACATCGCCAGAAGGAGGCCGTCGGCGGAGACCACGACCGTGTGGGACACCCCGGGGGTGTTGTCCACGAAGTTCGTGATCAACCAGTTCAGATTCTGTGCCGCCTGGCTCGGACTCAACTAACGCTCCTGCTGGTGAGTGGGGAAGCTGCCGGTCTGGCCGGTACCGGCCTGGCGACCCTGCTGGATGCCCCGACGGAGATTCGTCAGCCGGCCGCGTACCTCTTCGGGCGCACGCGAGACCTGCGGACCTGTGCTGTCCTGCTGCTGCTGTGCGGTGCCCGCGACGAGGTTGGCTCGCGGGACGCGGCGCGGCAGGCCGGATGTGGTGACGCCACCGGCGGACGGCTGCCGGACGCGCTCGGCCTGGCGGCCGAGCTCGTCGTTGGGCGAGGTGCGCCAGGATGCGGCGCTGCCGTTCGTGACGCCGTTGATGTTGTTGCCGCCGCCCGTTCCGTTGGACGCGGGAGCGGGCGCCTGCGCCGGACGCTGGGGTGCGGCCGGGTTCTGCGGCTGCTGGGCCCGGGGCCGCGGCGGGAGGGGTGCCGACTGCTGCGGGCGCTGCGGCTGCTGGGGCTGCTGCTGCTCGGGGGAGCGGTCGCCGCCCTGCGGGGCCTGGTATCCCTGCTGTTGCTGCTGGAACCAGTTGGTCTCCAGCGTGTCGAACAGCGGGGTGCGGCCGTCGCCGGGACCGGCGGGCGGCAGGCCCTCCGACGGCGAGGGCTGCTGCGGCTGCGAGGACTGCGGCGGCACCGGCGGGATGCCGAGCTGGCCGCCCTGGCTCTGGCCCTGACCGGGGCCCTGGCCGCGCCGGGGCGCCTCGTTGTCGTAGCCGGGGGCGCTGGTGCCGGGACGCTGGAACTGACCCGTGCCGGAGGAGGTGTCCTGGCCGAGCTGACCACCCTGGCTGCCCTGACCGCCCTGACCGCCCTGTCCGCTCTGGCCGCCGAAGACGTCCGGGCGTACGAACTGCCCGGTGCCCTGCTGGCCGCCCTGACCCTGACCGCCCTGGCCCGCGTTCTGCGGCGAGCCCGTGCCGGGCGGCGGACCGTTGAAGTCCGGCCGCGCGAACTCGGCGGTCGAGCCGGGGCCCTGCATGCTGTTGCCGGCCGAGGCGTGCGGGAACTGTCCGGTGGACTCAGGCTCCTCGTGACCGCGCGGGGTGTCGAACGGCTCGCGCGAGACCTGCGGCTGGGCGTTCTCGTCGCTCCAGCTGGGCACGCGGGGCTGCGGGTTGCCGCCGGGAAGCTCGGCACGCGGACCACCGCGCGGCGGCAGCTGCGGCCGGCGACCCTGATCCCCGGCGTTGTTCGCTGAGGGGTTCGCAGCGGGGTTCGCGGGCCCGGAGGCCGGGTTCACCGGATTCGTACGCTGCTGGGGCACGGGAGGCTGCGGCGCGGAACCCTGGCCGCGTCCCGCGCTCGGAGCACCCCCGAAGAGGCTGCCACCGGAGCTGCCCGCGGCACCGGCACCCTGCGCGGGCGGCCCCTGCCGGGGAGGCTGCTGACCCGAAGGACCCGAGAGCCCGGGAGGACCGGCCGGCGCGGACGGCGAACCGGTCCGCGGCCCCGCGTCACGCGAAGGCAGCGCGGCGCGCGGCCCCGATCCCGTGACCTGACCACGGGGCGGACCCGCACCGAGCCGTCCCGCGGAACCCGCGGGAGCCGAGCCGGGCGCACCGCTGCCCGCACCGACACCGCGGCGCGCGGCGGCCGCACCCGCGGAGGCCTGCGCGGCGACGGGGCCGCCGCTCTGGCCGGGGCCGGGCGTACCGGGCTTGTTCGGCGCCTTCTTGCCGCCCTGCGCGACATCGATGGGCAGCATGACCAGCGCGGTCGTACCGCCGGAGTCCGACGGACGGAGCTGGATGCGGATGCCGTGGCGCTGCGACAGACGGCCGACCACGAACAGACCCATGCGGCGCGAGACCGAGACGTCCACGGTGGGCGGCGACGCGAGCCGTTCGTTGATCGCGGCGAGGTCCTCGGGGGAGAGGCCGATGCCCGTGTCGTGGATCTCGATGAGCACACGTCCGTCGGGCAGCGCGTGACCGGTGACCTTGACCTTGGTCTGCGGCGAGGAGAACGACGTCGCGTTCTCCAGGAGCTCTGCGAGCAGGTGCACGAGGTCGTTGACCACGCGTCCGGCGACCTCGGTCGTCGGGACCGCGGAGAGCTCGATGCGCTCGTACTGCTCCACCTCGGACGCGGCGGCACGCAGCACGTCGACGAGCGGGACGGGCCGGGTCCAGCGACGGCCGGGCTCTTCACCGGCGAGCACGAGGAGGTTCTCGCCGTTACGGCGCATGCGGGTCGCGAGGTGGTCGAGCTTGAAGAGCGAGGAGAGCTGGTCCGGGTCGGCCTCGCGCGACTCCAGCTCGGAGATGAGCGAGAGCTGGCGCTGGATGAGGCCCTGCGAACGGCGCGAGAGGTTGGTGAACATCGCGTTGACGTTGCCTCGCAGGAGCGCCTGCTCGGCGGCGAGACGGACGGCCTCGCGGTGCACGTCGTCGAAGGCCGCGGCCACCTGGCCGATCTCGTCCCTGGAGTGCACACCGACGGACTCGACGGAGGTGTCGACGTCCTGCGGGTCGGCCTCGGAGAGCTGCTTGACGAGCTCGGGCAGCCGGTCCTGGGCGACCTTGGTCGCGGTGTCCTGGAGGCGCCGCAGCGAGCGGATCATGGACCGGGCCACGACGAAGGCGCCGACGAGCGAGACACCGAGGACGAGCAGGATCAGCGCACCGTTGAGGATGGCGGCCTGCTCGGACTCGTTGCGCAGCTCGCGGGCCTTCTGCTCCATCTCGTTGAGGAGCGTGAGCTCGATCTTGGACATCGCGTCGATCTTGGTGGTGTCGGCGTCCACCCAGTCCTTGTACGAGCGCTTGTCCTGGAGCTTGATGCCGCCCTCTTGGCTCAGCACACGCTTCGCGTAGGAGTCGGCGCCCTCGATGGACGAGTTGCCGCCGTCGATGGGCTTGGTCAGCTCGTCGGGGTTGCCGGCGTAGATGCCCTTGAAGGCATCGAGCTCGGAGTTCTCCTTGTCGAGCGCGGCGAAGCCGTAGCGCCGGTCGGTCTCGGAGATGGTGCCGAACGTGCTGTCGCCCGCGGGAAGCGCGGCGGCGATCACGGCGCGCTGCACCGAGGCGTACTCCTTGGCGGAGGAGAAGGCCGTCAGGGCGCGGGTGCGCTGGATCATGTCCGGGTTGCTGGTCGCCTGCGCCATGTCCGAGGACAGGGAGAGCAGCTGCTCGATGAGCTGGCTGTAGGCGTCGATCGTCTGCGACGTCGACTTCTTGTCGCTGTACGCGTTCTGGCGTACGTCGCTGATCTTCTGGAGCTGCTGGGTGATCTCGACCGTGTTCGCCCGGACGCCGAGGAGACCCTTGTCGCTCTCGGTGTTGTCGAGCTCCTGCGTCTCCTGGAGGAAACGGTTGTACGCGCGGTTGGTCTTCTCCCTGGAGCCCTTGACCACGTAGTCCGACGCCTTCGCGTCGTGCGCGAGGGGACCTGCCGAGCGGTCGCGCTCCTCCTGGAGCGCGGAGGCCAGCTCGGTGGCCCGCTTGGTCATGTCGGTCAGCATCTTCATGTTGTTGAGCTGCTGGATCTCGTCCATCGACTCATTGATACGAAGAGCGCCGAGCGAGGTCGCGGTGATCACGGGGAGCGCGAGCAGCGAGACAAGTCGGGTCGAGATGCGCCAGTTGCGCAGGGCTATTCGGGAGCCGGGGCCTGTGGGCGATTTCGCGGTGCCCGTGGTGCCGCCCGTCGGCGCGCCGGCCGTGGGCAGGCTCGTGCCGCCCGGACCGCGCACGGCGCTCGGGCCGCCGTCGCCGGGGGCCTGCCCGGGGTTCTGGGCGTGCTGGGCCGAGGAGCCGCGGTCGGTCCCGCCGCGCTCCGGCTCCGCCGCAGCGCTGCTGCCATCCCTCTTGAAACGTCCCTGCACTAGCGTCGCAACCTCTGGACCAGGCGTCCCTCCGCACAAACGGCGGGACGGTGTCGGCGTCGTGGGGCGCAGAACGCCCCATGGTGGTCGTGAGTGACCGGCGCTGCTCCCCTTTCCCGCCGCCACTCGGCGCTGCGTTGCGCCCCTGCGCGCCGGTTCGATCCCGCGGCGGTCCCGGGAATTCCAGCACAGTGCAGGATCTCCAACAAGGCCCGTGTGTCGCGTCGAGACCTCCGTGACACGGCGTGAGTGGCGCGTCACGAGACGTAGAAAGTTATCTGGGCAAATCGGTCCATTAAGCCCGGGAAACCTACAGTCGAGTGGTGTCCCAGTCTTCATGATCGGGAGCGGAATGGTGGCTTCAGTGGCGCAATGTCCGATTCCAACAAGGCCTTCACGGGCCTGAATTGACCTATTTGCCCGCTCGCTCGTGAGCAAACTCACATCAAGATCAAGGCCTCCCCAAAGCTTTGGCCGGGAATTGGATGTTTAGCCTGACGCTTTACAGGGATGGCGAATCCGACAACCCGCGCCCGTACGGGACGCCTCAACCGACAGGATCCGAACACCAGATGAAGACTGTGAAGTCGGCGATGTTCCGCAACATAGCCAACCCCCGCCGCACCACCCTCGCCCACCTCACGGACGCGCAGGAGGTCGCCCCGGCCGCCGAGCAGCCGGACCACGCCCTGGAACTGCCGACGGTGACGGCCAACCCGAAGCGCACGATCCTGATGGACGCGCCGGAGCAGTCCAGCCCGGCCGGGGTGTAGTCCAGCCCGTCCGGGGTTTGAGGACGAGCTCGCGCAGCGGCGACAGACGGGGCGGCGGCTCGGGGTCACGTGGGATCCGGTCGCACGCGGGCCGCAGGCCACCGCGTTAGCCTGGGGTGTCAAACTCTCTCCCCTCCAGCAAAGGGCACCGCTCTTGCGCATCGCCAGGTTCTCCATCGACGGCAACGTCGCCTTCGGCGCGGTCGAGGGCGAAAGTCCCCCCGGAACGACCGACGGGCTCGTCCTCGACATCATCAAGGGCATCCCGTTCGCGGACTTCGAGCTCTCCGGCACGAAGGTCCCGCTGAGCAAGGTCAGGCTGCTGCCCCCGGTGCTCCCCAACAAGGTCGTGGGCATCGGCCGCAACTACGCGGAGCACGCGAAGGAGCTCGGCAACGAGGTCCCCGAGATCCCGGTCGCCTTCTTCAAGCCGTCCACCTCGGTCATCGGCCCCGGCGACTCCATCGCGTACCCCTCCTTCTCGCAGGAGGTGCACTACGAGGCCGAGCTCGCCGTGGTCATCGGCCGCATGTGCCGCGAGGTCCCGCGCGAGCGCGCCCGTGACGTCATCCTCGGCTACACCTGCGCGAACGACGTCACCGCGCGTGACGTGCAGCAGCGCGAGAAGCAGTGGGCCAGGGCCAAGGGCTTCGACTCCTCCTGCCCGCTCGGCCCCTGGGTGGAGACCGACCTCGACCCCTCGGACCTCACCATCCAGTGCACGGTCAACGGCGAACAGCGCCAGCTGGGGCGCACGACCGACATGGTCCGCTCCATCGAGGACCTGATCGTGCACATCTCCGAGGCCATGACGCTGCTCCCGGGCGACGTCATCCTCACGGGCACCCCGGCAGGGGTCGGCCCCCTCAACGTCGGCGACGAGGTCGCCGTCACCATCGAAGGCATCGGCACTCTCACCAACAAGGTGATCAAGCGTGGCTAACGCGACTCCCGTACGCGTACGTTTCTGTCCCTCGCCGACCGGCAACCCCCACGTGGGCCTGGTCCGCACCGCTCTCTTCAACTGGGCCTACGCCCGGCACAACGAGGGCTCCCTGGTCTTCCGCATCGAGGACACCGACGCGGCTCGCGACTCGGAGGAGTCGTACGAGCAGCTGCTCGAGGCGATGCGCTGGCTGGGCTTCGACTGGGACGAGGGCCCCGAGGTCGGCGGCCCGCACGCGCCGTACCGCCAGTCGCAGCGCATGGACATCTACCGGGATGTCGCGCAGAAGCTCCTGGACGCGGGCCGCGCGTACTACTGCTACTGCTCCACGGAGGAGCTCGACGCCCGCCGCGAGGCCGCCCGCGCCGCCGGCAAGGCGTCCGGCTACGACGGCCACTGCCGCGACCTGACCGCCGAGCAGCGCGCCGCGTACGAGACGGAGGGCCGCAAGCCCATCGTCCGCTTCCGCATGCCCGACGAGGCGATCACCTTCACGGACCTGGTCCGCGGCGAGATCACCGTCCAGCCGGAGAACCTCCCGGACTACGGCATCGTCCGCGCCAACGGAGCACCGCTCTACACCCTGGTGAACCCGGTCGACGACGCCCTGATGGAGATCACCCACGTCCTGCGCGGCGAGGACCTGCTCTCCTCGACCCCGCGGCAGATCGCCCTCTACAACGCCCTTGCCGACCTGGGCATCGCCAAGGAGACCCCGGCCTTCGGCCACCTCCCGTACGTGATGGGCGAGGGCAACAAGAAGCTCTCCAAGCGCGACCCGCAGGCGTCCCTGAACCTCTACCGCGAGCGCGGCTTCCTCCCCGAGGGCCTGCTCAACTACCTGTCCCTCCTGGGCTGGTCGTTCTCCGCGGACCAGGACGTCTTCACGATCCCCGAGATGGTCGCCAAGTTCGACCTCGCGGACGTGAACGCCAACCCGGCCCGCTTCGACCTGAAGAAGGCCGAGGCGATCAACGCCGACCACATCCGCATGCTGGACGTGAAGGCGTTCGCGGCGGCCTGTGAGCCGTGGCTGAAGGCCCCGCACGCCAACTGGGCCCCCGAGGCGTTCGACCAGGCGGCCTGGGAGGCCATCGCCCCCCACGCCCAGACCCGCATCAAGGTCCTCTCCGAGATCACGGAGAACGTGGACTTCCTCTTCCTGGACGAGCCCGTCGAGGACGAGGCGTCCTGGACGAAGGCCATGGGCAAGGGCGACCCGGCCGCGCTCCTGACGACGGCCCGCGCCAAGCTCGACGCCGCCGACTGGACGTCCCCCGAGTCCCTCAAGGAGGCCGTCCTGGCCGCCGGCGAGGAGCACGGCCTGAAGCTCGGCAAGGCCCAGGCCCCGGTCCGCGTTGCGGTCACCGGCCGCACGGTCGGCCTGCCCCTCTTCGAGTCCCTGGAGATCCTGGGCAAGGAGAAGTCGCTGACCCGCATCGACGCGGCCCTGGCGAAGCTGGCCGCGTAGGCACGAAGAGCACGAAGAGCACGAAGAGCACGAAGAGCACGAAGAGCATGAAGGGCCCGGAAGCCACCACGGCATCCGGGCCCTTCGCGTACGTTCGAACCATGCCGATCAAAGCCGTGGTCTGGGACGTAGATGACACGATCTTCGATTACGCGGGTGCCGACACCACCGGCATGCACGCCCATCTCACCGCCGAGGGCATCATCGAGCGGTACGAGACCGCCGAGCGCGCCCTCGCCCTGTGGAAAGAGGTCACCGAGCGCCACTGGGCCCGCTTCAGCGCCGGCGGGATCGACTTCCAGGACCAGCGCCGCGACCGCGTACGCGAGTTCCTGGACGACATCCTGACCGACCAGGACGCGGACTCCTGGTACGAGCGGTACCTCGTCCACTACGAATCCGCCTGGAAACTCTTCCCCGACACCGTTCCCGTCCTGGACACCCTCGCCGGTGATTACCGTCACGCGGTCCTGTCCAACTCCGCCCTGATCGTCCAGGACCGCAAGCTGCGCATCCTCGGCGTGCGCGACCGCTTCGAGTCCGTCCTGTGCGCCGCCGAACTCGGCGTCTCCAAGCCCGCTGCGGAGGCCTTCCTCGCGGTGTGCACGGCGATGGGCCTCAAGCCGGAGGAGGTCGCCTACGTGGGGGACCAGCCGGAGATCGACGCGAGAGGCGCCCGGGACGCGGGCCTTCTCGGGATCTGGCTCGACCGCAACAGCGCGGTCCAGGAAGGTCCGTCGGGCGTGCACCGCATCTCGCGGCTCACCGAGCTGCCCCCGCTGCTCCGCGGCGATACCCGTTTTGGAGCGCCGTCCACCTTCGGGTAATGTTCTTCCTGCGCCGCCCGAGAAGGCCGAAAGGTCCGGACAGGGAGACGTAAATCGAAGCAAAACCCCTTGAAGGGGTTGCGTATCGATGGCCTATGGTGTAATTGGCAGCACGACGGTTTCTGGTTCCGTTAGTCTAGGTTCGAGTCCTGGTAGGCCAGCTCGCAGAGCTTATCTGCAACGCCCCCGTTGTGTAGCGGCCTAGCACGCCGCCCTCTCAAGGCGGTAGCGCCGGTTCGAATCCGGTCGGGGGTACAGATCCTTCCCATGGAAGCAGTCAGGGTCGCACCCACTGCTACCGATGCAGGATCGCTAGGGCCCCCGTTGTGTAGCGGCCTAGCACGCCGCCCTCTCAAGGCGGTAGCGCCGGTTCGAATCCGGTCGGGGGTACGCAGGGTCTAGCTGGTCTAGACCACAGTGGGCTATGGTGTAATTGGCAACACGACGGTTTCTGGTTCCGTTGTTCTAGGTTCGAGTCCTGGTAGCCCAGCGCAGTACAGCAGGACAAGCTAGCCCCCGTTGTGTAGCGGCCTAGCACGCCGCCCTCTCAAGGCGGTAGCGCCGGTTCGAATCCGGTCGGGGGTACAGATGGAGAAGGGCCTTCCCGTAAGGGAGGGCCCTTCTTCGTTCATTCCCCTTCGGCTCCGGCGCCCTGCCCGAAGCGACGGTGGGACTCCTCCGCCTGCGCGATACGGCGCAGCGCGAGCAGCACCGGTTCATAGAGCACGGTGAGCGCGACCGCCGCCTGCAGCTGTTCGTCCGGCGATTCGTAGCGCTCGATCAAGTCGAGGTCAGCGACCGCCAGTTGCCCACCGGCGCGTGCGTAGGGCGCCAAGTCCTCTACGGCGCACGGATATCCGAGCCGGGACAGCGTGCCGACCGCGGTCACCAGCATCCGATAGGCCGGCGAGTCGGCCCCGTACTCCCTGGCGTGCTCCCACTCGGGCTGGTCGAGGAGTGCGTCGACGGTGCGCCGCGCGGCTGCGGTGTGCGCGTCCTCCTCGGCGGACTCGGGGCCGTGGGGGAGTGCCCAAACGGCTGTGCCCAGGCGGGAGTTGTGGTCCAGGTTGTCGTCCTCCAGGGCGGTGAGAACCTCCCGCGCCGAGGCGATCGGTACCCGGCCCACCTGGATGAGCGCCCGGACGAGGCGCAGCCGCCGCAGGTGCGTCTCGTCGTACTCGGCCTGCGTCGCCGTCACCCGGTGACCCGGCGGGAGCAGGCCCTCGCGCAGGTAGTACTTGATCGTGGCCGTCGAGACCCCGCTCTGCGTGCTGAGCTCCGCCAGTCTCATCGGCTCACTTCTCCTCTTGCCGTCCTGCCCTGTGCCGTCCGCCCTCTTGCGCATCTACTTGGGGAGTGGCACTATCCAATCATGGATAGCGGCACTATCCAACGCTCTCTGGATGGGGGAATCATCATGAGCACCAAGCCGATCGAAGGGCGCATGACCGCCGATGCGCAGGGCGGTATCACCGTCTTCACCATCGGGATGCGCATCAACAACTTCCGCGCCGTGCGCAGCTGGTGGCCCGTCTTCCGCGCGATGCCGAGGATGCTCAAGGAGCTGTCGGAGGATCGGGGGAGCGGCATGCTGGGATATCAGCTGCTGATGGGCGGGCCGCGGCTGCTGTACGTCGTCCAGTACTGGGAGTCGACACCGAAGCTGCTCGCCTACGCGTCCGACCAGGGCAAGGAACACCGGCCCGCCTGGGCCGCCTTCAACCGGCGGCTGCGGGAGGGCAAGGGGAAAGTCGGCTTCTGGCACGAGACGTATGACGTGCCGGCCGGTGCGCACGAGGCCGTGTACATCAACATGCCGGAGTTCGGGCTCGGCAAGGCCATCGGTGTGGTGCCGGTCGGCCGGCGGGGGGACAGGGCCGCAGACCGGCTCAAGGCGGCTTGAGGGACACAAGAGCCTGAGGGGCACAAGAGAAGAACGCCCGATGGGCCGCCGCGGCGTTGAGGCGGCCCATCGGGCGTTCCGTGTGCTGGGTGCGTGTGGTGCGGGTCAGCCGCCCGTGCGGCGCAGGGCCTCGGACAGCCGCCCTGCGGCGTCGATGATGGCCTGGGCGTGCATCCGGCCGGGGTGGCGGGTCAGGCGCTCGATCGGTCCGGAGACCGAGACGGCGGCGACCACGCGGTTCGATGGGCCGCGTACGGGGGCGGAGACGGACGCGACGCCCGGCTCCCGCTCGCCGATCGACTGGGCCCAGCCCCGGCGCCGTACGCCCGAGAGGGCCGTGGCCGTGAAGCGGGCGCCCTGGAGGCCGCGGTGCAGGCGCTCCGGCTCCTCCCAGGCCATCAGGATCTGCGCGGACGAGCCCGCTTTCATCGTCAGCGTCGAGCCGACGGGGACCGTGTCCCGCAGGCCCGAGAGGCGCTCGGCCGCGGCGACGCAGATGCGCATGTCGCCCTGGCGGCGATAGAGCTGCGCGCTCTCGCCCGTGACGTCGCGCAGGTGCGTGAGGACCGGGCCCGCCGTGGCGAGCAGACGGTCCTCGCCGGCCGCCGCCGCGAGTTCCGCGAGCCGCGGGCCGAGAATGAAACGGCCCTGCATGTCGCGTGCCACCATCCTGTGGTGTTCCAGTGCCACGGCGAGGCGATGTGCCGTGGGTCGTGCGAGTCCGGTGGCCGCGACCAGCCCCGCGAGGGTGGCCGGACCGGACTCCAGGGCGCTCAAGACGAGAGCCGCCTTGTCGAGAACGCCGACGCCGCTAGAGTTGTCCATGCGTCGATACTCGCGTCTCACTCTGTGAAACGCAAGTTCAATTTCCGATGGAACACGTCACCCTGTACATGCGATCCGCGGACCAACGGAAAGCGGTCCACGTACGGCACGAGGGGTACGGGCGTGGACGAACATTCTCTAGTTGGGCCGGCCCAACACAGCCGGTCGGAGGGAAAGCGATGGGTAGGACACTCGCGGAGAAGGTCTGGGACGACCACGTCGTCCGGCGCGCCGAAGGCGAGCCCGACCTCCTCTTCATCGATCTGCACCTGCTGCACGAGGTGACGAGCCCGCAGGCCTTCGACGGCCTGAGGCAGGCCGGCCGGCCCGTGCGGCGTCTCGACCTCACCATCGCCACCGAGGATCACAACACCCCGACCCTCGACATCGACAAGCCCATCGCGGACCCGGTCTCGCGCGCCCAGTTGGAGACGCTGCGCAAGAACTGTGCCGAGTTCGGCGTGCGGCTGCACTCGCTCGGCGACGTCGAGCAGGGCGTTGTCCACGTGGTGGGCCCCCAGCTGGGACTGACCCAGCCCGGCACCACCGTGGTCTGCGGCGACTCGCACACCTCCACGCACGGCGCCTTCGGTGCGCTGGCGTTCGGCATCGGCACCTCCCAGGTCGAGCACGTCCTGGCCACGCAGACGCTGCCGATGGCGCCCCCGAAGACCATGGCCATCACCGTCGACGGCGAACTGCCCGACACCGTCACGGCCAAGGACCTGATCCTCGCCATCATCGCCAAGATCGGCACCGGCGGCGGCCAGGGCTACGTCCTGGAGTACCGCGGCTCCGCCATCGAGAAACTCTCGATGGAAGCCCGCATGACCATTTGCAACATGTCGATCGAGGCCGGCGCCCGCGCGGGCATGATCGCCCCCGACGCGACCACCTTCGACTACATCGAGGGCCGCGACCACGCCCCGAAGGGCGAGGAGTGGGACGCGGCGGTCGAGTACTGGAAGACCCTGAAGACGGACGAGGACGCGGTCTTCGACGCCGAGGTCTACATCGACGCCACCAAGCTCGCGCCGTTCGTCACCTGGGGCACCAACCCGGGCCAGGGCGCGCCGCTCTCGGAGAAGGTCCCCGATCCTGCTTCGTACGAAGACGCGTCGGAGCGGTTCGCCGCCGAAAAGGCCCTGGAATACATGGGGTTGACCGCGGGCCAGGCGCTGCGCGACATCAAGGTCGACACCGTCTTCGTAGGTTCCTGCACCAACGGCCGCATCGAGGACCTGCGTGCGGCAGCCTCCATCGTCGAGGGCCGCAAGGTCGCCGACGGCGTGCGCATGCTGATCGTTCCCGGCTCGGTCAGGGTCGCCCTGCAGGCCATCGAGGAGGGCCTGGACAAGGTCTTCGTCGCCGCGGGCGCCGAATGGCGGCACGCGGGCTGCTCGATGTGCCTGGGCATGAACCCCGACCAACTGGCGCCCGGCGAGCGCTCCGCGTCGACGTCCAACCGCAACTTCGAGGGCAGGCAGGGCAAGGGCGGCCGCACTCACCTGGTGTCGCCCCAGGTCGCCGCCGCCACCGCGGTGACGGGCCACCTGGCCTCGCCCGCCGACCTGACCGATGCCCCTGACGCCCCCGTCACCGCCGGAGTCTGAGAGCCATGGAAGCATTCACCACGCACACCGGCCGGGCCGTCCCGCTGCGCCGCAGCAACGTCGACACCGACCAGATCATCCCCGCCCACTGGCTGAAGAAGGTCACCAGGGACGGATTTGAGGACGGGCTCTTCGAGGCCTGGCGCAAGGACGGCGAGTTCGTCCTGAACAAACCCGAGCGCCAGGGCGCCACGGTGCTGGTCGCGGGCCCCGACTTCGGTACGGGCTCCTCGCGCGAGCACGCCGTCTGGGCCCTGCAGAACTACGGCTTCAAGACCGTGATCTCCTCGCGCTTCGCCGACATCTTCCGCGGCAACTCGCTGAAGAACGGCCTGCTGACCGTCGTGCTCGACCAGAAGATCGTGGACGCGCTCTGGGCGCTCTCGGAGGCCGACCCGCAGGCCGAAATCACCGTTGACCTGCAGGATCGCCAGGTTCGTGCCGAGGGCATCACCGCCGACTTCGAGCTCGACGAGAACGCCCGCTGGCGTCTCCTGAACGGCCTGGACGACATCAGCATCACGCTCCAGAACGAGCCGGACATCGCCGAATACGAGTCGAAGCGCCGCTCGTACAAGCCCCGGACGGTGCAGGTCTGACACCCCCGCAACACCCCCGCAGCACCCTGGTGTACCCCCAATCGTGAACGGTTGGGGGTACATCTGTGTCCGGCCCCCTCGGGGTACCCGATGACCTGAACGGGTGGTCTCAACTCCCTTGATTTCGACGGCAGAAGAGGCTTGAAATCCCCTTGTACTCACTGCGAGCGGGTACCCTCAGGAGGGCGCCGAATGTGGGTAGTTACCCCCTGCGGAGGCGACAACTCGCCCCAGATGGCACAATCGGTGCATGGAACGTAACAGCCAACTCGAGCTCTACGGGCTTGTTGCGGACCAACTGAAGGAAGCGCACTCAAGGGTGCGTGCACTGCAAGTCCCGGAGGGCGTACGGATGGCGCTGACCCGGAAGCTGCTGGTCATTACGGCCGCGGCCAAACACGATCTCGCCGATGCGGCAAGGCGTCTGGAGCGATTCATGGCGGACCTCGACCAGGTTGACGAGGGCCGATTCCCCGAAGACACCTGAGCGACAAGGCTCAAACGGCCCTTCGAGGAACCTTCGAGGAACTCATGGACAGCCGAGTTCGTTGCGGCACAAGGGTGATTAGCCCGTTTCGTGTTTGATTTGCGGTATATATCTGCCTAACGTGCGAAAAAGCCTGGCGAATACGCTCGGGCGAGGTCTCCGAAGGGGAAGACGTGAACAAGGCGCAGCTCGTAGAAGCGATTGCCGACAAGGTGGGTGGCCGTCAGCAGGCCGCCGACGCCGTGGACGCGGTTCTGGACGCAGTCGTCCGTGCCGTGGTCAGCGGAGACCGTGTTTCGGTCACCGGTTTCGGCTCGTTCGAGAAGGTTGACCGTCCGGCCCGTTACGCCCGCAACCCGCAGACCGGGGAGCGCGTTCGGGTCAAGAAGACCTCGGTCCCGCGTTTCCGCGCCGGACAGGGCTTCAAGGACCTGGTGAGCGGCTCGAAGAAGCTCCCGAAGAACGACGTCGCGGTCAAGAAGGCGCCCAAGGGCAGCCTTTCGGGCGGCAGCGCTTCGGCGACCGTCAAGAAGGCGGCGGCCAAGAAGGCCACGGCCAAGAAGGCGGCGGCGAAGAAGGCCACTCCCGCCAAGAAGACCACCGCCAAGAAGACCACGGCGACGGCGAAGAAGGCGGCCACCGCCAAGAAGGCCACCGCCAAGAAGACCACGGCGACGGCGAAGAAGGCGGCCACGGCCAAGAAGGCGACGGCCAAGAAGGCCACCCCCGCCACCAAGAAGGCCACCGCCAAGAAGACGGCGCCGGCCACCAAGAAGGCCACGGCCAAGAAGACCGCGCCCGCCAAGAAGTCGACGGCGCGCAAGACCACCGCCAAGAAGGCGACCGCCCGCAAGAAGTAAGGGCACGAGGGCACTCACGCGCCGGGCCGGGCTCCCCATTGGGAGCCCGGCCCGCGGCGTGTCCGGGTGCGGCTCGATGCGGCTCAGGGCCCTCGTACGGGCTCCGGCGCCACTGGGCTCAGAAAGTCTGCAGCGTCACCAGGGTGATCCGCCGCTGCTCGCCCTCTCCCTCGACCTCGATCCGCACCCGCTGGCCCGGCCTGAGCAACCGCAGGCCGCCCGCGTCGAACGCCGGGGGATCGAAGGGCACAGGGGTGCCGTCGTCGAGCAGCACGCTGCCGCTGCGGGTCTCGGAGTCGTACGTGTACGCGGTCGCCTGCATGGGGGAAGCGTACTCAGTCGGCGATCAGCAGCCGCGCCGCGGCCGTCGCCGTGCGCGGCCCCACGCCCAGCGCGAGCGCGGCCCGCAGATCGTCGCCGGTGTCCACGTCCTGGCGTACGGAATCGACGTCGCCGAGCGGAAGTTCCACGGCGCCCGACGCCGCGTGCCGGGAACGCGACGCCGCGCCGAAAGCGGGGCGCAATTCCATGCCGGGGGCCGCGGACAGCAGTGTCGTCCCGATTCCGGCGGCATCCGCGAGGAATGAACGGGGGAATTGGGCCGCACCGCCGAGCACCCGGGCCAATTCCGGGGGGCGCAGTGCGGGGAGGTCCGCATTCAGCGCCGCGACAGCTGTTCGGGGCCGCGCGGCGCGCACGGTCGCCGTCCCGTGGGCCAGAGCGGCGTTGAGGCCGCCCGCTGGCTCGTCCCGCACGATCCGGGCTCCCAGCGCCGACAGCTCACGCCCGGCGAGTCCGTCGTCCGTGACGACCACCACACTCCGTACCGCGCTACAGGCCAGGGCGGCGGCCACGGTGTCCTGGGCGAAGGCGAGAGCGAGGCCCGGTCGCAGAATGTCGCCGGTGGCGGCGGTGAGCCTGCTCTTGGCGCGCTCCAGCGGTTTCAGGGGTATTACCAGGGTCCACTGCACGGGGGCGGCTCCGTCCTTCGCGTCAGCGCCCATTGTGGCCTGCTGGGAGGCCCGGGCCGTGAGGGCGGGCGTACGGTGTTCTCGACAGACAGGCAGCCTGGGGCGACACTTGTGCGGCCGCCCGGGTTCATGGAGGAAGGTGTCCGAGTGTCCCGCCGCAGAATCGGCTTCTGGTACCGCCTGGCGGCGGTCATCGCCAAACCGCCTCTGGTGGTTTTCTTCAAGCGGGACTGGCGAGGAATGGAACACATTCCGGCCGACGGTGGATTCATCACCGCGGTGAATCACAACTCGTATATCGACCCGCTGTCGTACGCGCATTTTCAGTACAACACCGGACGAGTGCCGCGTTTCCTGGCCAAGGACGGCCTTTTCAAGGACGGCTTCGTCGGCAAGGTCATGAAGGGCACGGGCCAGATCCCCGTCTACCGCGAGACCACGAACGCGCTCGACGCCTTCCGTGCCGCGGTCGACGCGATCGAGCGCGGTGAGTGCGTGGCGTTCTACCCCGAGGGCACCCTGACCAGGGACCCCGAGATGTGGCCGATGACGGCCAAGTCCGGTGCCGCGCGGGTCGCCCTGCGCACCCAGTGCCCGGTCATCCCCGTCGCGCAGTGGGGCGCCAACCTCGCGCTTCCCCCGTACAGCAAGAAGCTCAGCCTCTTCCCGCGCAAGAGGCTCCAGGTCCTGGCCGGCGAGCCGGTCGACCTCTCGCGCTTCTACGACAAGGAGCCCACCCCCGAGATCCTGCGGGAGGTGACCGAGGAGATCATGGCCGCGGTCACCGAACTCCTGGAGGAGATCCGGCAGGAGAAGGCCCCCGGGACCCCCTACGACCCGCGCAAGGCGCGGCTCGCGCAACGACGCAAGGCGGCGGACCAGAACGGTCGGAGCGTCTCCGGGAACAGCACCGAGAACACCACGGAGGACAGCAAGTGACGAACCCGGTGAAGGCCGCCGTCTTCGGAACGGGCTCTTGGGGTACCGCCTTCGGCATGGTGCTCGCCGACGCGGGGTGCGACGTCACCCTGTGGGGCCGCCGCGCCGAACTCGCGGACGCGGTCAACTCCTCGCGCAGGAACCCCGACTACCTCCCCGACGTCGAACTCCCGGCGAACCTCAAGGCGACCACCGACCCGGCACAGGCCGCGGCCGGGGCCGACTTCACCGTGCTCGCCGTGCCCTCCCAGACGCTGCGCGCCAACCTCGCCGAGTGGGCGCCGCTGCTCGCCCCCGGCACCGTGCTCGTCTCCCTCATGAAGGGCGTCGAACTGGGCTCGGCGATGCGGATGAGCGAGGTCATCGAGGACGTCACGAAGGTCGCCGCCGACCGCGTCGCCGTCGTCACGGGACCCAACCTCGCCCGTGAGATCGCCGCGAGGCAGCCCGCCGCCGCGGTCGTCGCCTGCCGGGACGAATCGATCGCGCAACGCCTCCAGACCGCCTGCCACACGCCGTACTTCCGCCCGTACACGAACACGGACGTGGTCGGCTGCGAGCTCGGCGGCGCCGTCAAGAACGTCATCGGTCTCGCCGTGGGCATCGCGGACGGCATGGGCCTGGGCGACAACACCAAGGGCTCGCTCATCACCCGCGGCCTCGCCGAGACCACCCGTCTGGGCCTGGCGATGGGCGCGGATCCGCTGACGTTCTCCGGACTCGCGGGCCTCGGCGACCTGGTGGCCACCTGCTCGTCGCCGCTCTCGCGCAACCACACCTTCGGCACGAACCTCGGCAAGGGCATGACGCTGGAGGAGACCATCGCGGTCACCAAGCAGACCGCCGAGGGCGTCAAGTCCTGCGAATCGGTCCTCGAACTGGCCCGCAGGCACGGCGTCGACATGCCCATCACGGAGACGGTCGTGGGCATCGTGCACGAGGGCACGCCGCCGGTGGTCGCCCTCAAGGAGCTGATGTCGCGCAGCGCCAAGCCCGAGCGCCGCTGACTCTGTGGGGGCCAGCGGGTACCCTCAAGCCGATATGAGCAGCGAGAACCTCCCCCAGAGCCCCAAGGCGACCCCCGAGCAGAGCTCTGAGCTGCCGCTCCGCAAGCCGCGTGTGGCCGTCGTGTTCGGCGGCCGCAGTTCGGAGCACGGCATCTCGGTCGTCACGGCGGGCGCCGTACTGCGTGCCATCGACCGCACCAAGTACGACGTCCTGCCCATCGGCATCACGACGGACGGCCGCTGGGCGCTGACCGCCGACGATCCCGAGCGCATGGCGATCACCGACCGCCAGGTGCCCAACGTCGACGCGCTGGCCGAGTCGGCCGACGGGGGCGTGGTGATGCCCCTGGACCCCAACAACCGCGAGGTCGTCTACAACGAGCCCGGCTCCGTGCCCAAGGCGCTCGGTGAGGTCGACGTCGTCTTCCCGATGCTGCACGGCCCGTACGGCGAGGACGGCACCCTCCAGGGACTCCTCGAACTCTCCGGAGTGCCCTACGTGGGCGCGGGAGTGCTCGCCTCGGCCGTCGGCCAGGACAAGGAGTACATGAAGCGGGTGTTCACCTCCTTCGGTCTTCCCGTCGGCCCGTACCTGGTGATCCGCCCGCGCGAGTGGGACCGCGACCAGGAGGGCGCCCGCAAGAAGATCGCGGAGTTCGCCGGTGACCACGGCTGGCCGCTGTTCATCAAGCCCGCCCGCGGCGGCTCTTCGATGGGCATCACGAAGGTCGACTCCTTCGAGGGCCTCGACGAGGCGATCGAGGAGGCCCGCCGCCACGACCCCAAGATCCTCGTCGAGTCGCTGCTGCGCGGCCGCGAGATCGAGTGCGGGGTCCTGGAGTTCGAGGACGGGCCGCGCGCGAGCGTGCCCGCCGAGATCCCGCCGGTGCAGTCGCACGACTACTACGACTTCGAGGCGAAGTACATCGACTCGACGCCCGGCATCGTGCCCGCCCCGCTGACGCCCGAGCAGACCGCCGAGATCCAGCGGCTCGCGGTCGACGCCTTCGAGGCCACGTCCTGCGAGGGCCTGGTGCGCGCGGACTTCTTCCTCACCGAGGACGGGTTCGTGATCAACGAGATCAACACGATGCCGGGCTTCACGCCCATCTCGATGTACCCGCAGATGTGGGAGGCGAGCGGCGTCAGCTACCCCGAGCTGGTCGACCGGCTCGTCCAGGCGGCCCTCGGCCGGTCGACGGGGCTGCGCTAGCACCTCCCGCGAAGGCCTTGCGGAGCTAGGAGGCGATCCCCTCGGGGATGGTCTTCTTCACGGGGGCGGCGAAGTCCGTCAGCGGGCTCACGCCGCTCCCCGCGCGCTCCTTCGGCAGGGTCACCTCCACGTACGCCTCGCGCAGCGTGGAGGTGAAACGGAACGAACCGTCGTCCTGCTCCTCGATCAGCCAGTTGACGCCGTCCGCCGTCACGCCGTCCGCCTCGGGGTCGTTCATCTTCGGCGGTTTGGCGACACCGCAGCGCAGTATGATCGCCGGGTCTCCCCACCCGGCGGTCAGCTCCGACTCCGGCGCGGGATCAACCCGTGCGAGACCGTCCACCTTCCCGGGCAGCTGCTTGTCCAGGTTCCGGCACAGTTCGGTGACCTTGCTGTCCGGGGTGGGAACCGCGGCCTTCGCCTCTTCGTCTGCTGAGGAGCAGCCCGCGGACGCGATCAGGAGTGCGAGAGCGGGGGCTGAGACCAGGCAGCGGCGCCGGCGACGGGAAATCATCACCGGCCAAGGGTAGACGGGGGCTACAAGTGCACGACGGGGCAGGTCAGGGTCCGGGTGATGCCGTCCACTTGCTGGACTTTGGCGACCACCATGCGGCCGAGTTCGTCCACCGTGTCCGCCTGGGCGCGCACGATGACATCGTAGGGTCCGGTCACGTCCTCGGCCTGGATCACTCCTGGGATCTTGCCGATCAGCTCGGCGACGGTCGACGCTTTGCCGACCTCTGTTTGGATCAGGATGTACGCCTGTACCACGGAACCTCCAGGGCGGCCACGAGGATCATGTGGGGAGAAGGGACGCCACGGTACCGCGTCGCCGCTTCCCGCGGGGAGACCCGGGATCGCTGTGGCGCGCACATCGCGGTGGACGGGCAACAGAAGTTGACGGTCACCTCGACCGTACCTATGACAGTGAAGGCTCGCGACCGCAAGCCGAGCAGCGTGAAAGGGCATGGTGAGTCCCGGTGAAGGGAACCGTCGGCGAGTTGGGGGAGTTCGGGCTCATCAGGGAACTCACCTCCCGGCTCACCTCCACCCCGGCCGTCCGGCTCGGTCCCGGCGATGACGCCGCCGTCGTGTCGGCGCCGGACCGCAGGGTCGTGGCGAGCACCGACATCCTCCTGGAGGGGCGTCACTTCCGCCGCGACTGGTCCACCGCGTACGACGTGGGCCGCAAGGCCGCCGCGCAGAACCTCGCCGACATCGCCGCCATGGGCGCCGTACCGACCGCTCTGCTGCTCGGCCTGGTCGTCCCCGCCGAACTCCCCGCCAGCTGGCCCACCGAGCTCATGGACGGCCTGCGGGACGAATGCCAGGTCGCGGGAGCGGCCGTCGTGGGCGGCGACGTCGTACGCGGCGACACGATCACCGTGGCGATCACCGCGCTCGGCGATCTGCGCAACCACGAGCCGGTCACCCGCGCGGGAGCGCAGCCCGGCGATGTCGTCGCCGTCACCGGCTGGTTGGGCTGGTCCGCCGCCGGGCACGCGGTGCTCTCGCGCGGCTTCCGCTCACCCCGCGCCTTCGTGGAGGCCCACCGCAGGCCCGAACCGCCGTACCACGCGGGCCCCGCGGCGGCCGGCCTCGGCGCGACCTCGATGACGGACGTGAGCGACGGTCTCATCGCCGACCTCGGACACATCGCCGAGTCGAGCAAGGTGCGCATCGACATCCGCTCCGGGGACGTCGACGTGCCCTCCCAGATGAACGACATCGGCCAGGCGGTCGGCGTCGACCCGCTGCAGTGGGTGCTCAACGGCGGAGAGGACCACGCGATAGTGGCGACGTTCCCGGCCGACGTGAAGCTCCCCGCCCGCTGGAAGGTCATCGGCGAGGTCCTCAACCCCTCGGCCCTGCCCCAGGTGACGGTGGACGGAGCGCCCTGGACCAGCAAGGGCTGGGACCACTTCGGCGACAACGGCGACATGGATTAAGCACGGCACGCGTCACCGCCGTCACCGTGCAGAACTCCCTTGGCGTACAAGGCCTTTGGGAGCTGCCGGTGGAGGCGATGCCTTCGGGGCACACACGAAAGAGCCGGTCCCCCGAGGGGGACCGGCTCTTTCAGCAACCAGCTAGGTGGCCGCGCAATGGGGCATCCCCTGCTCATTAAGAGCTTGGGGAAATGCGTCAGCGCGAGACCTTGCCGGCCTTGATGCACGAGGTGCAGGCGTTGAGCCGCTTCGGCGTCCCGCTGACCACGGCACGAACGCGCTGGATGTTCGGGTTCCAGCGACGGGACGTACGGCGGTGAGAGTGCGAGATGTTGTTGCCGAAGCTCGGCCCCTTGCCGCAGACGTCGCAGTTGGCAGCCACGGGTCACTCCAAGACTTCAGATGCACTTACGGGTAATCCCGGCATGCCGGGATCAGTGCAATGATCGTGGGTGGCGTTGCCAGGAGGAATGTCCCGATGGGTATCGGGCAACCGGAGCAGCATACAACGACTGCTTCGGTAGAACGAAACTACCATGTCTCGCCCCGGCCCCGCCCCGGGCCTTTGGCCCTTCCCGGTCTACGCTGCGTCCATTCCGGATGCCCTTAGGAGGCGAGCAGGTGCCGCAGAACCTCGACGCCGTCGCGGTGCGCGCCTGGTGCGGCCTCGCTCTGGACGCCCTGGGAAGGGCCCGCGAGGAGATCGACGCGATCAACGTCTATCCGGTCGCGGACGGAGACACCGGAACCAACCTGTACCTGACCGTGGAATCGGCCTGCCAGGCCGTCGACGCGGTGTTCACGGGCCTCGAACCCTCCCGTCCCTCCCTCGCCGAGGCCGTGCGGGCGATGGCGCACGGCGCGCTGATAGGCGCCCGCGGGAACTCGGGCACGATCCTGTCGCAGCTGCTGCGGGGGATGGCGCAGGTCCTCGGCGCCGACCGTGACACTGATCACGCCGAAGGGCCGGCTCTCGCGCTCGCGCTCCGGCGGGCCGCCGAGTCGGCCCACCAGGCCGTGGCGCGCCCCGTGGAGGGCACGGTCCTGACGGTGGCCGCCGCCGCTGCCGATGCGGCCTGCGACGCCGACGGCGACTGCGGAGTGGTGGCGCGGGCCGCGTACGACAGCGCGTGCCGGGCGCTCGACGCGACGCCGGAGCAGCTCGCGGTGCTGGGCCGAGCGGGAGTGGTGGACGCCGGCGGGCGCGGACTCGTGACGGTGCTCGGGGCGCTGGTGGAGGTCCTGTCGGGCGAGACGGTGCGCCTGAAGACGGCTGCTCAGGGCGGCCACGCGCGCGTGGAGCCGGTGGAGCCCGCCGAGTGCCAGGAGACCCCGCCCGACGCGACGGCCCCCGCCTTCGAGGTGATCTACCTCCTGGAGGCCGACGACACGGCCGTCGCGCGGCTGCGGACACGGCTCGACGGGCTCGGTGACTCGCTCGTCGTCGTCGGCGGCGACGGGCTGTGGAACGTGCACGTCCATGTCGACGACGCCGGGGCCGCCGTGGAGGCGGGCGTCGAGGCGGGGCGGCCGCACCGCATCCGCATCACCCACTTCGGGGTGGGCGACGCGCACACCGCGGGCGCCGCGCAGCCGCCGCGGGAACGCGCGCAGCGCGCGATCGTCGCCGTCGTACCGGGGGAAGGGCTTGCGGGTCTCTACGCCGAAGCCGGGGCGACCACCGTGCCCGCGCGGCCGGGGGAGCCGCCCGCCAGCGGGGAGCTCGTCGAAGCCGTCCGGCGGGCGCACGCGCGCGAGGTGGTGCTCCTGCCGAACGACGCCGAGCTGCGCCACACCGCTGCCGCCGCGGCGGAGCAGGCCCGTACCGAAGGGGTGCGGGTCGCGCTGATCCCCACCCGGTCCGCGGTCCAGGGCATCGCGGCGCTCGCCGTGCACGAGCCGGACCGCCGCTTCGACGAGGACGTCGTCGCGATGACCTCGGCGGCCGGCGCGACCCGGTACGCCGAACTGGCCCTCGCCGAGCGGCAGTCGTGGACCATGGCGGGCATCTGCCAGGCCGGTGACGTCCTCGGCCTGATCGACGGGGACGTGGCCGTGATCGGCGACGACACCACACGCACCGCGCGGTCCGTCCTGGACCGGATGCTGGCCGCGGGCGGCGAGATGGTCACGCTTGTGCTCGGCGAGGACGTGCCGGACAGCCTCGGCGACGAGTTGGAGAAGCATGTGCGCGAGGCGCATCTGGCGGTCGACACCGTGGTCTACCGCGGCGGACGCCAGTCGGCGCTGCTGCTGATCGGCGTCGAGTAGCGGACGTCTCCTCCATCGCTGACCAGCGGATTTCACAGACGTACGCCGAATTGTCAGTGGGGTGGTGTGCAATGGATCTCGTGCCCGCGCTCGAAGAACCCCTGAAGAAAGTGGTCGGTCCCGCCACCGCGAAGGTGATGGCCGAGCACCTCGACCTGCACACGGTCGGCGACCTGCTGCACCACTACCCGCGCAAGTACGCGGAGCGGGGCGAGCTCACCCGCCTCGCCGACCTGCCCCTGGACGAGCACGTCACGGTGGTCGCCCAGGTCGCGACGGCCCGCATCCTGACGTTCAACGGCGGCAGGGGCCAGCGCCTCGAAGTGACGATCACCGACGGCAGCGGCCAGCTCCAGCTGGTCTTCTTCGGCCGGGGCATCCACAAGCCGCACAAGGACCTGCTGCCGGGCACGCGCGCGATGTTCGCGGGCAAGGCGTCCGTCTTCAACCGCAAGATGCAGCTGGCCCACCCCGCGTACGAACTCCTGAAGGGCGACTCCGACAGCGCCGAGGAGACCGTCGACTCCTGGGCCGGCGCCCTCATTCCGATCTACCCGGCCACCGCCAAGCTGGAGTCCTGGAAGATCGCCAAGTCCGTCGACGCGGTCCTGCCCAGCGCCCAAGAGGCCGTCGATCCGCTGCCGCCGAGCCTGCGCGACGGCCGGGAGCTCATCCCGCTCCCCGAAGCGCTCCTGAAGATCCACCGCCCGCAGACCAAGGCGGACATCGAATCCGCCCGCGACCGCCTGAAGTGGGACGAGGCCTTCGTCCTCCAGGTTGCCCTGGCCCGCCGGAGGTACGCGGACGCGCAGCTGCCCGCGATCGCCCGCCGCCCCCGCGAGGGCGGCCTGCTCGACGCCTTCGACGCCAAGCTGCCCTTCACCCTGACCGACGGCCAGCAGAAGGTCTCCAAGGAGATCTTCGACGACCTCGCCACCGAGCACCCGATGCACCGCCTCCTCCAGGGCGAGGTCGGATCGGGTAAGGCTCAGCCGCTCGATTCGCTGGTGCTGACGCCGGACGGCTTCCGACCGATGGGCGAAATCCGGGGAGGCGAGTCCGTCTTCGTGCCCTCGGGAGAGATCGCCGTGGTCGATGGCGTTTTTCCACAGGGCGAGCGTGACGTGTGGAGCCTGACCCTGTCGGACGGGAGCTCCGTCGAATGCGACGACGAGCACCTCTGGATCGTGGGTACGAGTTGTGGCTGGCACCGCGGCCAGCCGCCCAAGGTGATGACGACCCGGGAAATCCGCCTGGACCTGTTCAAGGCGAACGGATCCTCGAAGTGGTACCTCCCTGCCGCGACACCAGTCGATCTAGGGGGTGACGCAGCACCCCCACTCGATCCGTACCTCATGGGGCTGCTGCTGGGGGACGGGTCCTTCAGGCACAACCTGCGGCTGTCCACGATCGACGACGAGATCCACGACGCCGCCGCCGGTGCTGTGACCCCGGAGTGCCACCTGGTCCCCGTGGCCGGGTCCTCGTGCGACTACACGATTCAGCTGGTCCACCGGCCAGGAGGAGTGCGTAACCCTGTCATTCAGGCGCTACGGGACCTAGGACTGTGGGGCCTGACCTCACACGACAAGTTCATCCCCGACGCGTTCAAGAATGTGTCGATCAAGAGTCGGCTGGCGCTTCTGCAGGGGCTTCTGGACACAGACGGCACGATTCAATCGGACGGGCTGAGCATTTCGTTGTGTTCGGCCTCTCTCCGGCTTGCTGAGGACGTCGCATGGCTCGTGCGGTCGTTGGGCGGCCGGGCAAGGGTGCTGCCGAAGAAGGCGGCGTTCAACGTGTCGATCGCCCTGCCCGACGAGTACGCACCCTTCCGGCTCACGCGGAAAGCAAGCCGAGTGAGGGAGCGGCCGAAGTACAACACCTTCCGGCGGGGAATCCGCAGCGTCGAGTTCGTCGGTCGGAAGCCGGTCCAGTGCATCAGCGTCGCGCACCCGAGCCGGGCCTATGTCACGGACAATTTCACGGTGACGCACAACACGATGGTCGCCCTGCGCGCCATGCTCGCCGTCGTGGACGCGGGCGGGCAGGCCGCCATGCTCGCGCCTACCGAGGTGCTTGCCCAGCAGCACCACCGCTCGATCACCGAGATGATGGGCGAGCTCGCCGAGGGCGGCATGCTCGGCGGCTCGGACCAGGGCACCAAGGTCACGCTGCTCACCGGCTCCATGGGCGCCGCGGGGCGCCGTCAGGCCCTGCTCGACCTGGTCACCGGCGAGGCCGGGATCGTCATCGGCACGCACGCGCTGATCGAGGACAAGGTCCAGTTCCACGACCTGGGCCTGGTCGTCGTCGACGAACAGCACCGCTTCGGGGTCGAGCAGCGCGACGCCCTGCGCGGCAAGGGCAAGCAGCCCCCGCACCTCCTCGTCATGACGGCCACGCCCATTCCGCGCACGGTCGCGATGACGGTCTTCGGCGACCTGGAGACCTCGGTCCTCGACCAGCTCCCGGCGGGCCGCTCCCCGATCGCCAGCCATGTCGTACCGGCCGAGGACAAGCCCCACTTCCTGGCGCGCGCGTGGGAGCGCGTGCGCGAGGAGGTCGAGAACGGCCACCAGGCGTACGTGGTCTGCCCCCGCATCGGGGACGAGGACGACGACCCGAAGAAGGCCAAGAAGAAGGCCGAGGAGGAGGCCACCGCCGAGAAGCGGCCCCCGCTCGCCGTCATCGAGGTCGCCGAGCAGCTCTCCCGCGGCCCGCTGAGCGGCCTCAAGGTGGAGATCCTGCACGGCCGCATGCAGCCCGACGACAAGGACGCGGTGATGCGCCGCTTCGCCGCGGGCGAGACGCAGGTCCTGGTCGCTACGACGGTCATCGAGGTCGGCGTGAACGTCCCGAACGCCACCGCCATGGTGATCATGGACGCCGACCGCTTCGGCGTATCGCAGCTGCACCAGCTGCGCGGCCGGGTCGGCCGTGGTTCGGCACCCGGCCTCTGCCTGCTGGTCACCGAGATGCCGGAGGCGAGCCCGGCCCGCGCCCGCCTCGGCGCCGTGGCCGCGACGCTCGACGGCTTCGAGCTCTCCCGGATCGACCTGGAGCAGCGCCGCGAGGGCGACGTACTGGGCCAGGCGCAGTCCGGCGTCCGCTCCAGCCTGCGCATGCTCGCGGTCATCGAGGACGAGGAGATCATCGCCGAGGCCCGCGAGGAAGCAGTCGCCGTGGTCGCCGCCGACCCGGATCTGGAGCACCTGCCCGAGCTGCGCACGGCCCTGGACGCACTCCTGGACGACGAGCGCGAGCAGTACCTCGACAAGGGCTGACAGGCGACGGAGGCGCAGGGGCTGAGAGACTGAGGCCGGATCTTCCCGCACGTTCGTACACCGACAAGGACTCAGATGACCCGCGTGATCGCCGGTGTGGCCGGCGGACGTCTCCTCGCCGTCCCGCCGGGCAGCGGCACACGGCCCACGTCCGACCGCGCACGCGAGGGCCTGTTCTCCACCTGGCAGGCCCTGCAGGGCACGCTGGACGAGGCACGCGTCCTGGACCTGTACGCCGGGTCCGGTGCCATCGGCCTCGAAGCGCTCTCGCGCGGCGCGGGCCACGCCCTGCTCGTCGAGACCGATGCCCGCGCGGTGCGCACGATCCGGGAGAACGTGCAGGCCATCGGCCTGCCCGGTGCCGAGGTCAGGGCGGGCAAAGCCGCCCAGATCGTCCAGGGCGGCGCCCCCACGACCCCGTACGACCTGGCCTTTCTCGACCCTCCGTACGTCGTCACCGATGACGATCTTCGCGAGATCCTGCTCACACTCCGTGCCGGGGGCTGGCTCACGGACGATGCGCTCGTCACCGTTGAACGCAGTACCAGAGGCGGAGAATTCAGCTGGCCCGACGGCTTCGAAGCACTGAGGTCCCGTCGCTACGGCGAAGCCACGTTTTGGTACGGTCGCGCCGCCTCTACGTGCGACGACTCAGTGATCGCGCCATGACCGGACCGGAGAGCGAGGGACTTCAGTTGCGCCGCGCCGTCTGTCCGGGGTCATTCGACCCCATCACCAATGGACACCTCGACATCATCGCCCGCGCCTCCAGGCTGTACGACGTGGTGCATGTCGCGGTGATGATCAACCAGTCGAAGAAGGGCCTCTTCTCCGTGGAGGAGCGGATAGAGCTGATCCGCGAGGTCACCGCCGACTTCGGGAACGTCGAGGTCGAGTCCTTCCACGGCCTCCTCGTCGACTTCTGCAAGCAGCGCGACATTCCGGCCATCGTCAAGGGCCTGCGAGCGGTCAGCGATTTCGACTACGAGCTGCAGATGGCCCAGATGAACAACGGCCTCTCGGGCGTCGAGACCCTCTTCGTGCCCACCAACCCCACTTACAGCTTCCTCTCCTCCTCGCTGGTCAAGGAGGTCGCCGCCTGGGGCGGTGACGTCGCCCATCTGCTGCCTCCGGTGGTCCACGAGGCGCTGGCGGAGCGCATCGGCAAGAAATGACGCGTACTGACACCCCGTCACCCGGTGTCGGACGGCCGCCGACTGGCCTTACAGTCGTGCCGTCCGTCTCCAACCAGCTGTAGAGAGTGGCGAGCACACGGTGGACGTGCAGAAGAAGATCGACGAGATCGTCGAGGCGGTCGGCAGCGCCCGGTCCATGCCCATGTCGGCCTCGTGCGTGGTTAACCGCGCCGATCTGCTGTCGATGCTCGAAGAGGTGCGCGAGGCGCTGCCCGGCTCCCTGGCCCGGGCACAGGAGCTCATCGGCGGCCGGGAGCAGATGGTCGAGCAGGCCCGCCAGGAGGCGGACCGGATCATCGAGACCGCGCACGCCGAGCGCGGTTCGCTGATCTCCGACACGGAGGTCGCCCGCAACTCCCAGGGCGAGGCCGAGCGCATCCTCGCCGAAGCCCGCCAGGCCGCCGAAGACGTCCGCGTCGAGGCCGACGACTACGTGGACAGCAAGCTCGCGAACTTCGAGGTCGTCCTCACCAAGACCCTCGGCTCGGTCGGCCGCGGCCGCGAGAAGCTCCTGGGCACCGGACCCGGCCTCGACGAGCAGGGTTACGAGGACGAGGACGCCCCGCAGCGCAGCCACGACCCCGAGACCCTGCGCCGGGACGCGGACGCCTACGTCGACGCCAAGCTCGGCGCCTTCGAGGCGGTCCTCGCCAAGACCCTGGAGGCGGTCGGCCGCGGCCGGCAGACCCTGCACGGCCGTGCGCCCGCCGACGACCTCGCCGCCCTCGCAGAGGGCCTCGGAGGACCGCAGGCGCACACCACGGACGCCGAGTACCTCGCGGGCCTCACCGACCCCACGGCCGCCGTGGTCCCCGCGCCCGTCCCCGACGCCCCGCAGCCGCCGCAGGCAGCCCCGCAGATCCCCGCGCAGCAGCCGTACGCCCCGCCCCAGCAGGAGCCGGACCCCTACGGCTACCCGCAGCAGGACCAGTACGCCTACCAGCAGCAGTACGCCCAGCAGGACCCGTACGGCTACCAGCAGCAGGACCCGTACGGCTACCCGCAGCAGGGGTACGGAGAGCCGCAGCAGCAGCACCACCCCGCGCCCGGCGTGCTCGACGAGACCAGTCTTTTCGATACCGGCATGATCACCGCGGAGCAGCTGCGCCAGTACGAACAGGGCCGCTAGCCCCTGCCCGGCGGACGGTCCCGGGCCGGATTGGGCCGAGAGCGAAAGGTCCAGTATCCTGGCTCTTCGGTCGCGCGTACGTCCGCGATCCGGGCTGCCCGGTCAGTGAGCCGAGCTCATCATGACGGGGTCGCCCTCCAAGAACTTCCAGGATTCGAAAGCAGGAAAAGCCCTGAGTGCTCACCTTGACCACCGAAACCCTCTCGTGTTCGACACACACGAGCTGGGTCGGCGTCCTGGTGCGCTGCAGCGGCTGACCCGTTCCGTCGAGGCCCCCGGTTCTCCGGGTGTCTTCGGCATCGAAGGGGTCATCGGAGTGCCGGCAGGCGCCCCGGTCGAGCTGGAGATCCGCCTTGAGTCGGTCATGGAAGGGGTGCTTGTCACAGGCACCGCCCGTGCAACGGCCGAGGGGGAGTGCGTAAGGTGTCTGGAGCCGCTGAAGCTTGAGGTGGACGCGGACTTCCAGGAGATGTTCTCGTACCCTGACGCCGACGACCGGGGCCGCACTGCGGAACCGGCCGACGACGCCGAGGACGACGAGGACAGGCTCTATCTCGAGGACGGCTTGTTCGACCTCGAAACCGTGCTGCGTGATGCGGTAGTGCTCGCACTGCCGATGCAGCCGGTGTGCCGGGACGACTGTCCGGGCCTGTGTTCCCAGTGCGGAGCACGGCTCGCGGACGACCCGGAGCACCACCATGACGTCGCCGACATCCGTTGGGCGGCACTGCAGGGACTCGCCGGGACCATCCAGGACGGCGAGAAGGACGACGTGAGCGGCGCCGAAGCCGGCGTCGACGAGAAGCAGGAGAAGTAGCCGTGGCTGTTCCGAAGCGGAAGATGTCGCGCAGCAACACGCGCCACCGCCGGTCGCAGTGGAAGGCTGCGGTCCCCACCTTGGTTTCGTGTGAGCGTTGCCAGGAGCCGAAGCTGCAGCACATCGCGTGCCCGAGCTGCGGCACGTACAACAAGCGCCAGGTCCTCGAGGTCTGAGCGGCTGGTGAGAGGCACCGTGTCTAGCCACAAAATGGCGGATGACGCCAAGGCGGAGAACGCCAAGAAGCAGGCGGAAAACACGGCCTCGTCCCACACGCTTTTGGAAGGGCGGCTCGGGTACAAACTCGAGTCCGCCCTTCTGGTGCGTGCACTGACCCACCGTTCGTACGCGTACGAGAACGGCGGTCTGCCGACGAATGAACGGCTCGAGTTCCTCGGGGACTCGGTGCTCGGACTCGTCGTCACGGACACGCTCTATCGCACCCACCCCGACCTGCCCGAAGGCCAGCTGGCCAAGTTGCGGGCCGCGGTGGTCAATTCGCGTGCGCTGGCGGAGGTCAGTCGTGGCCTCGAACTCGGCTCCTTCATCCGGCTCGGCCGGGGCGAAGAGGGCACGGGTGGCCGGGACAAGGCATCCATCCTCGCCGACACCCTTGAAGCGGTGATCGGCGCGGTCTATCTGGACCAGGGTCTGGACGCGGCGGGCGAGCTGGTGCACCGGCTCTTCGACCCGCTGATCGAGAAGTCCTCGAACCTGGGTGCGGGCCTGGACTGGAAAACCAGCCTCCAGGAGCTCACCGCGACCGAGAGCCTCGGTGTTCCCGAGTACCTCGTCACGGAGAGCGGCCCCGACCACGAGAAGACCTTTACTGCTGCCGCCCGCGTCGGAGGCGTCTCGTACGGCACCGGCACCGGCCGCAGCAAGAAGGAAGCGGAGCAGCAGGCCGCGGAGTCCGCTTGGCGCGAGATTCGCGCTGCCGCGGATGAGCGGATCAAGGCGGCGGAAGCCGCTGCGGCTGCTCCCGCTGCCGCGGAGGTCGACGGGGCCGCTGAAGCCCCGTCTGCCTGACAACCGCTTTACTGTTGGTGCCGGTCGCCCTTCGGGTGGCCGGCACCAGCTTTTTCCGCCGCTTCGCGGCATTTTTTCTCGCCCACCCGATTACCCGGAGTCAAGAGCCCATGCCCGAGCTGCCCGAGGTTGAAGTCGTCCGGCGTGGGCTCGAGCGGTGGGTGGCTCATCGCACCGTCGCCGATGTCGAGGTCCTGCATCCGCGCTCCGTGCGGCGGCACATCGCGGGCGGTGCCGACTTCGGGCTGCGCCTCACGGGCCACCGTGTCGGTACGGCGATGCGGCGCGGGAAGTATCTCTGGCTGCCCGTCGAGGACAGCGGAACCTCGATCCTCGCCCATCTCGGCATGAGCGGACAGCTGCTCGTACAGCCCCAAGAGGCGCCGGACGAGAAGCACTTGCGGATCAGGGTGCGCTTCGCCGACGACCTCGGCACCGAGCTGCGCTTCGTGGACCAGCGCACCTTCGGCGGACTCTCGCTGCACGCGAACACCCCGGACGGAATGCCGGACGTCATCGCGCACATCGCACGCGACCCGCTGGACGAGCTCTTCGACGACGCGGCCTTCCACACCGCGCTGCGCCGCCGTCGTACGACGATCAAACGCGCGCTGCTCGACCAGTCGTTGATCAGCGGGGTCGGCAACATCTACGCGGACGAGGCCCTTTGGCGCTCCAAGCTGCACTACGAGCGGCCCACCGCCACGTTCACGCGCCCGCGCACGGCTGAACTCCTGGGCCACGTAAGGGACGTGATGAACGCGGCCCTCGCCGTCGGCGGCACGAGTTTCGACAGCCTGTACGTGAACGTGAACGGCGAGTCCGGGTACTTCGAGCGGTCGCTCGACGCCTATGGACGTGAGGACGAGCCGTGCCGCCGCTGCGGTACGCCGATGCGCCGCCGTCCCTGGATGAACCGCTCCAGTTACTTCTGCCCGCGGTGTCAGCGGCCGCCGGCCGCCGTGTTGTCGTAGCGGTCGCGCGCTTCGAGCACGCCGTCCATCCTGCCCTCCACGAAGTGGATGAGGTTCATCAGGCGGTCGGCGACCTCCCGTCCCAGCGGGGTCAGTTCATAGTCCACCCGCGGCGGGTTCGTGGGCTGCGCCTCGCGGTGCACCAGGCCGTCCCGTTCAAGGGCGTGCAGGGTCTGGGACAGCATCTTCTCGCTCACGCCGTCGACCCGGCGGCGCAGTTCGTTGAAACGGAACGTGCCGTCGTGCAGGGCGCCCAGAGTGAGCGCGCCCCAGCGTCCGGTGACGTGCTCCAGGGTGCCGCGCGAGGGGCACTGCCTGGAGAACACGTCGTACGCCAGGTCTTCGGTGCCGGAATCCATACGGCCAGCATACTCCCGCACAGCGCAAACCAAGGGGTGGCGCTAACCGATGGTTAGTGAGCCGGTCCGTCCTAGAAGCCGAAGTCCTGCGTCCACCAGGGGCCGCCCGGCGCGAAGTGCGCGCCGACGCCCAAGGTCTTGTAGTCGCAGTTGAGGATGTTGGCCCGGTGGCCGGGGCTGTTCATCCAGGCGTCCATGACGGACTGCGCGTTGGCCTGGCCGCGGGCTATGTTCTCGCCGCCCAGGTCCGATATCCCGGCCTTCTCGGCGCGGTCCCACGGGGTCGCGCCGTCCGGGTCGGTGTGGTCGAAGAAGTCACGCGCGGCCATGTCCGAGCTGAAGTCCCCGGCGAGCGAGGCGAGCGCGGCGTCGGCACGCACGGGGGAGCAGCCCGCCTTGGCCCGCTCTTCGTTGACCAGGGTGAGCACCGCCGCCTCGGCCGCGCTCTCGGCGGACGGCGACTTCGATGCGGCCGGCGGAGCCTTGGGCTTCTGGGCGGGGGTGCGCGAGGGGCTGGCCGGGGCCGTCGTCTTCTTCTTCTCGTCGGCCCCCGCATCGGGTGCGGGGGCCTTCGTCGACGGCTTCTTCGAGGGCTCGGCCGAGGGCTTCTCGGTGGACTTCGAGGGGGTCGGGTCCGGGGCTTCGGGGCGCTCGGAGCCGCGGCTCGGCGGGGCCGTCTCGCGCTCGGCGGTGCCGCTGTCGCCGCCCTGGGGGGCCACGTCGCTGGGGGTGGTGGCGGCACGCACCTTGTTCGAGTCGCCGCCACCGCCCAGGGAGTAGTTCTCGGCGCCGGGGACGAGGCCGGACGCGACTGCCACGGCGCCCATCGCGACGGCCGCGGACACGCCGAGCAGGCCGGTGCGCACCGGTGCGGAGCGGCGGCCCCTGCGGCGGTGCGACGCGGTGGCGGGGCGGGGCTCCGGGTTACCGGAGAGCCCGTCCATGTACGCATCAAAGCCCTCTGTGGCGCGGCCGGTGGCGGCTGCCCCTGCGCCGGAGCGTCGGTGGCGTCCCATCTCCTGGCCTTCCTCGTCCTGGCGGTCAAAGTGGCTCACCCATACGAGTGAGGCTCATCGAGTCGGGACTGTACGCGATGGCGCATGGGGACGAAGTGCTCCGAGAGCAATTGGCCGGTTAGCGTGCACCCATGAACGAAGAAGTCAGAGTCACGGCCTGGGTGCGTGGCCAGGTACAAGGCGTGGGATTCCGCTGGTTCACGCGGGCCAAGGCTCTGGAGATCGGGGGCCTGAGTGGTTTTGCTCTCAATCTGGAGGACGGCCGTGTGCAAGTCGTCGCGGAGGGGCAGCGCGCGGGCGCCCAGGGACTGCTCGACTGGCTGCGCGAGGGCGACACACCCGGCCGCGTCGACGGTGTGACTGAGATCTGGGACACGCCGCGCGGCATCTACGACACGTTCGCGATTCGCTGACGAAGAGCCGCCGGGCGGACCTCCTCAGGAGGGGCCAGGGCAACCGTCCGGGACGGAAAACGCCTGGTGGTTGCCAAGAACGGCATGTCGTGGCAGGCTCCCCCGTGCAGGATGATCGACACGCCCCCAGGGCCCCGCAGCAGAGGCCGCGCCGCCGTTCCCACGGCCGCAGGCCGCCGGGTTGCCCGCCAATACGGGGCGTGATCGTGTTGACCGTCAAACTTTTTGGTGAGACTCTGGAATCCCCGCGCACCTTAGCTGTTTGGCATGTGAGAACGGCCAGCAAGACCCAGCAAGAACAACGAGTGCCAAGCACCGCGGGTGCGATTCCCTCACGACCCACACCGCTTCGGTCGGTCACTCATTGTGGAGGACCATCCATCATGGCAAAGGCGCTTCTCGGTTACGTCGGCGGTTCCGACCCGCGACTTCTCGCCGAGATGCGACGGCTCCAGCAGCGTGTACAGGACCTGGAATCCGAGCTCACCAAGATCCAGGCCGAAAACGACGCGCTCGCGGCTGCCGCTTCTCACGAATCGCTCCTCGAGAGCCTCGACGTACCCCAGGCGGAGCCTGCGCTCACCTGACCACCACTACCTCTGTAAGGCGCTAACCTCGCAGGCTGCGTGACGCTTCAACGCGGTGACGCACTCTTGGCTCTGCGGGATGCCTGTTAACGCACGTGGTCGGGCTGCCCATGTCAGCCGCTTGTCCAGTTCTGCAAGGGACGCTTCGGCGTCCCTTCTTTCTTTCTCTTGCCGCGGATGTCTTTCTTGTCGCCGCGTACGTCGCTTCCTTATCGTCTGATGTGCCCTGCATCTTCCTGGGTGAAACGGTCAGTGAAAGGTAGAGTCCGGCGGCGTGCACCTCAAGGCCCTGACACTGCGCGGTTTCAAATCCTTCGCGTCGGCGACGACGCTGAAGTTCGAACCGGGCATCACCTGCGTCGTCGGACCGAACGGCTCCGGCAAGTCCAACGTCGTGGACGCGCTGTCCTGGGTCATGGGCGAGCAGGGTGCCAAGTCGCTGCGCGGCGGCAAGATGGAGGACGTCATCTTCGCCGGCACCACCGGGCGCCCGCCGCTCGGCCGTGCCGAGGTGTCCCTCACCATCGACAATTCCGACGGCGCCCTGCCCATCGACTACGCCGAGGTCACCATCACGCGGATCATGTTCCGCAACGGCGGCAGCGAGTACCAGATCAACGGCGACACCTGCCGGCTGCTCGACATCCAGGAACTGCTCTCCGACTCCGGCATCGGGCGCGAGATGCACGTCATCGTCGGGCAGGGCCAGCTCGACGGCGTCCTGCACGCCGACCCCATGGGGCGCCGCGCCTTCATCGAGGAGGCCGCGGGTGTCCTCAAGCACCGCAAGCGCAAAGAGAAGGCGCTGCGCAAGCTCGACGCGATGCAGGCCAACCTCGCCCGCGTACAGGACCTGACCGACGAGCTCCGGCGCCAGCTCAAGCCGCTTGGGCGGCAGGCCGCCGTGGCGCGCAGGGCCGCCGTGATCCAGGCCGACCTGCGCGACACCCGCCTGAGGCTGCTCGCCGACGATCTCGTACGCCTGCGGGACGCGCTGCGGACCGAGATCGCCGACGAGGCGGAGCTCAAGCGGCGCAAGGACAGTGCCGAGGCCGAGCTGAAGAAGGCGCTCCAGCGGGAGGGCGAGCTTGAGGACGAGGTGCGGCGCCTCACGCCGCGGCTCCAGCGTGCGCAGCAGACGTGGTACGAGCTGTCGCAGCTTGCCGAGCGGGTGCGCGGCACGGTGTCGCTGGCCGACGCCCGCGTGAAGAGCGCGACCGCAGCGCCCCCGGAGGAGCGGCGCGGCCGTGACCCCGAGGACATGGAGCGCGAGGCCGCGCGGATCCGTGAGCAGGAGGCGGAGCTGGAGGCCGCCCTCGAAGCGGCCGAGCACGCGCTTGAGGACACCGTCGGCCACCGTGCCGATCTGGAGCGGGAGCTGGCGGTGGAGGAGCGCCGCCTCAAGGACGCGGCACGGGCCATCGCCGACCGGCGTGAAGGGCTCGCGCGGCTGAACGGCCAGGTCAACGCGGCGCGTTCGCGGGCGGGCTCGGCGCAGGCCGAGATCGACAGGCTCTCCGTGGCCCGTGACGAGGCCGGCGAGCGCGCGGTCGCGGCCCAACAGGAGTACGAGCAGCTGAAGGCGGAGGTCGACGGGCTCGACGCCGGTGACGCGGAGCTCGGCGAGCGGCACGACGAGGCGAAGCGTTCCCTCACGGAGGCCGAGGGCGCCCTGACCGCGGCCAGGGAGGCGGCCACCGCCGCCGAGCGCAAGCGGGCCGCGGTCGCCGCCCGGCACGAGGCGCTCGCGCTGGGCCTGCGGCGCAAGGACGGTACGGGGGCGCTGCTCGCCGCCAAGGACGGCCTCACGGGACTGCTCGGTCCGGCGGCGGAGCTGCTCACGGTCGCTCCGGGGTACGAGGTGGCGGTCGCGGCGGCGTTCGGTGCCGCGGCGGACGCGATCGCGGTGGCCACACCGGCGTCGGCGGCGGAAGCCATCCGGCTGCTGCGCAAGCAGGACGCGGGCCGGGCCGCGCTGCTGCTGACGGGGGCGCCGGACGCCGACCCCGGTGACGTACGTCCCGCGGGTGCCGACGGGCCGCCTCTGGTGGCCGAACTGGTGCGCGGGCCTCAGGAGTTGATGCCCTCGGTGCGGCGGCTGCTGCGGGGGATGGTCGCGGTCGGGACCCTTGAGGATGCCGAGGACTTCGTCTACGCCCACCCGGAGCTCACCGCCGTCACCGCCGAGGGCGACCTGCTGGGGGCGCACTTCGCGCACGGCGGGTCCGCCGGGGCGCCGAGCCTGATCGAGGTGCAGGCCTCCGTGGACGAGGCGGCGGCCGAGCTCGAACAACTCGCCGGGCAGTGCGAGGAGTTGGCGCGCACACAGCAGGATGCGGGCGAGCGGCGCAAGGAGGCCGCCGCGCTGGTGGAGGAGCTGGGGGAGCGCAGGCGCGCCGCCGACCGGGAGAAGTCGTCGGTGGCGCAGCAGCTCGGCGCGCTCGCCGGGCAGGCGCGTGGCGCCGCCGGTGAGGCCGAGCGCAGTGCGGCCGCCGCCGCCAAGTCGCAGGAGGCCCTGGACAGGGCGGTCCAGGACGCCGAAGAGCTGGCCGAGCGGCTTGCCGTGGCGGAGGAGGCCCCCGCCGAGGAGGAGCCCGACACCTCCGTACGGGACCGGCTTGCCGCCGACGGGGCCAATGCCCGGCAGACCGAGATGGAGGCCAGGCTCCAGGTCCGTACGCACGAGGAGCGGGTCAAGGGGCTCTCAGGGCGCGCCGACTCGCTCGACCGGGCAGCCCGCGCCGAACGCGAGGCACGCGCGCGTGCCGAGCAGCGCAAGGCCCGGATGCGGCACGAGGCCGCGGTCGCCGGTGCCGTCGCCGATGGTGCGCGCCAGCTCCTCGCGCACGTCGAGATCTCTCTCGTACGGGCGCAGGAGGAGCGGGTGGCCGCCGAGCGGGCCAAGGAGGTGCGGGAGCGGGATCTGACCGCCGAGCGGAACCAGGGGCGCGACCTCAAGGCCGAGCTCGACAAATTGACGGATTCAGTCCACCGCGGCGAGGTACTCGGTGCCGAGAAGCGGCTGCGGATCGAGCAGCTGGAGTCCAAGGCACTGGAGGAACTCGGTGTGGAACCGGCAGGTCTCGTCGCCGACTACGGCCCCGACCGGCTCGTGCCGCCCTCGCCCGCCGCCGAGGGCGAGGAGCTGCCCGAGGACCCGGAGCACCCGCGCAACAAGCCGGTGCCGTACGTCCGCGGTGAGCAGGAGAAGCGGCTGAGGTCAGCCGAACGGGCGTATCAGCAGCTCGGAAAAGTGAACCCGCTGGCCCTTGAGGAGTTCGCCGCGCTGGAGGAGCGCCACAAGTTCCTCAGCGAGCAGCTGGAGGACCTGAAGAAGACGCGGGCGGACCTCCTGCAAGTGGTGAAGGAGGTCGACGAGCGCGTCGAGCAGGTCTTCACCGAGGCCTACCGCGACACGGCCCGTGAGTTCGAGGGCGTGTTCTCGCGGCTCTTCCCGGGCGGCGAGGGGCGGCTCATCCTGACCGACCCCGACAACATGCTCGCCACGGGCGTCGACGTCGAGGCCCGGCCGCCCGGCAAGAAGGTCAAGCGGCTCTCGCTGCTCTCCGGCGGTGAGCGGTCCCTGACGGCCGTCGCGCTGCTCGTTTCGATCTTCAAGGCACGGCCCAGTCCCTTCTATGTGATGGACGAGGTCGAGGCCGCGCTCGACGACACCAACCTGCAGCGGCTCATCCGCATCATGGAGGAGCTGCAGGAGGCCTCGCAGCTCATCGTGATCACGCACCAGAAGCGGACGATGGAGGTCGCGGACGCGCTGTACGGCGTCTCGATGCAGGGCGACGGCGTCTCGAAGGTGATCAGCCAGCGGCTGCGTTAGCCCTTTACCGGCTGGCCCCCAGTCCAGCACCGGCCTTCACCGGCCCTCCTTGATTACTTCAACACTTGAACGAAGCCTGCCTCAGGAGTGCCTGAAGTTCACAGGAACCCAGGTCTTGACTTCGAAACTTGAAGGCATAGTCTCTGCAACGTTGCTTTTACCTTCAGGTGGTGGGCGGCGCGAAGTTGTGCGCCACTTGAAGTGCTCACCCCCACCCCCGGCGATGTTGCCGGTGGCCCGAGGAGTCCATGTGACCAGCACAACGAAGGCGCCGCAGCCCGGAGGCAGAGAGGCCCACCCGGACCATCTCGGCCATGTCATCTTCATTACGGCAGCCGCCGCGATGGGTGGCTTCCTCTTCGGCTACGACAGTTCGGTGATCAATGGCGCCACCGTCGCCATCCAGCACCGCTTCGACGTAGACGCGAACATGCTCGGCTGGATCATCGCCACCGCACTGCTCGGCTGTGCCGTCGGTGCCGCGATCGCCGGGCGCATCGCCGACCGCATCGGCCGCATCCGCTGCATGCAGATCGCCGCCGTCCTCTTCGCCGCGAGTGCCGTGGGCTCCGCCCTGCCGTTCGCCGCGTGGGACCTGACGATGTGGCGCTTCATCGGCGGCATCGGCATCGGCATGGCCTCGGTCATCGGCCCGGCCTACATCGCCGAGGTGGCCCCGCCCGCGTACCGAGGCCGTCTCGCCTCCTTCCAGCAGGCCGCGATCGTCATCGGCATCGCCGTCTCCCAGCTGGTCAACTGGGGCATCCTGAACGTGGCCGACGGCGACCAGCGCGGCAAGCTCCTGGGCCTGGAGGCCTGGCAGCTGATGCTCGGCGTCATGGTCATCCCCGCCGTCCTCTACGGTCTGCTCTCCTTCGCGATCCCCGAGTCGCCGCGCTTCTTGATCTCGGTGGGCCGCAACACCGAGGCGAAGAAGGTGCTCGGCGAGGTCGAGGGCACCGAGATCGACCTGGACGGGCGCGTCGCCGAGATCGAGGAGGGCATGCGCCGCGAGCACAAGTCCTCGTTCAAGGACCTGCTCGGCAAGGTCGGCTTCCTGCCGATCGTCTGGATCGGCATCGGGCTCTCGGTGTTCCAGCAGCTCGTCGGCATCAACGTGATCTTCTACTACTCGAACCAGCTGTGGCAGTCGATCGGCAAGGACCCGAGCAGCTCGTTCCTGTACTCGTTCGAGACGTCGATCGTGAACATCATCGGTACGGTCATCGCGATGGTCTTCGTCGACCGCATCGGCCGCAAGCCCCTCGCCATCATCGGCTCGGCGGGCATGGCGCTCGCGCTCTTCACCTGCGCATGGGCGTTCTCGTACCGCACAGGTTCCGGCGACAACGTCTCGCTGCCGAACGCGCAGGGCCTGACCGCGATCATCGCCGCCAACGCCTTCGTGCTCTTCTTCGCCCTCTCCTGGGGCGTGGTGGTCTGGGTGCTGCTCGGTGAGATCTTCCCGAACCGGATCCGCGCCGCCGCCCTCGGTGTGGCCGCGTCGGCCCAGTGGCTCGCCAACTTCGCGATCACCAAGACGTTCCCGAGCATGTCCGAGTGGAGCCTGACCGGCTCGTACATCATCTACGGCGCCTTCGCCGTGATCTCGATCCCCTTCGTCATGAAGTTCGTCAAGGAGACGAAGGGCAAGACCCTGGAGGAGATGGGCTAATCCCCGCTGCCCCTCTTCCTAGGAAGCTGCCCCGGTTCAAGGACCTATTCCTTGAGCCGGGGCAGTACGTTTTCGCAGAAGTGGTGCAGGCTGCGCCATCCCTCGTCCACCGGCATCCCGCCCGACAGCGGGTGCAGTACGAGATTGGCGGCGCCGCCCTGCACGTACCGCACGCACTCGTCGGGCGTCAGGACGCGGTAGACGCCCTCGGCGCGCAGCTCGTCGACCGTGGTGGCGGCGGACTTCACCGCCGAGCGGATGTCCTTGGACTGCCAGGAGGCGTAGGTGCGGGCCTCGTGCAGGAAGTGCGCGCCGTGCTCGGCCCAGGTGCGGTCCGGGTCGTCCGCGATGTGCAGGAGCGGGGTCTCGGCCGCGGGCATCATGGTCCAGCCCTCGGTGCCGTACTCCGCGAGGCGTTCGTTGTAGTACGCCTCGAGCTCGGGCAGATGGGCGCTGGGGAAAAACGGCAGGCCGAGCCTGGCCGCGCGGCGGGCCGCCGCCTGCGAGGAGCCGCCGACCAGGAGCATCGGGTGCGGTCGGGTGAACGGGCGCGGGGTGACGCGTACGGTGCGGCCGCGGAACTCGAAGGGCTCGCCCGTCCACGCCTGCAACAGGGTCTCCAGGAGCTCGTCCTGGAGTTTGCCGCGCCGCTTCCACTCGACGCCGAACGCCTCGTACTCGGCGGGCCGGTAGCCGATCCCCGCCACCGTCACCAGACGGCCGCCGCTGAGCAGATCGAGCACGGCGATGTCCTCGGCGAGCCGCAGCGGATCGTGCAGCGGGCCGATGATCGCGGAGACCGTGACCGCGATGCGCCGGGTCGCGCCGAACACCGCGCCGGCGAACGTGAAGGGCGAGGGCAGCCAGTTGTTCCCGACGCCGTGGTGCTCCTCGGTCTGCACGGTGGAGATGCCCCGGTCGTCCGCGTACGCGGCCATCTCCAGGGCGGCCTTGTAGCGGTCGCTCAGCGAGGAGGGCGTGGCATCCGGATCGACGAGGTTGAAGCGTACGACTGTGACGGGCATGGAAACGTCCCCCTTCACCGTGGGCGGGCGAAGAGGGACGTTAGATGACGCGGTGTCAGATGACCAGTGTCGCGCGGCGGTTGATCCGGATCAGGCCGAGACCAGCTCCGTCTCGCCGCCGCTCTTGCCCTCCGGGCCCTCGGGCGTCTCGACGGCCGGGTCCCTCGGCAGTACCGCGTACAGCGCGGCCGCGATGAGGATCGTGGCCAGCCAGCCCAGGCCGTTGCGGCCGATCCAGGACGTGGCGAGCGGGCCGCTGAACCAGTCGACCTTCGTGAAGAGCAGACCCATCACCAGGGCGATCGCCCACGCGGTCATGGCCTGCCAGGCGAAGCCGGCCTTGTACCAGTAGGCGCTGGTGCGCTTGGTGTCCATCAGCGCCTCGCCGTCGTACGTCTTCCTGCGCAGCATGTCGACGCCGAAGACGCCGATCCAGGCGGAGAACGCGACCGCGAGCAGCGTCAGGAAGGAGATGAACGAGCCGATGAAGCTGGTGGCCACGTTCATCAGGAGGTAGCCGAAGATCAGGCTGATGATGGCGTTGATGGACACGGCCCAGGTGCGCGGGACCTTGATGCCGAGCGTCATCGCGGTGAAGCCCGCGGAGTACATCGACATCGAGTTGATCAGGAGCATGCCGATCAGGGCCATCACCAGGTACGGCACCGCGATCCAGGTCGGAAGGAGCTGGCCGAGGAAGGAGACCGGGTCGGAGGCGTTCGACAGGCTGGGTGTGCTGACCGCCATGACCGCGCCCATCAGGACCATCGGTACGACGACGATGCCGGCGCCGCCGATGGCGTTGCCCACGAGCGCCTTGTTCGAGGCCTTGCGCGGGAGGTAGCGCGTGAAGTCAGGGCCTGTGGGGACCCAGCTGATGCCGCCCGCGGCGATCACGCCGACGCCCGCGACCATCGCCGCGGTGGAGCCCGCGGGCCGCGAGAAGACGTCCGACCAGGGGGTGTTGGCCACCAGGTAGACCAGGACGAGCACGCTGAACGCGCCGAAGAGGTACGTCGCCCAGGTGTTGCAGATGTGCAGGACCTTGCGGCCCAGGCCGCTGATCAGGAACGTACAGGCGACGAAGGCGAACAGGGTCACGATCGTCAGCCACGTACTGGACTTCACGCCGAAGCAGATGTCCAGGACGGTGATGATCGCGTACGCGCCCGTCACCGCGTTGATCGTCTCCCAGCCCCAGCGCGCGACCCAGATCAGCGAGCCCGGGAAGAGGTTGCCGCGCTGGCCGAAGACGGCGCGCGAGAGCGTCATGCCGGGGGAGCCGCCGCGCTTGCCCGCGATCGAGATCAGCCCCACGAGGCCGTAGCTCAGGAGGGGCGAGACGAGGGCGACGACCAGCGCCTGCCAGAAGTTCAGGCCGTTGGTCACGATGAGACCCGCGCCCATGGTGAGCAGCAGGACGCTGATGTTGGCCGCCACCCAGGTGGGGAACAGCTCGCGGGTCCGGCCCGTGCGCTCGGAGTCGGGGACGGGCTCGAGGCCGCGTGTCTCCAGGGCGCCTTCGGTTTCGGCGGTGGTGCTCATGGGGTGGGGTCCGTGCCTCTCGCTCGGATCGCAACGCCGCGATCCGTCCGTGGGGGTGATCGGGTTGGACTCTACGCGCGTTGATACGGAGAGCTCTATCGTACTTTAGTCCGAGTAATGGGCACTATCGCGGCATGTGATTCGTGGGATCACCCAAAGCGGGGCGTGTGCGGCCCACGATATGAGCCGTACACGCCCCGGGTACGGCCTGTGCGTACCGACTCACACTCTGATACTGGGTGAGTTGTGACTCCGCCCTGAAGGGCTTCTCGCCGACGCGAGGTCTGGCGGCGGGCCAGCCCGGCCCGCAGGACACTGGGCCTTGCGCAGGTAACGCATCGGCGTGCTTGAGGTCACGCTCACGCATACTGGTTGGGTTATGGAAATCGTCATCCTTGCTGTAGTCATCGCCGTGGTCGTGATCGGCGCGCTCGGCGGGCTCGTGATCGGCAGCCGCAAGAAGAAGCAGCTGCCGCCGAAGGCCCCGTCGTCCACGCCCACCATCACCGCTCCTCCGGCCGAGCCGCACGTCGGCGACGAGGCCGAGACGCCGCGCGACGAACCGCGCCGCACGATCGAGGAGGTGGAACTCCCGCTCGCCGAGCCCTCGGCGTCGGCCCCCGTCGTCATCGAAGAGCCGGCCGCGCCGGAGATCGAGACCCCGGAGCCCACGGCAGGTCGCCTGGTCCGCCTGCGCAGCCGGCTCTCCCGCTCGCAGAACGCACTCGGCAAGGGGCTGCTCACGCTCCTCTCCCGCGAGCACCTGGACGAGGACACGTGGGAGGAGATCGAGGACACGCTCCTCACCGCCGACGTCGGCGTCGCCCCCACCCAGGAACTGGTCGAGCGGCTTCGCGAGCGCGTCCGCGTGCTCGGCACCCGCACCCCGGACGAACTGCGCAACCTCCTGCGCGAGGAACTCCTCACGCTGGTCGGCCCGGAATTCGACCGCACGGTCAAGACCGAGTCGGGCCTGGAGACGCCCGGCATCGTGATGGTCGTCGGCGTGAACGGCACCGGCAAGACCACCACCACCGGCAAGCTCGCCCGCGTCCTGGTCGCCGACGGCCGCTCGGTGGTCCTCGGCGCAGCCGACACGTTCCGCGCCGCCGCCGCCGACCAGCTGCAGACCTGGGGCGAGCGCGTGGGCGCGCGCACGGTCCGCGGACCCGAGGGCGGCGACCCGGCGTCGATCGCCTTCGACGCGGTCAAGGAGGGCATCGCGGAGGGCGCCGACGTCGTCCTCATCGACACCGCGGGCCGGCTGCACACCAAGACCGGCCTCATGGACGAGCTCGGCAAGGTCAAGCGCGTCGTCGAGAAGCACGCGCCGCTCGACGAGGTGCTGCTCGTCCTGGACGCCACGACCGGGCAGAACGGCCTGGTGCAGGCGCGGGTCTTCGCCGAGGTCGTCGACATCACCGGCATCGTCCTGACGAAGCTGGACGGCACCGCCAAGGGCGGAATCGTCGTCGCCGTCCAGCGGGAGCTGGGTGTGCCGGTGAAGCTGGTGGGCCTCGGCGAGGGGGCGGACGATCTGGCGCCGTTCGAGCCCGAGGCGTTCGTCGACGCGCTGATCGGGGAGTAGGCGCTCCGCCCGGCCCGTCCGGCCCGCGTCGGCCGCGTACGAGCGACGTACGAGCGACGTACGAGCGACGTACGAAAGAAGTGCCCCACCCCGGGGTGCAGCCGGGGTGGGGCACTTCCGTGTGCGGGCGGTTCCTACGCGGGTGAGCGATGGGCCACGTACGCCAGGGTCCCCAGGATCAGCCGCGCCTGCGGCGGATGCGTCGCCGAGTCGAGGTCGGGCGCGCGCAGCCAGCGGACCGGGCCGAGGCCCCCGTGGTCGGACGGCGGGGCCGTGAGGTGGCTGCCGGGGCCGCGGCCGTGCAGGTCGAGGTCCGCGTCGTCCCAGCCCATGCGGTAGAGCAGCTGGGGGAGTTCGGCGGCGGCGCCGGGGGCGACGAAGAAGTGCGCGCGGCCGTCCGGCGTTGCCGCCACCGGGCCGAGCGGCAGGCCCATGCGCTCCAGGCGGACCAGCGCCCTGCGCCCCGCCGCCTCGGCCACTTCGAGCACGTCGAAGGCGCGCCCCACGGGCAGCAGCACGGCGGCGCCGGGGAACTGGGCCCAGGCTTCCGTCACTTCGTCGAGCGTCGCCCCGGCGGGAACCTCGGGAGCGAACTCCAGCGGGTGGGCGCCGGGGGCCGCGCAGGCGGCCACGCCGCAGGAGCAGCGGCCGTCCAGGGCGCGTGCGCCGGGGACCGCGGCCCATCCCCACAGTCCGGTGTACTCGGCCACCGCGGTGCAGTCCGAGGCGCGCCCGCGCCATCGGGAACCGGTGCGGGGCTTGTCGATTCCCCGGATGCCGCCGATCGTGAAGCCCATGCCCCCTCCAACGGGTCGAGCGCGGTGTGGTTACGTGACGGAATCGGATCGTGACCCTGTGCTTTTGTGCGGGCGCCCGGTGTCCGAAGGGGGGTGCGCTCGGTCATGCGCGCCCTCAAGTGCTCCCTTCCGCCCACCCTCGGACGTCCACTGTCAAGTGAATCGCTTGTTGCGGGACGGGAGTTCATTCGAAGGGGTGGCGAATGGTGGCGTTTCCGGGATCGCCCTCGCCGGACGGGTGATCGTAGGATTACTTTCAGTGCACGGCCCCTGAGTGCCGTGCACTCGTGGGTATGCCGGAGGCAACTCGGTTTCCTGTTCGATGGGTGACGTTCTCCGGACGGAGAGCCGCAATGCGCGGCATTCTGGTAAGGCTTGGCTAGGGCTTGGCGTGGGACCGCGCATAAGTGTCGTGAGGGATGGGGGCGTTCCAGTGGGCGGCAGTGGCGGAAGTGGTACGAACGCTGAGAAGCGCCCCAACGAACTGCTCAATTCCTGGTTCGTGCGCAGCGGCTGGTCGAAGGGCGAGCTGGCGCGGCAAGTGAACCGCAGGGCACGGCAGTTGGGTGCTCACCACATCTCCACCGACACCTCGCGGGTGCGGCGCTGGCTGGACGGCGAGAATCCGCGCGAACCCATCCCGCGCATCCTCTCCGAGCTGTTCTCCGAGCGCTTCGGCTGCGTCGTCGCCGTAGAGGACCTCGGCCTTCGCGCCGCGCACCAGTCGCCCTCCGTCTCCGGTGTCGACCTGCCGTGGACCGGCCCCCAGACCGTCGCACTCATCAGCGAGTTCTCGCGCAGCGACCTCATGCTGGCCCGGCGCGGCTTCCTCGGCACCTCGCTCGCGCTCTCCGCGGGCACCGCCCTCATCGAGCCCATGCAGCGCTGGCTGGTCCCCGGCCCGACGAGCCCCGTCGGCGACCCCGAGCCGTCCACGCCCTCCCGCAGGCCCGGTCGGCTCTCCAAACCGGAGCTGGACCTCCTGGAGTCCACGACCGTGATGTTCCGGCAGTGGGACGCCCAGTGCGGCGGCGGCCTTCGGCGCAAGGCGGTCGTCGGCCAACTGCACGAGGTGACGGACCTGTTGCAGGAGCCCCAGCCCGATGCCACGTCCAAGCGGCTCTTCAAGGTCGCCGGTGAACTGGCCGAGCTGGCCGGCTGGATGAGCTATGACGTCGGCCTCCAGCCCACCGCCCAGAAGTACTTCGTGCTCGCCCTGCACGCCGCGAAGGAAGCGGGCGAGAAGCCGCTCGGTTCGTACATCCTCTCCAGCATGAGCCGCCAGATGATCCACCTCGGGCGGCCCGACGACGCGCTCGAACTGATCCACCTCGCGCAGTACGGAAGCCGGGACTGCGCGAGCCCGCGCACCCAGGCGATGCTGTATGCGATGGAGGCCCGCGCCTACGCCAGCATGGGCCAGCCCGGCAGGTGCAAACGGGCCGTGCGGATGGCCGAGGACACCTTCGCCGACGCCCTGGACTTCGACGAGCCCGAGCCCGACTGGATCCGCTTCTTCTCCGAGGCCGAGCTCAACGGCGAGAACGCCCACTCGTTCCGTGACCTGGCCTATGTCGCAGGACGCAGCCCCACGTACGCCTCGCTCTCCGAGCCCGTCATGGAGCGTGCCGTCGATCTCTTCGGCAAGGATTCCGAGCACCAGCGTTCGTACGCACTGAACCTCATCGGGATGGCCACGGTCCACCTGCTCCAGCGCGAGCCCGAGCAGAGCACGGTCCTCGCGGGCAAGGCCCTCACCATCGCCAAGAAGGTCCGCTCCGAGCGGGTCAACACCCGGCTGCGCAAGACCGTGGACACCGCCGTGCGGGACTTCGGCGACAACGCCGAGGTCGTGCAGCTCACCGAACAGCTCGCCGTCGAGATGCCGGAAACCGCGGAGGCGGTCTGACGGCGCCCCACCAGAACTCCGGCCGCGGCCGGCCCATCCCGAACTGCCCGACTCGGCTCCCCCATGCCTGGTCAATCGGATGGCCGTCGCGGCCGGTTCTTGCCGTGTGCGCAGGGTAGGAAACCGCCCCCTGCCTGACCCGGCAGTTCATGGACGCGTAACACGTACGACCTCTTCGTCACTGCGGCGAAACATCGAGGGGCGCCCCCTGAAACGGCGCTGGGCCAATCTCATGGCGCATAACGGCCCACCCTTCCCCAAGCTCTCGGTCCCGCTCGACCAGGGGAGACCCCACCTGCCCCGCCCGCACGGGCCGCATACGACGACGAGGAGACGCCGATGCCCCCAGGCATCACGATCGCCGCAGACGCCCCGCAGCTGTCTGCCGCCAACACCGGGTTCATGCTCATCTGTTCCGCCCTGGTGATGCTCATGACACCGGGACTCGCCTTCTTCTACGGAGGCATGGTCCGCGTCAAGAGCACGCTGAACATGCTGATGATGAGCTTCATCAGTCTGGGGATCGTCACCATCCTCTGGGTGCTGTACGGCTTCTCCATCGCGTTCGGCACCGACCACGGCAGCCTCTTCGGCTGGTCGTCCGACTACGTGGGCCTGAGCGGCATAGGGCTCACGGAGCTGTGGGACGGCTACAGCATCCCGGTCTATGTCTTCGCGGTCTTCCAGCTGATGTTCGCGATCATCACGCCCGCACTGATCAGCGGTGCGCTCGCCGACCGCGTGAAGTTCACCGCCTGGGCGCTGTTCGTCGCGCTCTGGGCCACGATCGTCTACTTCCCGGTCGCGCACTGGGTGTGGGGCACGGGCGGCTGGGCCTTCGAGCTCGGCGTCATCGACTTCGCCGGCGGTACGGCCGTGCACATCAACGCGGGTGCCGCCGCGCTCGGCGTGATCCTGGTCATCGGCAAGCGCGTCGGCTTCAAGAAGGACCCGATGCGGCCGCACAGCCTGCCGCTCGTCATGCTCGGCGCCGCGCTCCTCTGGTTCGGCTGGTTCGGCTTCAACGCCGGATCGTGGCTGGGCAACAACGACGGCGTCGGCGCGATGATGTTCCTGAACACGCAGGTCGCCACGGCCGCGGCCATGCTGGCCTGGCTCGCCTACGAGAAGATCCGGCACGGCGCGATCACCACGCTGGGCGCCGCTTCCGGTGCCGTCGCAGGACTCGTCGCCATCACCCCGTCCGGCGGCTCCATCTCGCCGCTCGGCGCGATCGCCGTCGGCGCCATCGCGGGTCTGCTGTGCGCCATGGCCGTCGGCCTCAAGTTCAAGTTCGGCTACGACGACTCCCTCGACGTCGTCGGCGTCCACCTCGTCGGCGGTGTCGTCGGCTCGCTGCTCGTCGGCTTCTTCGCCACCGGCGGTGTCCAGTCCGACGCCAAGGGCCTCTTCTACGGCGGCGGCCTCGACCAGCTGGGCAAGCAGGCCGCCGGTGTCGGCGCCGTCCTCGCGTACTCCCTCATCGCCTCCGCGATCCTCGCCCTCCTGGTCGACAAGACCATCGGGATGCGGGTCAGCGAGGACGAAGAGGTCGCGGGCATCGACCAGGTGCAGCACGCCGAGACCGCGTACGACTTCAGCGGAGCGGGCGGCGGCACGGCGCCCCGCACGGCCGCCGTGCCGAGCCCGGTCCAGGAGGCAGGAAAGGCCGGCAACGACACGGCCGGCAAGGACAAGAAGGTGGACGCATGAAGCTCATCACCGCGGTCGTCAAGCCGCACCGCCTCGACGAGATCAAGGAGGCCCTCCAGGCCTTCGGCGTCCAGGGCCTGACCGTCACCGAGGCCAGCGGCTACGGCCGCCAGCGCGGTCACACCGAGGTCTACCGCGGCGCCGAGTACACCGTCGATCTCGTGCCGAAGATCCGCATCGAGGTCCTCGTCGAGGACGACGACGCCGAACAGCTCGTGGATGTCGTGGTGAAGGCCGCCCGGACCGGCAAGATCGGGGACGGCAAGGTCTGGAGCGTCCCGGTCGAGACGGCGGTCCGGGTACGGACCGGCGAGCGCGGACCCGACGCGCTGTGACGCGGGACGGGTCGGGCCGGGTCATGCCGACCGGAACAGAGCGGAACTGAGCGGGACTGACAGGAGCTGCTGGGTGACGAGTGTGGACGTACGTACTGAATCGGACTCGGAAGACTCCGGACCCAGCGGCTATGCGGCGGCCCGGCTGCGCCTCCTTCAGGGGGAGGCGCAGTCCGGGCCGCCGCGCCGTTCGGCCCTCGCCGACCTCACGGACGACTGGCTGACCGGGCTCTTCACGGCCGCGGGCGCGCCGCGCGGGGCCTCGCTGGTCGCCGTGGGCGGCTACGGCAGGGGGGAGCTGTCGCCGCGCAGCGACCTCGATCTGCTGTTGCTGCACGACGGCAGCGCGGACGCGGGGGAGGTGGCGGCCCTCGCGGACCGCGTCTGGTACCCCATCTGGGACCTCGGGCTCGCGCTCGACCACTCCGTGCGGACACCGGCCGAGGCGCGCAAGACCGCGGGCGATGACCTGAAGGTGCAGCTGGGGCTGCTCGACGCCCGGCACGTGGTGGGCGACCTCGGTCTTACCGCGGGCCTGCGCACCGCGGTGCTCGCCGACTGGCGCAACCTCGCGCCGAAGAAGCTGCCCGAGCTGCGGGAGCTGTGCGAGGAACGGGCCGAGCGGCAGGGGGAGTTGAGCTACCTCCTGGAGCCCGACCTGAAGGAGGCCAGGGGCGGGCTCCGGGACGCGACCGCGCTGCGGGCCGTCGCCGCGTCGTGGCTGGCGGACGCGCCGAGGGAGGGGCTCTCCGATGCCCGGCGGCGGCTCCTCGACGTACGGGACGCGCTGCATCTGACCACCGGGCGGGCCACGGACCGGCTCGCCCTGCAGGAGCAGGACCAGGTCGCCGCCGAGTTGGGACTCCTGGACGCGGACACCTTGCTGCGGCAGGTGTACGAGGCCGCCCGCACCGTCTCTTACGCGAGTGACGTGACGTGGCGCGAGGTGGGCCGGGTGCTGCGGTCCCGGTCCGTGCGGCCGCGGCTGCGGGCCATGCTGGGCGGCGGCAAGGGGGCGGCGGCCGAGCGGTCGCCGCTGGCCGAGGGCGTCGTTGAGCAGGACGGGGAGGTGGTCCTCGCCAGGGCGGCAAGGCCCGAGCGCGATCCCGTGCTGCCGCTGCGGGCCGCCGCCGCCGCGGCCCAGGCCGGTCTTCCGCTCTCGCTGCACGCGGTGCGCAGGATGGCGGCGGCGGTGCGGCCGCTGCCCACGCCGTGGCCCGCGGAGGCCAGGGAGCAGCTGGTGACGCTGCTCGGCGCGGGGCGGCCGACGGTGGAGGTCTGGGAGGCCCTTGAGGCCGAGGGGCTGATCACCCGGCTGCTTCCCGACTGGGAGCGGGTGCGGTGCAGGCCGCAGCGCAACGCCGTACACACGTGGACGGTCGACCGGCATCTGGTGGAGACGGCGGTGCAGGCCTCGGAGCTGACCCGGCGCGTGGGGCGGCCCGACCTGCTGCTCGTGGCCGGACTGCTGCACGACATCGGCAAGGGCTGGCCGGGGGACCACTCCGAGGCCGGGGAGATCATCGCCCGTGACGTCGCCGCCCGGATCGGTTTCGACCGTGGCGACGTGGCGGTCCTCGCGACCCTGGTGCGGCATCACCTGCTCCTCATCGAGACGGCCACGCGGCGGGACCTCGACGACCCGGCCACGGTGAAGTCCGTCGCGGACGCGGTGGGGACGCAGGGCACGCTGGAGCTGCTGCACGCGCTGACGGAGGCGGACGCGCTGGCCACCGGTCCGGCGGCCTGGTCCGCCTGGCGCGGATCGCTCGTCGCCGACCTGGTGAAGCGGGTGGGGGCGGTGCTCTCGGGGGACGAGCCGGAGGGCGCGGAGGACGTCGCTCCCACCGCCGAGCAGGAGCGGCTCGCCGTGGAGGCTTTCCGTACGGGTGGGCCCGTGCTTGCCCTGCGGGCGCAGACGGAGGGGACCGAGGGGGAAGGGGCTGCCGGTGACCCGGAGCCGCTGGGCGTGGAGCTGGTCATCGCGGTGCCGGATCAGCCCGGCGTGCTGCCCGCCGTCGCGGGGGTGCTCGCCATGCACCGGCTCGCAGTACGTACTGCGGAGCTGCGGGGGGTCGGGCTGCCTTCCGGGCTCGAGGACTCGGTGCTGCTCCTGAACTGGCGGGTCGCCGCGGAGTACGGCTCCCTGCCGCAGGCCGCTCGGCTGCGGGCGGACTTGGTGCGGGCGCTCGACGGGTCGCTGGATATCGCGGCCCGGCTGGCGGAGCGGGACGCGGCATACCCCCGCCGCCGGGGCACGGTGGCCCCGCCGCCTCGCGTGACGGTGGCGCCGGCCGGCTCCCGGGTCGCGACGGTGATCGAGGTGCGGGCCCAGGACGCGCCGGGGCTGCTGCACCGCATCGGGCGGGCGTTGGAGTCCGCCGGGGTGGTCGTGCGCAGCGCGCATGTCTCCACGTTGGGGGCGAACGCGGTGGACGCGTTCTATGTGACGGAGACGGAAGCGGGGTCGGGACCGCTCTCGGGGGAGCGGGCCGCCGGGGTGGCCCGGGTCGTGGAGGAGGGGTTGCGGGGGTAGGGGAGCGATGCCCTGATGCGGGGTGTGGAGTCACCACGTCCTCGATGCGGGGTGGGAAGTCACCGCGTATCGGGCAGGGGGCCCCGCGAATCGGGGCGGGCGGAACGCCCCGCGTCGAGGTGCGGAGCCCCGCTCAGATACTGCGGACCCACACCCGCAGCGGTGCAGATACCCTGGAGGGCGACCTATCCGCCCTCCCCCACGCTCAGCTCCGCGCGAGCGGGGGGCGCCCCCTTCGACCCGAGGATTCGCGACCGCCGTGTTCGACACTCTCTCCGACCGCCTCGCAGCGACATTCAAGAACCTCCGGGGCAAGGGCCGCCTGTCCGAGGCGGACATCGACGCCACGGCGCGCGAGATCCGCATCGCCCTGCTCGAGGCGGACGTCGCCCTTCCCGTCGTCCGGGCCTTCATCAAGCAGATCAAGGAGCGCGCCGCAGGGGCCGAGGTCTCCCAGGCCCTGAACCCCGCCCAGCAGGTCATCAAGATCGTCAACGAGGAGCTCATCGGCATCCTCGGCGGCGAGACGCGACGCCTGCGGTTCGCCAAGAACCCGCCGACCGTCATCATGCTCGCCGGTCTGCAGGGTGCCGGTAAGACCACGCTCGCCGGAAAGCTCGGCCTCTGGCTCAAGGGGCAGGGCCACTCCCCGCTCCTGGTGGCGTGCGACCTGCAGCGGCCCAACGCCGTGAACCAGCTCTCCGTCGTCGCCGAGCGCGCGGGCGTCGGCGTCTACGCCCCGCAGCCGGGCAACGGAGTCGGCGACCCCGTCGCGGTCGCCAAGGACTCGATCGAGTTCGCCAAGACCAAGCAGTACGACGTCGTCATCGTCGACACCGCCGGCCGCCTCGGCATCGACCAGGAGCTGATGCAACAGGCCGCGGACATCCGCGACGCGGTCAGCCCGGACGAGGTCCTCTTCGTCGTCGACGCCATGATCGGTCAGGACGCCGTCAACACCGCGGAGTCCTTCCGCGACGGCGTCGGCTTCGACGGCGTCGTCCTGTCGAAGCTCGACGGTGACGCCCGTGGTGGCGCCGCCCTGTCGATCGCCCAGGTCACCGGGCGCCAGATCATGTTCGCCTCGAACGGCGAGAAGCTGGACGACTTCGACGCGTTCCACCCGGACCGCATGGCGTCCCGCATCCTCGGCATGGGCGACATGCTCACGCTGATCGAGAAGGCCGAGCAGACCTTCTCCCAGCAAGAGGCCGAGAAGATGGCCGCCAAGCTGCAGGGCAGCAAGGGCGGCAAGGACTTCACGCTCGACGACTTCCTGGCCCAGATGGAGCAGGTCAGGAAGATGGGCAGCATCAGCAAGCTGCTCGGGATGATGCCCGGCATGGGGCAGATCAAGGACCAGATCAACAACCTGGACGAGCGGGACGTCGACCGCACCGCCGCCATCATCAAGTCGATGACGCCCGCCGAGCGCGCGGACGCGGCGATCATCAACGGCTCGCGCCGCGCCCGTATCGCCAAGGGCTCCGGCGTCGAGGTGAGCGCCGTAAAGAACCTGGTCGAGCGCTTCTTCGAGGCCCGCAAGATGATGTCGCGGATGGCCCAGGGCGGCGGCATGCCGGGTATGCCCGGGATGCCCGGCATGGGTGGCGGCCCCGGCAAGCAGAAGAAGAAGCAGAAGCAGGCCAAGGGCAAGCGGCAGTCGGGCAACCCGATGAAGCGCAAGCAGGAGGAGCAGGCTGCTGCCGCCCGCCGCGAGCAGGCCGGTCAGGAAGGCGGCGCCTTCGGCCTTCCCGCCGGACAGCAGGGACAGAACTTCGAGCTGCCGGACGAGTTCAAGAAGTTCATGGGCTGACGCCCTTTCGTCTCGTACGTCGCCTGAGGCGCCCCTCCGCTCAGCCGGGAGG
>NZ_JBSGSG010000026.1:0-101177 GCF_053606765.1 Streptomyces sp. NPDC055189
ACGCGGGATCAGGTCAGCGTCAGCGTGAGCACGGCCGCGTAGTCACCGGCGGCCGCGGTCGCCGGTACGTCGAGCGCGAGGCCCGCGCCGACCGTGAACTCTCCGCCGGTCTGCGCCGCGTCGGGCGCGCTCGCGAGCGTGGCGCCCGCCCCGCCGACCGTCCCCTGTGTGCCCGGCACGCAGGTGCTGGCCGACCCGGCCGCCGTCTCGCAGGACGGCGTCCAGCCGAGCTTGTCCGCGCCGATGGTGCCGGCGCCGCCCGTGAAGTCGGTGACCTTGCCGGTGAGCGACCAGCCACTGGCGCCGTTACGGGCGTCCTTGACGCTCACCTTCTGCAGGTCGCCGGTCGAGCTGCCGCCCGCGCCCTCCTCGACCGGGGACAGTGCGACGGTGTCGCCGGCCTGGGCCATGGTGAGCTGACCGCCTCCCTGCTTGGGCGTGACCTTGGTGTTGACGTTCTGCTTGCCCGTCGAGGGGTCCGGACCCGGGTCAGGGTCGGGTCCGGGGTCCGGATCGGGCCCGGGGTCGGTGCTGCCGCCCTGGATCTCCATCGTGTGCAGGAGCGTTGGCTGGCCCGCGTCGAGCGTGCAGGCAGTCTCGAACTCGTCGCCGAACGGCGGCAGCTGGACCGGAGCGCCGGCCGCGTCACGGGCGATCATGTTGTGCAGCTTGAGGCCCGTGACGTCGAACTTGGCGGTACCGGGGTCGGCCCAGGTCAGCAGATTGCCGGGCGACTTACCGGTGGCGTCGACCGTGAACGCCGCCGCCGGGTTGGGGATGTTGGCCTTGGCGACGTTGTTGACGACCTTGATGGGCAGGTTGCCGGTGCCGCCGGGCAGGGTCACGTTGACGTCGGCGGTGGCCTTGCCCTCCAAGGTCACGGCGCCCATGACGCCGAGGCCCTGTGCGGCCCGTGCGCTGACCTTGGTGACGGCCTTGATGTCGTACTCGGGGACCGTCTCGCCCACCTTCATGGTGGCGGGCATGTCGGCGGTGATCTCAACTTCGATCGGGTCGTTGTTGATGATCGGGAACTTACAGGTGTACTTCTGATTCAGCTTCAGCGGAACGGCGGAAGCGGTACCTCCGGTGGCGGTGATCAGGCCGGTGACCAGCCCGGCGGTCGCGACAGCGGCCAGGGCGCCACGCACCCCGGCTCTCTTTCGATTAGCTCTCATGAGCTGCCTCTCGTACTGCGTGAACGAGCAGAACGGGTGAAGGAAGAATGGCCGTACATGTCGTTATCTTCGCCAGATACGGTCCTGTTTCGGATCGGTAAACTACTGACGGGTAGTTGGGCGGTCAAGATGTCAATTACCAGCAGAATTACGCTGCCTGGATTCGGCGTCTGCTTCATCCCGGGGTGAGTAATGAGCAGTCCTGATCTGTACTTCGATGCCAAAATCCCGGGGTGAGCCCGAGTGACAACTGATCCCGGCTTCTTACTCACCCCGCAACAGATCTTCAGTACGCGGTGAAACGTCTCTTGACCAGCATCTCGAGGCGCGACTAGCTTCCGCTTTCGGCTCGATTGTCAATTCAACGTAATTGCCTGTGTCGCCGAGCGGTCGGAGTTCTGATGCTGTCTTGTGAGGCAATCCCGGAGGCGGCCCCGGGGTTGATCCCTTCCGGCCGCGAGGACGGGAGACGGGTGAGACGTGCGGGGGAGCGCCGTACGCACCGCCCCGGCGACCCGGACGCCCTGCCGCCCCGCAGCCCGCGCGCCGTGCTGCTCGGCGCGGACGCCGCTTGCCCCGCCCCCGGCGCGGACGGACTCCCGCGCGCCGGGCTCACCGACACCCGCAATGCCCAACCGGCCCTGGGCATTGCGGGGTACGCAACCGCCTCGCTGCTCGTGCCCGGCCCGAAGGGCTCGCGCCGGGTCTCCCCGGCCGGGGGTGCCGAACCCGGCGGCACGCCTGCCCCCGACCGGACGGCGCAGGGGCCGCTGTACGGCGGCGGTGTCCGATGAGCCGCTTCCTCTTCGTGGTGCCGCCGCTCGCCGCCCACGTCACCCCGGCCTCGGCCGTCGCCGCCGAACTGGCCGGCCGAGGCCACCAGGTGGCCTGGGCCGGGCAGCCCGCCGTCCTGGAGGGCCTGGTGGCCGATGGCACTCCCGTCTTCCCCTGCGCGGGCGCGCCCGGCGTCGACGACAGGCCCCGCGATCTGCGCGGCGAGGCGGCGCTGAAGTTCCTGTGGGACGACTTCTTCGCGCCCCTCGCGTACGCCATGGCGCCCGGAGTGACCGCAGCGGTCATGGAGTTCGGGCCCGATCTGCTCGTCGTCGACCAGCAGACGGTCGCGGGCGCACTGGTCGCCGAGCGGCTCGGCGTCCCCTACGTCACCTCCTCGACCACCTCCGCCGAGCTCTCGGGCGGCCCCATCGGCACTCCGCAGTTCGACCAGTGGATCACCGACCTCCTGGACGGTCTCCGGTTGCGCCTCGGCGATCCCTCGGCCCGCTACGACCCGCGGTTCTCGCCGCGGCTCACGCTGGTCTTCTCCACCAGTGAACTCACCGGCCCGCAGACACCGGACCGCGGCCTGACGCGCTTCGTCGGCCCGGCACTCGGCCAGGAGCCCGAACCGGACGCCGATACCGCCGACTTCCCCTGGGGGTGGGTCGACCGGGACGTCGAGCGGGCGCTGGTCCTGGTCTCCCTCGACACCGCCGACACCACGGTGGGCGCCCACTTCCTCGCCCAGTGCGTCGACGGCATACGCACCCGGTCACGCGCACTTCGCGCGGTGGTCGTCGATCCAGACGGGGTTCTCGGGCCGCCGCGCGACGACGGCAACCTCCTGATCTGCCGAGCCGTGCCCCAACTCGCCCTCCTGGCCCGCGCGGACGCGATCGTCTGCCACGCCGGGCACAACACCGTCACCGAAGCCCTGTGGCACGGCGTCCCCCTGGTGGTGGCCCCGGTCCGCGGCGACCAGCCTGTGGTCGCCGCCCAGGTCACCGCTCTGGGCGCGGGCGTGCGGGTCCGTTTCGGCCGGACCGACGCCAAGGCCGTGGGATCCGCTCTGGACGCCGTACTCGGTCAACCCCACTTCGCCGCGGCCGCCCGCCGTGTCGGCCACTCCTTCCGTGAAGCGGGCGGAGCTCCCGCCGCTGCCGCACATCTCGAAGAGCTCGCCATCGCAGAGCAGGAGAACCCACGGCAGGGACTGCAGATCTAGCCGAGCGCAGGCCCCGCAACCCGCCGCAGCGGCAGCAACCGGCCGCGGCAACAGCCCGGTCCCGCCAGCCACCACACACCACCGGCACCCAAGGGAACTGACATGCCGACACGGATATCCCGACGGGCAGGGCGGCTCACCGCCGTCCTCACCCTGATCCTCGCGGCCTGCACGCTCTTCCCGGGCACGGCGGGCAGCGAGCCCCGCCAGGCTCCCGCGAGTGCGAGTGCGAGTGCGAGTGCGAGTGCGAGTGCTCGTGCGAACGCTGCCGCGCCGCTGCCGCCTGACGACTTCTACGTACCGCCGTCCGCCCTGCCCGACGGGAAGCCCGGCGACGTCATCCGCTCCCGCAAGATCGAGCCCGGCACCCCGACGCCGCGTGCCCTGGTCGACACCTGGCAGGTGATGTACCGGTCCACCGACGCGCTCGGCAAGCCCCACGCGGTGACCGCCACCGTCCTGGTGCCCAAGGGCGGCAACCCCGCCTCGCGGCCCATCGTCGGCTGGGGGCCCGGCACCCAGGGCCCCGCCTTCCGCTGCACCCCGTCCCGGATGATCGCCAAGGGCGCCCTGTACGAGCAGTGGGTCATCAACGCCATGCTCAGGGCGGGTTACGCGGTCGCCGTCCCCGACTACGAGGGCTACCGGCCCGGACCCAAGACGACGTACATGGTCGGCAAGTCCCTCGGCCCCGCCCTCATCGACGCGGTCCGCGCCGCCCAGCGGCTGCCCGCCACCGGGCTCTCCGCCGACGCGCCGATCGCCTTCCGGGGCTATTCGCAGGGCGGCGGCGCCGCGCTGTGGGCGGGTGAGTTCCAGCCCGACTACGCATCCGAACTCAAGCTCAAGGGCATCGTCGCCGGCGGAGTCCCCGCCAACTTGATGGAGGTGGCCCTGCCGCTCAACGGCCGCCCCGGCTCCGGCTTCCTCTTCTACGCCCTGATCGGCCTCAACAACGCATACCCGGAGCTCAAGTTCGGCGACGTACTCAACGACGCGGGACGCACCATGGTCGCCGACCTCGAAGGGGGCGGCTGCGCCCTCGAGATGATCAACAAGTACGGCAACAAACCGCTGTCCGCGTACGTCACCCGCAGCCCGCTCGTCGACGCACCCTGGGTCGCCCGCTACACGGAGAACACCCTCGGCAGCAGCCCGAAGATCAAGGTGCCGGTGTTCCAGTACCACGCGACCCGGGACGCCCTCGTCGAACCGAACCAGGCCGACGCCCTGCACAAGCAGTACTGCGCCCAAGGTGTGCCGCTGACCTGGAAGACGTACGACACCACGAGCCACCCCCCGGTCGGCGACCACCTCTGGCCGATCCAGGCGGCCAACGCCGAGGCCATGACGTATCTCGCCGACCGCTTCGCGGACCGCCCCGCCGCCCCCAACTGCTGAGCAGTGCCGATTCCTGCCGAGCACTGCTGAGCGCCGCAACTTCGAGAGGTGAGTCATGGCAACGAGCAACAGGCACCGCAAGAAGGGCAGCGGCCGCATGCGCCGGGGCATGGCGGGCACCGTCGTCGCGGCCGTCGCGGTGGCCGGACTCACCGCATCGGGCGCGCCCGGCGGCCCGCTCGCCGCACCGCGCCGTGGTGCCGCCCCGGACAACGCCACCGGGGGCGACGGGTGGATCCCGCCCGCAGGCCCCTCGGCCGACGCCTACCACACCGAACTCCCGCCCCTGCGGGGCAGCAAAGGCTCATCGGGCGGCGGCGGGAGCGAGGCCCCCGAGGTGCGCACCCAGTCCGGCATCCCGGCCACGGTCCTCACCGCCTATCGCCGCGCCGAGGAGGCTCTCGCGGACTCCGACCCCGGCTGCCGCCTGCCCTGGCAACTCCTCGCCGCCATCGGCAAGGTGGAGTCCGGGCAGGCCCGCGGCGGCCGGGTCGACGCCGACGGCACGACACTCACCCCCATCCTCGGCCCCGTCCTCAACGGCAGCGGATTCGCCCGGATCTCCGACACGGACGGCGGGAGGTACGACGGCGACGCGACCTACGACCGGGCGGTGGGGCCCATGCAGTTCATCCCCTCCACCTGGGCCCGCTGGGGCGCCGACGGCAACGGGGACGGCCGCGCCGACCCCAACAACATCCACGACGCGGCGCTCGCGGCCGGCAACTACCTGTGCGCGGGCAACCGCGACCTCTCACGCAAGGCGGACCTGGACCGGGCGATCCTCAGCTACAACCACTCGTCCGCCTACCTGCGCACGGTCCTGGCCTGGCTGGACTTCTACCGCCGCGGCGCCCACGAGGTCCCCGACGGCCGCGGCCCACTGCCGACCAGCCCCGGCCCCGGCGGCAGGACTCCCGCGACCCGCCCGGCAGGCGGGGACGGCGGCGGCCTGGTCATCGGCCCCCCACCGTCGTCCTCACCGAACCCGCGCCCCGGCGACTCCGCCTCCCCGGACCCGACCCGCCCGGGCCCACGCCCCACGACCCCCGGCCCGCGCCCCCGACCCACCACTCCCGACCCCACCGACCCGGACCCCACGGACCCGGACTGCCCGACACCGTCACCCTCCGACGACCCGACCCCGACACCCGAACCGTCCCCCTCCGACACCCCGACACCTTCGGACCCCTCTTCTCCTTCACCTACGCCCTCACCGACGGGAATGCCCTCACCGACCGACTCGACGCCTCCCGACTCCTGCGCCCGGTGAGGCTTCAGCAGCGCGTCTCAAAGGCCGCGGTCTTCCGTCGGCGGACCGTGAACGAGGCTCAGCAGTACCGCGTTGACCGCGGATCGTCGAGGCACGAGGCTCACGAACCGGCGGTGCCCCGTGGTCACGGCGAAGTAGTCCGCGGTGCTCTTCAAGATGAGGTCGATCCAACGCCGTTGAGGATCGTCCTGGTCGACGGACTCTTGGTGCAGGATGGCCGCGAAAAGCTCGTTCAGTCGGCTGACTGTCACATGCCGCTGTGTGTCGGGGCTCTCGAGTGGCCCCAGCTGGTGCATGAGTGCGCGTTCCGGGGCGAAATCGCCCTCCAGCCCCGCCGGCGTCGGAAAAGGACCGTCCGGAGGCGTCTGCCACGGGAACCGCTCCGGTCCTCCTTCATGGTCGGGCAGCGCGAGGCTCGCGAGGAGTTGCTGCCGATGGGCTCGCTGGTAGGCCTGTCGTAGGTCGACGCTCGCGGTCAGGTGGCTGCGGAGCAGTTGCGAGGGCGGTGCCCAACCGAGATAGCGGTACGGGTGCGTCGCGGAGACCGCGGTGAACACAATGGCTCTGGGGTGGCCGAGCCTGACGGCGCCCGAGGTCAGGAGCAGCAGCCTGGTCTCCCACCAGTCCCGCCCCTCTCCGAGGTCGACGATCACCACATCACCGATCGTGGCCGACTTCAGCGCGGTGATGATCGTGTCTCCTGCCGAATCCATGACGTTTACCCCCGCGGGGGCGCCGAGATTCTCCGTGATGGTCGTCCGCGTCGTCTTCTCCGCCACGCGCACGGCCGTCTGGACAGCGTCGAACGCGACTCTCACCCCTGCGGCCTCGACTGACTGCACCGAGCTGAGGACCAGCAGGAGGACGGGCAGCAGACCGAGCACTGCGGATCCGACCAACCACCAGGGATGGAGATCGTTGCTGCTCAACGGCCCCTTCGTCTGGACTGCCACGGTCACCGCGAGGAGCACGGGGACCAGGATGGCGCTGGCGATCCAGGCCGCACGTGCTGAGAAGGGCCAGAAGCGGGCGGTCATTCTGCCTCCAAGCAGGGGCGAAAGGCGCGATGGGTTCTGCGTCGGCGGCTAGGGGCGGTCCGTGACGAGGACGTATACGCGGGCGGCGCCAGAACGCTGCCTTGTCGCCGTGTCTGTGGTGACGGCGTCGAAGGCGTAGACGTCACCCGGCTTCTCTTCCGGTGAAGGGTCCAATGTGAACTGCATGTCGAGACGGCCGCCGGGCTTCAACTTCGTGTGCAGGTCCTTCTCGTGGGAATTGCCGCCCGCGCGGCCGATTCCCACGTACTCGAAGGGGGCCCCGTCAGGCAGGTAGAGCTGGTCCAGGCCGTGTTCATGCGCTGCCCTTATCAGTTCGGGCACGGGCTGGGGCCTGCCTGCTCCGTCACTGAGGTCCACCGGGCGCAGGGTGATCTGGGCCTGAAGGGGGCAGCGGTCGGTGACAGGCACCATGAGCATGATCGGGAGGTCGCCACGGATGCCGACCGACTTGGGGATGACGCTGAGGTTGCGCTGGGCGTGGCGGCGGTCGCACGACGGATCGATGTAGGAGCCCACCAGATCCCGGCCGTCCGTCGGAGTGGGCGGCGTGGCGACCGTATCGGCTTCGGCCCAGGCCACGACGCCGACGCAGTGATGTCCCTGATTCCGCGCGAGATCTTCCGCGGTGGGTTTCCACAGGCTGCTGCTGTTCATCACCACCATGGGCCGGGGAGCGTTGGGATTGCTGTGGGCGGGGAGAGGGACCGTTGAGTAGCCCTGGAACTCACCCGAGACCTTGCTCGCCGGTCCGATGCCTCCCAACGTGAAATCGCAGACCCAGGCTTGGAAGTTGAGGAAGTGCCGCTGCCGTTCCGGGTCGTTGTTGCGCACCCTGACCAGGAAGTAGTACTCGGTGCCGACTTCCACCTGTGCGATCCATGGATTGATGTCCCAGTCATCGGGGTGGGTGATCAGGTCCGGGGCTTCCTTCTGCGATGCCAGACGGATGTCGGGGCTGAGCCACAGCGGGGTCCCGGCTGGTGCGGGCCGAACTCCTGTGTCGTTGGCGCCGTAGGCGACAAATAGTCCAGGGGTACTGCCGCTGGGGTTGAAGCAGGTCATCAGTGCGTCCTCTCGTCTGCGTCGTGCGATGCGGGTGGGGGCTGATCACCGGGCTCGGTACAAGACCTGAAAGCCGGTCAGGAAGACGTTGTCCGGCGTGCTCGCGTGTTGCAGGCGGGCGAGCACGAAGTACGAGGACCCGGCGTCGATCACGTCGATCCCGCCGCCACCGGAGGGTTTCTCTGTCCGGTCGAAGTTGGGAGCTGCCGCCTGGCCGCTGACCTGGATCCGTACGACGGGTGACAGACCCTGCCCGGTGAGGTCCTGCCTCATCAGTTCCAGAGTCAACGTCCCTGTGCCGGTGTTGTTGCCGAGGGCCCGGAACGCGGCGATCCGACCGCCGGGCGGGAGAGCGACGGGAACGGCTCCGGAGACGTCCGTGGCCGAGCCCGGCTTCCGGGCGGTTCCCGTGCTGAGTTCCCAGCCTGTGGAGCCAGTCGCGGTGAGAATCGGAGCCACGTTCACCACGCGTTCCAACTCGACCCCCTGAGCGAGTGAGTTGAGGCTGTTGGTGACGTCGTCGAAGCGCGCTCCGATCGTGTCGAGGTCGGCTTCGAGCGTCTGGAAGCGGATGTTGAAGCCGTTGTCCCCGCCGGCCGACACCCGGTCGACGGCGTCGGTCCACGCTTTGTGCCGGAACGCACGCTGGAAGGAGATGGAGAAGGCCATCGCTAGTCCTCCTGCTGAGGCCGCGCCGACGGGCGAACCCGCTGGCGGTAGGCGGGATAGGTGTAGGCGGGAAAGACGTCCAGTAGCCCGGCCCGCAGTTCGACGACATGAGCGCGCAGTACCCGGGTGTCCACCTCGACGCCGATGGGGTGCAGTTCGTGCAGGACGTTCATGACCAGGTCGTACTGGTCCTTGCGCACGACGACCGGCGTTCCCGTCTCCTCCAGCCGGCGCAGCTCCGGGTGGAGCCCGATACGAAGGCTGAAGGGCGGGTGATCAGGGGAGCGGTACTCGGCGACGGCGAGCAGGGCGCCCGCACGCCCGGTGTGGGCGGACACAACGGGCGTACTGACGGCGTCAAGCCGGGCCTCGGCATCAGCGACCGGCCGCAGTGACCACCGCAGCTGTTCCCCATCACCCGTTCCCAGTGGCCAGAAGGTGGTGATGCCGGGCAGGGGCGCCGCAGCGTCCACCACGCCGACGGCGTCCGCGCCCCCTCGTATGTCGTCGGCTCGGGTGACGACGTAGAGCCTGCCCGCGGCGCCCGCGAGCGCCACGGGTGTGCCGACCGTGCTCATGGTGACTCCGGGGGACAGCGCGGAACCGTCCGCCGCGCGCCGCAGCACCCGGGACGTGGAAGGGTCCGCGACGTAGACACCGGGGCCGGAGGGGTCCGCGCCGACCGCCGTCGGCGTGCCGCCGACCCCCGGCACGGTCGTCAGCACACCGGTGGCGGGATCCAGGATGCACAGTGCGCGGTTACCGGGAATGGTGACGTACACCCTTCCCGCTGTGGCAGTGATTCCTCCTGGCGCACCCGGCAGAGCGACTGAGGCCGACAGGGCCGGTGCGGACAGCGGCGTGCTGACCAGCGTGGCGTTGGCCAGCGCGATCCACGCGGTCGCCCCGGACGGGGAGAGCGCCAGCCCCACGGGCGGCGCGGGAAGGAGGAGAGAGCTGATGAAAGACCCGGAAGGGCTGTCGCACAGCACCAGCCGATCGGCGAGCGCGACAGCGACCGTCGCCCGGCTGGTGCTGTGTGCGAGGGCCACGGGTTCGGCGGGGAGGGGCACCGTGGAGCGCACGGACTGAGGGCCCGGCTCCGGGCCGAGGGAGAGCACGGTGAGGGTCGCACCGGCGCGGTCTGCCGTGAAGGCGACGGACGCGTCCGTTGACACCGCGACCCCGACCGGCCGCCAGCCGACCTTCACCACCTTGTCGACACGCCCCTGCGGACCGAGCACGGAGACGGTGTCGGTGCCCGGGTTCGCGACGATTAGTCGGTCTCCGGCCGCCGCGGCGGCACAGGGCAGTGCGCGGGGCCGGACCCGCAGGGTGGACGTGCTCGCCTCCGCCACCAGGGTGGGTCCCTCCACGGTCACCGGATTGCCCGTCAGGAGGGCGATTCTGAGCGCGGTGCCGGTGTTGGCCACGTAGTCGAATCCGGTCGCGTGGGCCAGCGCGCCCATGCGATCCAGGGGTAGGGAGCAGGTGCCGCGCTCAAGGGTGAGCGCTCGTCCGACGGTCTCCGGGCCGCTGCCCATGGGACGCCAGCCCGACGTGAGCCGGGGCAGTCCGGTGGCGCCGTCCGAGGCGAGCGCGTCGAGCCAGCGGCTCAGCATGATGGCCAACGCCGGGTGCATACGCCGAGCGGCCACGTCCGATGCCCCGAGCCGGGTGTCGTCCACGGTGATCACATGGGACGGAGCGAGCCGCGGGTCTGCCACTTCGGTGAGCTGTGGTTCGGGAACGTCCTGTGCTCCGTCCGCCGCGATCGACCGGCCCGCGGAGACAGACCGTACGCCGATCGCCACCGTTCGCAGGGCGGTGAGGGTGCGCCCGGCGATGCGGACGTCCGCCAGGAGGACCAGGCGACCGGGGTGCGCTGCCCTGAGCTCGGCGGTTGGCCGTGACCAGGGCCCGTTGACCGCGTTCCCGGACGGATCGAGGAACTCCGCCCTGCCCCGGCCGCTGCGGGCCATGGACCAGCGGACGGTGGAGCCCGGGGGCGGGGGAGGATCCAGCGCGATGTCCGCGATCTGAGCCACCAGTAGGTCGGCACCATAGTGAGCGGCGGGAGCGCGAAGTCGTGAAGTGATCCGGACGTCGTACGAGGACGTCGAGGAGACCGACGCGTAGACGGAGCCGAGATTCCGGACCCAACTGAAACCCGCCTGCTGCGCCATGGCCGCGAGGAGCGGCGGCGGCACGCTGTCGTGCAGGAGCAGCAGGGCGCGACCCACGGCACGCAGGTCGTCGGCTGCCGGATCGTAGCCGGACCGCAGGCGCAGCGCGCCCGCGGCCCCGGCCGCGGTCAGCCGGTCCACAAGCGCGAGGAGAGCGCGCCGGACCCCGACGCGCATCCGTGGGGGCGCGTCAGGAGCACCGGCGAAGGCCAGGCGGGCCGAGGAAGGGACCGTGACCAGAGTGGACGGGTCGAAGTTCCGGTCGTCGTCAGCAGATCCGGACGCTTCGCTCTCCGGTCGGTCGCGGCGACCCGCGGCGTCGATCGATCCGCCGGAGGGGATCTGGCGGGGTGTCACCGTGACAGGCAGCGAGCCGCTCGCCGCGTCGTGATCGGAGTCGTCGACCGTGAACGGCTGCGCCACGCCGAGTATGGGCCCGGCCGCCGTGTTCACCGCTGCTTGGAGGCCGGCCGCATCGGGCAGTGTCCAGTGCCGGAAGACGGTCAGCCGGCGGCGGTAGCTCGCGTCGCTCTCGCCGAGCACCGGGTTGAACGAGGTTCGCGCGGTGGCGGAGATGCGGACCTCGTCCACAGCCCCGTGCCATGCGGCAGAGGGAGGGCTTCCGGAGCGGCCGATCCGCAGCGGTGCCGTCGTGGTGAGGGGTCCCAGCGCATCGATGGAAGCTTTGACACACAGAGTTCCGTCGACGTACAGCCGCGCTTCCCGGGCGACGCCGTCCACCACTCCCGCCAGGTGATGGTAGCGATCGCTGCCCAGCGGGAGGTCGGTGAAGAGCGCCAACTGCCGTGTGCCGTCGGCGAGAAGAAGACGAACGTTGCGCTCCACGCCCCTGCCGAATCCACCGACCGACAGGGCCCAGCCGGCCTGTGCGGGGGCCGCGGGGTCGGCGTGCTTGGACAGGGCCGTGCCCTCCCGGATACCGGAATCGGGACGGACCATGCACTCGGCGGTCAGACTCGCTCCGACAGGCATCGCGAACTCAGGGTGATCGGCGACCGTGATCTCGGAGGGAAGGTCGCCGAAGCCCGCTGCCGTGCCGAAGCGGCCGGGAACACCCAGCACGGCACCGTCCACCATGCCGGGGTGTCCGACACCGCCGTACAGTGCGAAGGCGTCGGCGACTTCGGCACTGCCGAACCGTTCGTCGAGGTGGTAAAGGGCGAGGGTGTGCGGTTCATAGACGTAGGGAAGAGGAGGGAACCTGGGCACACCGAGATCGGCACCGATCCGGTCGAGGGTCCCTCCGCTCGCTCGACGCACCGTGCGAGCGCCACGCAGCAGCGCCATATGGGTGGTGAGGAGGTCGCGTTCCGCGCCCAGGATCCAGCAGAGCGCGGCCAGCTCACCGAGCAGCGCGGTGACCGACCACATGTCGGCGACCGTGGCAGCGGGTTCGGTCACGGGCGGGTCTGTCGTAAGGGAGCGCAGCCGTGCGGCGGGGCGGGCGTTGTCGGGCAGGGGGACGAGGAACGACGCGCCTGCCAGGGTGCCGGCGGGCAAGGTCAGCTCGACCGTACGGGACGTTGTGCCGCCACCCGGGACGGCAACGTCGTAGGCGACGGTGAGCGTGGTCGCTGCATGCAGCGCCAGTCGCGTGCGCACCACGTATCGCGGGACGGGCTCCACGCCGAACGAGGCCAGATGCTCCGAGAATCCGTACGGCTCGAACTCCGCACGCGTTGTCGTGGCTCCTGGCAGGAAGAGCAGCTCGCTGCGGGCGGCGCCGGGCGCGAACGGCAGCGTGAGGTGTGCCGCCATCCGGGTGTCCGCCGGGACGCCCCGCTGCTCCGGGAGGGTCATCGCGGCACCACCTCCACGTCGAGCAGCGCACCGTCCACACGGAACAGCGCGACTTCGGTCGGACCGAGAGTGAGGTTCTCGCCGACTGCCGCCTCGATGGCCTCGTTCTGGAAGGGCACGGCGCCGAGCGTGAGCCGTCCGAGAAACGGGGGATTGCGGCGTAGCCGCAGATCCTGGACGTCGAGCACTCCCGACTGCTCGGTGAACACCCTCATGATCTGGGAGAACAGCACTGCCTCGCCCAGGCGGTGGCGGCCGAGATCCTCGGCGAGACGTTGCGTCAGAGCGGCCTGGAGCACCTGCGGATCCAGGCCCGAGTCGACGGTGACCCGGGCGCGCATGCCGATCTCGATGTGGTCGGCGGGGATGACCCGGGGATGCACGCCCACCGGCCGCAACCGGTTGACCTCGTCGGTGACGCGTTCCTGGATCCCCCGCATCCGGCTGTCGCTGCGCCACGGCCACGCGAACTCGTGGGCGACGACCACGTCGAAGAAGTACGGCTCGCCGAAGGGGCGTTCGCCGAGGAAGACCCGCTGGTCGAAGGCGAAGAGGTTGAAGTAGCTCTGTGTGACGTCCACTCCGCCGAGCGGATCGGAGAGCAAGACGTCAAGGACACCGGGAACCCGCAGTACTGCGGCCCGTACCGCTTCGAGGGTCCACATGCTGCGGGGAGTCGCGAGCAGCAGACCGCGGTACGCGGTGTCGTTGACGAGGGCGTTCCCGCCGGAGAACGGCGCCGGATTGGTCACGGTGACCGTCGTCGGGGGCCGCACGCCGGCGAACTGAACGAGATACGCGGGGTCGACGGCCACGACGGCGCCGGCCGCGACGTCGCCGCCCGGACCGGTTTCGTACGCGGTGGCGGAGACATCGGCCGTGGGCCGGGCGGCGCTGAGCCGGACGGTCTCGTCCGTGCGGAAGACGACCGCTGGACTCGTCGCGGTGAGCAGGACCGTGGCCGGGGGCAGTGTGTGGACTCGGTCCGGGAGCGGTTGGCCCACGGTGAGACGGACGACTCCGGTGGCGGCGTTGTAAGGGCGGGGGATCCCGAGGTCCTCGCCCAGTCGGTCGAGGTCGGCGCCTGTGGCGGTGGAGACGAAGGAACTGTAGTAGAGGTCTTCGAGGCGGCCCCACAGCAGCGCGTCCTCGTCGGCGGTGATCTGAAGGATCTTGCCCAGCGCCCCGGCGGGCGAGAGATCGGCGTCGGGGCCGAACACGGCGCGCGCACGGCTCTGGGCGTCCCGAAGGATCTCGTCGAAGGGCTTGGGGACGAAGCCGCCCTCCGTGAGTCCGAAGCCTGTCACGGGCCGACCTCCACAGCGAGTGTCACCTGGCTGTCGTCCTCGGTGACCAGCCTGACTTCTGCGATCCAGGCGTCGCGACGGGAGCTCGCACCGGCCGTACGGACCAGGACCTCGCTCACCTCCCGCACCCGTGGGTCGCTGCCGATCGTCCGCACCAGATTCAGGCGCAGGACTTCACGGGTGGTCGCGGCTGCGGTCGGTCGGGTGAACAGCGTGCGGACGTCCAGGCCGTAACGGGTGTCGTAGCGGTCCTCGCCGAGCGGGGTGAGTACGCGTGTGCGCAGCGACTGCAGAAGATTTTCGAGGCCGGAGACGAGGGCCAGGTCATGGCCGTCGAACAGGAGGTCGCCGCCACGGATTTCGAAATCTGTTCCCAGGGTCATGGATCTCCTCCTTTGGATTCGTCACCGGGCGTCCAGTACCTGCTGGCCTGCGGAGAGGGACTGGAAGGTGCCCTGGTCGGTCGTCCCCTGCACGGTGGCCAGGACGACCGCTGTGCCGGCGGCGCGGAGTGTGCGGGACGCTCCGGCGGATACGGCGAGGACCTTCGTGCACGGCGCCGGGCAGCCGGAGACCGTTGCGGCCATCAGGTCCGTGAGGATCAGGACGGGAGTGCCTCCGGCCGTCAGGGAGCGCTGCGAGGCGACGACAGTGATGGTGCCGCCGTGCGAACAGGTCAGTTGCGCCGATGTGTTGAGGACCTTGGGCATCACGTCACCTCCACGGTCTGTGCGTGCAGCGTGATGCGTGATCCGGAGATGGTGATCGAGGCCTGGCCGTTGCCGAGGACGATGTCTTTCCCGGATGTCGAGATGCTCACGGCACCATCGGGCGCGACGGTGATCTTCGTGCCCTTCTCGTGGCGGATCTCGAAGGTGAGATCGTCCGGGACCGGGGGGCGGGTGCCGACGTCGGGAAGCTGCTGGTCAGCGACCGTGATGGACAGGCCGCGCGCCTGGACTGCGCGTCGGCCCGTGCGGTCGGTGAGATCGTTGACGCCTTTGCCGGCCGGTCGCTCATCTTTGATCTCCGTGGGCAGGCACAGCCAGTAGTCGCCCTCCTCGGCCTCCGGAGGCTGGTGGTCCGCCGCTCCCGACCAGACGAAACCTGAGACCACCGGGTCGTCGACCGCTCCCCGGTTGTGGGCCAGCACGGCGCGCATGCCCGGATAGACGGGAACGACGAGCCCGCAGCGGTCCCAGGCGAAGGGCGCGGCGACGGGGCGGTCGTAGAGGCATGGCGCGTCGGCTCGCAGCGGATCGTCGACCACTGGAGCGGACGCGCCCGAGGGAGGCTCCTGACCGTACGACAGGGTTGCCCGGTGCGCGGGATCGGCGCTTCCTGGCAGCGCCGAGACGACGTCTCCGACATCGATGGCGGGCCGGTCGGTGAGGGCCGAGCGGACCATGCCGCGCATGCGGTCCGCGACTCCCGTCGCGCCGGTCCGCCGGTAGGACACACCGGGGTGGGCGGACACGGCACTGATGTCGCACGTGTAGCCGGCGCTCTTGAGGAAGGTGTGCCGCACGTACTCCAGGTGGAGTGCGCCCGGCGGCTGCGAGGCCGGAGCAGGGTTGATGAGGACCGTGCCTCCCACCCGGAGTGTCGGATCGCCCAGGACCACCAGGTCATGGCGCCGACGCGGGTCGGGCTCCGGCGCAGACTGATCGGTCGGCTCGTCGTCTCGGCGGCTCTGCCGGACGATGTTGGTCTCGGGCGTGAACAGTGCGGGCGCGCCCACGGACGCCGCGTTCCCCAACAGTGCCCGGCCGTCGCGGAGGGCCAACAACACCCCTGCCGCGTCGGCGAGTTCACCCAGCGCGGCGAGCGCCGTACCCGTCCGGACGGCCGGGTCGGGGCGAGTACCGGTCAGTCCGCCGTCCACCACGGTGACTTTGGCCCGGGCGCCGATGCTCTGGGCAAGGTCGGCGAGCGCGGTCTCGCCGGACCTGCCGAACTCGAACGTGGTCCCCAGCAGCCGGTGACCGGCCAGCCCCTGGCCCCGCACCTCGGTGAGCAGGACGCCGTCGGAAGAGACATGGGCACGGACCGAGGTCACCGCGCCCAGAAGCACCGAGGCGGTGTGCGTTTCGGGACGGTCCAGGTAGCCGAGCCGGATGTCTGCCAGCAGAGGACCGGAGGAGGCGTCGGACTGCCGGTGCCGGAGCGCCAACTGTTCGCTGTGGTGCAGCGGAAGATCGTGGATCACGATCTCGAACCGCTCGGCGTGTGCCCCGATCCAGGACTCGACCGTGATGTCGGCGTCGACGGCGAACTCGCCGCTGACCATGTCGTTCGACACGCGCAGTGACGGCGGCGCGTTCTCCGCGTCGAGGAAGGCGACTTGATACCAGATCACGAAGCCCATCGCGCGGTCACCCCTCCCACGATCCGTGAGCCGTGGGTGCCCGCTCCGTTGAGGTTGAGCGGATGAACCCGGATGGAGGTGAACACCATCGCCAGGTCGGCCACTTCGTACTCCAGCCCCGTCACCACCTTGCGACGGAACATGGGCACCGGGCCGCGTCCGTCCACCGGCTCCAGGGCGATCACGAGGAAAGCTCCGTCGCGGGGTAGTTCGAGAGGGACGGGTGAGTCGAGCAACGAGTCGTCGACGACGGTGACGTAGGCGTCGAACCGGTAGACGCGCTCCGCGAGGGCCAGCCGGAAGGACTGGGGAAAGCCGTCGTCCGCGTCGATGGGCAAGCGCAGATAGCCGTTTCGCATGGTGATCACCTTGCTGGGGGCGGGGGGAGAGGGGCAGTGGGAACCCGCGGGAGCGGAGTGCCGACCACGGGGGTCGGCGTCAGTGGAACCCCTGCGGCCAGCGCGAGGTCGGCGGCTTCCCCGAGCAGAGCGGTCGCACGGCTGCGGGGCACGTGCTGCAGGTTCATCGAGAGATCGATCGCCGCCCTGCGCTGGGTGCTCTGAGTGAAACGAAGTTCGGTGATCTGCATGTCCAGGCTGATGGCCAGGCCGCACACGACAGGGATTCCGGACAGCGCCAGCCCCGGTGCGGCTGCCGCGGCCAGCAGCCGGGACACCAGCGCGAGGCCCTCAAGCTCCTTCTTGGTTCGCAGACGCTCCTCGCCGAGCAGCAGCGCCTCGATGGCGATCGTCTTTCTGGTCGGGGCGAGGGCCTGGGAGAACTGGCTGTCGGCGATGCGCTTCACCTCGTACCCTTCTGAGATCGTGATGCTCTGTACGTACAGAAGGGGCACCGTGCCGATGAGCACCGGTGGATTGGGCGCGGAAGTCATGGCGCCGCCCCCTGGTCGATCCGTCGGCCTCCGCGGTACCGGAGCACCTCCGACGTCCCCTCCGCGGTGACCTCGACGGTGATGCCGGGGTGGAGGGCGCTCAGTTGCGCCAGAGGACCCTGGCGGGACCGGCACGAGTCACATACGCGTTCGTCGACGTGTATCCACACGGTGCTGCCGCGACTCTCTGCCGCCGCCTCGGGGCCGAGGGATGACAGGCGTGCGTCGAGCTTCTGCGCCAATACGACCTCCGCGTCCCTGGCCGACCGGGAAACCTGCCGCATGCCGGCGGGGATCTGGATTCGGGCCCGGGGATCGTAGGTGCCCAGGGCCTGTGGTGAGCCTGCCTCGAACAGTTCGTCGGCGAGGGCGGGGATGTCCGTACGCCCGACGCCCACCGTTCCCTCCAAACGGGCGATCTCCTTGCTCAGCGGCACGCCTTCGCCCTCCCACGCCGGAGCCTTGGGTGGCCGTCGTTCGAGCCGGCCGGCGGCCACCTCCCGGGCACGCAGTCCTTCGACGCGCTCGCGAAGGGCAGCGAGGTCGCGGCGGAGTCGGTTGCGCATGGAGGGACGGGACGGCACCGCCACCAGCAACGGGCGGTCGCGGCCGCCGTGTTTCTCGTCGAGAAGCGCCGTCGCGACCTCGTCGCCCTGTGCTTCGAGGGCGTGCAGCCTGGCGTCGGTCGCCGACTCGTAGGTCGCGAGTCGCGCTCCGGCCTCCGCGTCGTCCCGAGCAGCCCTGCGAAGGGCGGTCAGTGGAGCCGAGCGAGACCCGGCCACGTTTACCTGTGCCGATCCGGCTCCCTTCTCCAACTCGGCAAGTGCAGCCAGACCCGCCGCCTCGGTAGGGGGCATGACCTGGTCGTATGCCGCGCGCTCACCGGCGGCGAGGCGGTCCAACAGGCGCTGATAGTCGGCCGGGTCAGCGATGACGTCGCGGGCGCGATACAGGCGGGCGGTGAACTCCTCGAATTGGTCGAGGCTGCGGCCCTGGCGTCGGAACAGCTCCAGCAGGAGCTCTCCTCCGGCCTCGGCGAGCAGCCGCCGGGCCAGCGGGGAGCGGGCCAGGGACGCCAGCCGCGCACCGGCTCCGATATCCAGTAGCTGCCCCGGGGACAGACGCCCGACGAATTCAAGGAAGGCCGGAAGTTCCCCGGCGGGAAGGCTGTCCACATAGCGCTTCAGCCGGGCCCCTGGCCAGCCGGTGTCAAGGAGCCGGTGCAGCCCCGCTGTCATGTCGGGGGTGAAGGCGTCCGCCCCGCCGGCCTTGCGTTCCAGCAGGGCGGTCAGTTCCAGAGCGCTGCGAAGCCGCGCTGTTACCTCTCGCTCGCCGGGCATCCGCAGCAGGGCGCGGTAGGAGGTGGCCGAGGGGGTTAGTTCGGCGAGCCGGGCGAGCTCGGTGGCATACGCGTCGGGAAGCAGGCGCAAGAGCCGGGCGGCCTCCATCTCGTCGGCCAGCCGGGCGGCTTTCGCGAAGAGGGCGAGCACGGACTGCAGTCGTTCGAGCCGCGCAGCGCTCTCGGCCCCGCTCTCGGCCCACGACAGGCCGCGCAACAGCCGTAACAGAGACAGGAGTTGCTTGGACTTCGTGCTGACGGCGGCGCCGGCGGCACGAAGTTCGGCCACGCCGACGAAGACGGAAAGGAGTTCCAGCACCAGCAGCGCGCTGAGGCAGCGGCCCAGTTTGGTGGTGGTCGGCGCGTTGACGGGGCGGGCGTTGTACGACGTTCCCAGCACTTCCATGGTGCGAAGGCCGTTGAGCGTCGTCCACACCACCGTCCCCATGCGCCGCATTACTTCCATGACCTGGATCAAGGCCTGCGGGTCGACAGGAGTCGTGGTGGCGCGTTGAAAGGTGTAGGCCGCATGAGCGAGCTGCTTGGTGGCGTCGGCGAGGGCGAAGGGGAGAAGGGGAAGGTCTTTGAAGGAGCCGACCGTGCTCCGCAGCCAGTCCCAGCCCGTCTCACCGATTGCCTCGAGGTCGGTCAGCAGTCTCGACCGTGAGGAGGAGGCCACGCCCTGGAGCAGAGCGTGCAGGAAGTCCAGGCTGAACAGCGGCGCCGGGTGCAGTTCGCCGAGCTTGAACAGCAGGACAAAGACCGGCTTGTCCAACCGGGTGAAGAGCCGGTCGTACAGCCCCTCGCGGCGCAATACCGTGAAAACGGCCTCGAGTTCGGTGAGCGGTCGCGTCGCTTCCACGATTTCGGCGATGGCCGCACCGGTGCGTTCGGGTTCGCCGAACACGCTGTCGCGCCACCGGGTCAGACGGACCAGATAGTCGGCCCGCTCCTGCCACCTCAGCGCCGCAAAGATCCGTCGGTCCATCAGCGACAGCCGGCGCACCAGCTCGGTGTCCCCCGCCGCCGGGGCCAGCCACTCGCGAGCGGCCCGGGCTGCCGTTCCCGGGGCCACATGTTCCGTCCGCGGCGTGGCGGCCAGCTGACGTTCCGCGCGCTCCGCCGACCAGCCGGCGGGACCGGTCTTCCCGGCGAGCGGATACAGGCGTCCCGCGTCGTGGCCGCTCAGTCCCACCGCCACCACGCGGTAGTCGCCCGCCCGGAAGACGGAGTAGCGCTGGCCGACGCCGTGCACGGCGACCCCCGGTGGCAGTTCGAGACCCTCGATGCCGGAGCCCCAGCCGCCGAATGAGGCGATGGTCAGCGGCGAGTCGAGGGCCGCCACCACGAACCGGCCCGAGGCGCTTCGCCGTTCCAGTACGGCGAACCCCCCGGCGCCGAAGAGGTACTCACCCCACTCGACAGATCGCGCGAGGCTGTTCGTCTCCACCGTGGCGCCGCTCGCTCGGGCCCAGGAGGCCGGTCCCCATGCTGCGGGACTGATGACGGGGAGCGAAGGAAGCATGCCCTCCGGGTGCAGGACATCACCCTGGGAGGTCGTGAGTCGTCGGCCGTGGACCGCCGCGGGGCCGGGAAAGCCGAAAACCGGCTCCGGCCGGCCGTGGACCGACGCGGCCGGAGTGATGTCAGGTCGCTGTGCCGAGTGGTCGGTGAGCGCCCGCCGTATGCCACGCCTCACCGCCGCACGGACACGTTCCTCGGCGGCTCCTTCGGAGGTCTGGAGCGCGGGACCGCTCACCGAGGCCCACCCCCTTTCTCTGTCGTTCCGGTGTCCGGAGCCGCAGGAGGGCCCGGCGTGTACAGGGGAGGCAGCCGGCGGAGCTCGAAATGCATGAAGTCCCTGGTGGCGCGTTCGTGCGAACCGAGCCAGCGGAGGTCTCCGGCCCCCGGCGCCCTCAGTGCCGCAACGATCCTGTCCGGGATCCCGATGAAGCCGTGGAGGGCGATCTGCCCGAGCTTCGGAGACACGGCCGTGGGCTTGACCCTGAGCGGCTTTCCTCCGCGCAGCACCCGCCGGCCGGCCTTGTCGTGCTGGAAGGTCTCCTCGAACACCTGCGTCATGCGGATCAGCAGTTCGACGATGTGACGCCTGCGTTCCCACACGTCGAGCGGCTCGGGCCCCAAGACCGGCGAGGGCGGGAAGAGCAGGCGGGCGAGTGCGTCGTGCCGGGCTCCGTGCACGGGGTGCCTCTTGCTGCTCCTTCGGCGCGTGGGGCCGTAAGCCCAGTGCACGGCGGGCCCTTCCGCGGCGGCCGCCAGAACTGCGGTGCGAAGCCCCGGGGGATCGACGGACTTCGGCGTGCCCGCCAGACGGACGGCGACCTGCCACAGTCCGGCCTCAAGGCTGGATTCGTCACGGAAGATCCCGGCGAGGCGGTCGCTCCCCAGGACCTGACGCCGCGCTTCGTCCAGATCCTGGCCCGGCGCGTACACCATCAGTGTCGCGAGAACGTCGACATCGGTCACCTCGCGGACAAACTCGCCGGGAAATCCGGGGACGTTGGGGCTCAGATCCGGATTGATGTCCACGGCCGCGCCGAAGCTGTGCCAGGACAACGCGAGCGGATTGTTCCTGTTGGATCGGATGACAAGGGTGCCGACGGACGTGATGCGCGGCAGTAGATCGCGCCGGTCCACTGCGGTCAGCGCGTTCTCGGCGGCCTGGATGTGCTGCGCCAGATCCCTGTGTACGAGCTTGTCGGCATGGCCCAGAACTGAGATCCGCACCAGCGGGCTGCCCCCCGGGCCGGAAGAGCCCGGTTGGTAGAACGTCCGCGCATGGCCCAAGGCCCGCTCCGTCCCGACTTCCAGGGCCCCGAAGGCCACGAGGAACCCCGGACGCAGAGCGCGGTAGCCCTCGTAACCGTTCTCGAAGAGCTTCTGCATGAAGGCGCCGAAGCCCGCCCATTCCGCTGTCGGATCGTCCTTCGGCAGCATTCCCAACGCCGTGTCGCGGTCACCGAGCAGGGTGTCGAGGACACGCCGCAGGACTTCGGCGCGCTGGTCCTCGCGTGCGCCGAGGGCCTGGAGCGCCTTGACAAGCTGAGGTTCGTACAACCAGGCGGGCGCCATATTCCTGCGCCTCGGCCGGGGTGTGGAGACCTGGCGTGTCACGTGCGGCCAGATCGCGGCGGCTGCGGGGGTTCCGGACACCGGAGCGAGGCCGGCGATCAGCAGGCCTGCCGCCGTGCCCACCATGGAGAGCAGATCGGGTGGCCGCAGCGGTGTGTCCAGGAGATGTAGGCCAGGGGTGCGGATGCGCACGCCGCCACCGGAGCCGGGCTCGTTCTCACCTGCCTCGTGCTCTCCGGTGTCAGCGGACACGGCGCCTGCCTCAGGATGTGTCCGGCTCACCTCCTGGTCTGCCTGAGCGAGCCGCAGCAGTACCGACTTCCTCACGGACTCCTCGAGCTGCCGCAGACGCTCGTCGTCGAGAGTGCCGACGAGCCGGACAGTGACAGGAACCGAGCACAAGAGGCTCGCCACGCCGGTCCTCCTCCCGGAACAGGGCGTACTGGTGTGATCAGGCGGTACCGCGCAGGGTGGAGTCCAGCTCCTCGAATACGTACGCGGCGAACCTGCGCATCGTGTCGGCGTCCAGCTCGCCCACCACCTCGATGTGTACGGGGAAGCGATACGTGATGCCGGTGACCTCGTCGACCTGTGTCTCGACTACGTCTGCTTCATCGGATTCGGCCATGACTAGTCGTCGATTCCGGGCTGCAGACACATGCAGGTGAAGGTCGCCGCGGGCGCCCCGTCGATCACCACGTTGCTCGGATTGGCCGACGTCATGACGCACCGGCCGAATTTGAGGGCCCTGAAGGACCAGTCGGTGCCGCTTCTCTCCGCCACTCCGATATCGAACTCCGCACCGGTTACGGCGAGTTCGGTGAGATCGGCGACGGCCGAACCGATGGCCAGGACGGTCATGGTGAAGGTGAACGTCTGCGGTTGCTTCACATAGCCGACGTTGTCGGCCTCGACGCTGTGTATCACGGTGTGCGGCACGTTGAAGGTCGGCGAGAACGACGAGAGCGGGCAGATGAGCTCCGTGCCCAGTCGCACTTCGAGGCGTGTATTCCAGTTGGGCATCTCATCCCCCCGGATTGAAGGCTTTCAGGTATGGAGCGAGGACTAGACGAATTTGAGGTTGATGGAGATCCGGTGCATGGCGCCCGCGTAGTCGATCGTCACCAGGACCTCTGCCAGACGACTGGTTTGGGCGTCGTCGATCCTTTTCCGTTGTGCCTCGTCGAGCGCCGTAGGGTCGGTGTCCAGCAGATCCAGGATCGGAATCGTGATGCCGTAGCCCTCGATCACCTCGTCGGCTACGAGCGGAGCCAGGACAGCGTCCATCTGCACGACGAGGGACCGCAGCCCCGAGCGGCTGATGCGCAGTGCCCCGACCGCCTTGATGAGCCGCGCCTTCAGGCGGAAAGAGACGTCGTCGATGGTGCGTGTGACGTCGATGTACTTGTTGCCGGCCGAGTTGCCGGTGTATCCCTCACCGAGATACATGCCTTTCCCCGGGAACAGTGGCGGGTCGACCAGCCAGTTCACCCCGCTGCCGCGTGGGGGCTGGTCGTCGGACTCGGCGCCCCCGTTGAGCCTGTCGATCTCCGCGGAGGAGAAGGGAGCGGAATCGACACTCACCGGCTTGAGGACCATGGAGACGCCGGGGGCGAAGCCCGCTGTGGCGGCTGCGACGGCCGCGGCGACGTCATCGTCGCTCTTGTGGGCGATGTAGATCATGCGGTCCGAGGTGAGTGTGGCCGTGAGCACGGATGGGTCGGCCGAGTTCTTGGCCAGCATGGCGACGCCCATGCGCTCCTTGCCGTCACCGTCTTTCGAGACCGCTACGACGTGCGCGAGTAATTTCCCGATGGTGCCGCTGACCTGTCCGGTGGTCGCGTCGAGGGCGCTGCCGGCCACGACGACGAATTGAACGTCCAGATCTTCCACCGCGGCCAGTGCGCCCGCGATGTCCGCGCCCGACTTGACGGCCCAGATCTGGCTGGGGCCGGGGTCCTGCCGGAATGCGGCCAGCAGAGCCTTGGTGAGCAGTGACTGGTCGGCCGCTCCGAATCCGGCGACGGCCGCCGTGGGCTGGGTGACTTGGACCGGAACGCCATCCGTGCCGCTGGTCGCCGGTCCGACGATCGCGAGGTTTCCGGTGGGGCGCACCGCGGGCGAGAACATGTCGCTGGATGGTTTGACTCGTACGTACCGCACGGCCATGGGGTTTCTCCTCAGGGATCCTGGAAGACGGCCAGGATGTTCTGGCCGGCGAAGAACGCCGTGAGCTGTTCCCGGGTGGGTCCGCCCGGGGCGAGCCCGGTCGACGAGAACACCAGCAGCGGAGCCAGCGGTGCTCGCGCCTCGGCGGCAGCGGGGCCCTGCGGGCTGTAGGCGAGGGTCCGTTCGGCGGTGTGCAGAACTATGCGTACGTCGCGCAAGGCCGCCGCGGCGTCCACGGTGTCGCGGACGAGAACGGAGAGCCGCAGCAGGAAGCGCCTGCGATGGACGGGGTCGGCCGGGTCGAACGCCGGCAGCGGACGCAGCCTCAACTCACCCAGCAGATAGCGGAAGGCGCGACGCAGGTCCTCCACCGTGTGCAGGCCGTTCTTGATCATGAAGGCGTCGAGGTCGAAATAGCGGAACTTGGCGCGGAAGTCGTCCAACGTCGTGAACGCCCCCAGATCGGAGACGCGGAACGACTCCACCTCGCCCGGATCAACCGCGAGTATCAGTGTCACCGCGAGCTCGGCGTCGACGTCGACCCAGACGGGACCGACCGAGCCGGTGCCCTCGTACTCGATGTCGGTGCGGCGGTGCTCCGGGAGCGTCTGAGTCCAGCGGCCGGTCAGGAGTCGCGCCGGAAACAGCGGGTGTTGGCACTCGGTACTCAGGACGTCTACGGCCGCCACGTCATGGATCGCCGCGAAGGGCAGGTCATAGACCTCGGCAAACAGCGTGCGCATACGGCTGTGGTGTGCGTCATCTGCCGGGAAAACGAGGTCTCTGAGTACGGCCGGGTCGGACAGCCGCACCAGCGTCGTATCGACGAATGGGCTCAAGGGTCCCCCTCGGGCATGGGCCGGTTGCCCCGCATCTCACTACGGCACAGCCGGGCGTGCTATCGGGGAACTCCCTCAAGGCTGTGTGGGCGGGTCGGTGGCGGGGTGGCTCAGGTAGTTCAGGAACCGGTGCGTTCGGGCGACTGGATCGCTCAGCCAGGCATCGACAAGACGTCGGCGCAGGGCGCTCTCCAGGGCGAGTTGGGCAATCTCGGCGCCCTGTCGGTCGACGCGGCGGGAGACCTCGACAACCTCCAGGCAAGGCCTCGACGACGCGCGGGCGCGCCAGCGCTCCACGCGTAGACGCAGGCCCGACCAGACGAGTTCGGGCCAGGTGAGGACCTCGATCGGTCCCAGCACAGTCAGATCATCGAAGTCGACGGGCCGATCGGCGCAGTCGTGGAGGAATATCCGCTGGGCGAGAGTGAACAATGCGCGGGTATCGGTCAGGCCCGCGCGTACGTCCCGGACGGTACCCGCCGTAACAGGCGCGCTCAGGGCGGCAGACCGTATACGCCGCTCCCCGGTCCACACCTGGTCGATGTTCAGCGTTTCGACGCGTCCCGGCGGCCAGGAGGCCCAGGGGCCGGACAGTTGCGCACGCCGACAGGGGCAGATGACGACCGTGCTGTCATCGGGATGACCAGTCCGCTCACGCAGCCGCAGAACCAACCCGGCATCCCACAGCGGTAGTTGCTGCGGCCACAGCGCACTCTGCTCGCAGAGCCAGATTCGATGCCCCGTGCTTGGCGGGGGAGCCGCGTCGAAAAGCCCCACGAGCCGTGCCTGGTGGGGCAACAGCATCACCTTGAGTTCGACGGGATTCGGCTGCTCGAGGTCGGCCACTGTGTGCCTCCGGCACGGAGCACTGAGGGCGCCGTGTACGGCCCAGCACACCCTGCCGAGTTCCGTCACGCAACAGGGAACCCCCTATGCGTCCAGAGATGGGCCGGGTCGGGAAACGGCCACCACCAACCTGGAAAACCCTCTTCGTGGATCAAGCCGCGAGGAGCACTCTGAACAAGCGGTGCAAGGCCGTGGAGGTGCCGGGGGAGCACGGGGGCGTCATGGACCAAGCGACGGCGCAGGCGACGACAACGGGCGAGGGCGAACGATACGTTCCCGTAGGCAGGGCTCGGGAGCGCGAACTGCTGGACGGGTTGCTTGCGGCGCTGCCCGATCGCGGAGCCGCGCTCCTGCTGTCCGGTGATCCTGGTATCGGAAAGACCACGATGCTCGACTATGTCGAAGGGCGCAGCCGTACCACGGTCCTACGCTCGCGGGGCCTGGAGTCGGAGGCTGTCCTCCCGTACATCGTCCTCGCTGACCTGCTGCTTCCTCTGCGCCGGTATTTCGCCGAGCTGCCACCCTCCCAGCGCCGGGCGTTGGAGGCGTCGCTGGCGCTGGCCGATGCGACGGCCGAGCCGAATCCCTACGCGGTCTGCGCCGGAGCACTCGGTGTCCTCGCCATCGCCGGGGAGGCGGAGCCCCTGGTCGTGATCGTGGACGACGTGCATTGGGCGGACCCCTCTTCGCGCCAGGTCCTGCAGTTCGTGGCGCGTCGGCTGCTGACCGAACGGGTGGCCCTGGTCATGGGCGTACGCAGCGACCCCCGCGAGGCGGAGACCTGGGAAGGGGTACCGCGCGTGACGCTGGGGCCCCTGACCGAGCAGGAATCCTGGACGCTGCTGCGGCACAGCGGTCTGGACGAGGCGGATCCCGAGGCGAGCCGCCTGGTGGGGCTTGCTCTGGGCAACCCTCTGGTGCTGGTGGAGTACGCGGCGGCCATCAACCGGGCGCGAAACGGGGGAGCGGCGGGATGGGACGAGGGCTGGGACACACCAGGTCCCTTGCTGGAACGGGCCTGGTGGGGCGTAATGCGGTCACTGCCGCGCAAGGCGCGCACGGCCCTGTTGTACGTCGCGGCCTGCCGCACCTCGCAACTTGCGGCGCTGGAACGTGTGCTGTGTGCTGACGGCCTCTCGCTCGAAGCCCTCGACGCGGCCGAGGCGGCTGGTCTTGTGATGGTGCGGGACGGCAGTTGTCGACTGCGGCATCCGGTGCTGCGGCACCTTGTGCTGCGCCGTTGTTCTACTGCCCGGCGGTTACGGGTGTTCCGGGTCCTGGCCGAGCAGTCGTCGGGCGACCTCCGCACCTGGTATTTGGCTGCCGCGGCGCCTGGTCCGGACGAGGAAGTGGCTTTGCTGCTCGATGCCGAGGCCCAACAGGGGCGTCAGCGTGGTGCGTTGGTTGCCGCCGCTCATGTATGGCACCGGGCGGCGGAGCTCTCGCCCGAGGACGGTGCCGCCGCGCGGCGGCTGCTCAACGCGGCCCGGGACGCCCTTTACGGAGGAGACACACCTCACGCGGTCGAGTGGTGCGAACAGGCTCTGCGCCGCAGTGGCGATCCGTGCCTGACGGCGGACATCGAACTGTTGCGTGGGCAGGCTTGTACCTGGCTGGGCCACCCCGGCAAGGCCCACCGGCTTCTGGCCGCTGCTGCACGAACGGTCGAACCGGTGGATCGCTTCCGGGCCCGTGTGCTCTACGGAGCGGCTGCGGCACCCGCGACCATGGATGGTCGTCTTGAGTGGGCGGCCGACATCACGGCGTACGGCCAGTCGCTGACCGACGGTGACAGTCACCAGGGAGACGTGCTCGGGGCGGCAAGCGTCGAGCGCCGGTTGGCTTCCGTCATGCGCGGGAAGGTGCTGGCACTGCTCGGCGAGGTGGGCGAGGCGCGGCGACTGCTGCTGAAGGCCCGGACGGAACTCGGAGGTGAACTCGGCCTGGAAGACCGGCAGGTAGCCGTGGAGATCGGTCAGGCACTGTCCTGGACGGGCGACGTGGAGGAATCTCGGCGCATCCTGGACGCGGTGATCGACCAGGCGCGTCGCGACGGAATCCCGGCCCTTCTTCCGCACGCGCTGCTCAGCCGCTGCGACTTGGAGTCATGGAGTCGGTGGCCGCTTGCTCGCGCCGACGGGACGGAGGCGCTCCGCTGGGCACAGGAGTTCGGGCACACGCTGATGGCCGGTTACGCGTCGCTCCTGCTGGCCCGGCTGGACGCCCAGCGCGGAGACCGGGCCGGATGCGAAGAGCATGTCGCGTACTACGAACGGCAGCGCGGCGACCAGATCCGCGGTCTGCGCATGTTCGCCCAAGCCGCCCTGGGCTCCGCGGCGCTGACCGGCGGCAACCCCGAAGAGTGCCGGGTGCATTTGGAGGAGGCCTTTGCCCTGGCCCGGCAGATGGGGCTGGGCAACCCCGTCCTCGTGCCGTATGTCGCGGACCTCGTGGAGGCGCACGCCCGAGCGGGAAACCGGGAACGGGCCGCGGAACTCGCCGACTGGATCGCGGAGCGCGCCAGGGCCACCGGTCTCTTCTGGCCGCGGGTGGCACACGTCCGATGCCGACTACTGCTTGCGGACTCCGCGGACGACGCGGAGCGGTGGCTGGGGGCCGCGGAAGAAACGCACTCCCAGGCCGACATGCCGTTCGAGCTGGCCCGCAGCCGACTCGCAGCCGGCGTCATCTTGCGCCGCCATCGGCGGCCGGCTGCTGCGAGGGAACCGCTGGTGGCGGCAGAGCGGACCTTCACGGATCTGGGGGCGAGGCAATGGGCCACCCGTGCCGCGGAGGAGGCGGTGGCGGCCGGTCATCACATGACCGCGCGCTCCGCGGCGGGCGAGTCTCCGGCCGCGGTGGATCTGCTCACGCCCCAGGAGCTGCAGGTGGCGCGGGCCGTCGGTGCGGGGCTGAGCAATGTGGAGGCGGCAGCCGCGCTCTTCTTGTCCCGTAAGACGATCGAGGCCCACCTCACCCGCGTGTACCGCAAGCTCGGTGTGCGCTCCCGCTCGGAGCTCGCCGGCTATCTGACGCGCACAGGCCTGGTGAGCTGACTTGCAAGCCGTAAGGGCGGAGGGAGTTCCCGGATAGGCGAGACAGGTGCGGAGCGCTCGGCGCTTGTGCGGGCTGCCCACGCCGGACTCCCCCCGGCCGGCCGGGGGGAGTCCGCCTCTGGTGAAGTGGGTCAGCCAATCGACCAGACCGTGATGACGAGCTTGCCCCGGGGATGCCCGTTCTCCAGGTGGCGGACGGCGGCCGGGGCGTCGGAGAGTGGGTAGGTGCGGTCGATGACCGGGGTGATTGCCTTGGTTTCGGCGAGGTTCTTGAGGGTCAGCAAGTCCTGTCGTCGCACGGCTGCGAACACCGGGCGGAAGGTCTGTCCCACGAAGGCGGAGAGGACCAGGCCGCGCGCCCAGCGGTCCATGCCGCCGAGCACGGGGCCGCCGTTCTCGCCGCCGACGAAAGCGATCGTGCCGCTTGGGGTGAGGACACGGCGCAGGCGGGAGAGAGGGCGGTTGCCGGCGGCGTCCAGGATGAAGTCGTAGCGGACGGGCCGGTCGGTGATCTCCTCGCGCGTGTAGTCGATGACGTCGGCGGCTCCGAGGGAGCGGAGCAGGTCGCCCGCGGCGGGGCCGCAGACGCCGGTGACCCGGGCACCGTAGTGGACGGCGAGCTGCACGGCGTACGTCCCGACACCACCCGAAGCCCCGATGACCAGGACCCGCTGACCGGGTCCTGGACGTGCCACGGCGAGGGCCTGGAGCGCGGTGATGCCGGAGACGGGAAGCGCGGCGGCCTCTTCGAAGGACAAGGCGTCGGGTTTGGGAGCGAGCCGATCGCCCTTGCCGCACGCGTATTCGGCGAAAGACCCGTCGCACTCCCCGAAGACCTCGTCCCCGGGCTTCACCCCGCTCACCTTCGCGCCGACCGCCTCGACGATCCCCGCGGCGTCCCAGCCGCGGACGCGATGGCTGGGGCGCCGGAGTCCGATCTGGGGGCTGAGGCGGGCGATGTAGGGCCGCCCTGTCATGAGGTGCCAGACACTCGGGTCGACGCCGGCCGCGCGGATCCGCACGAGCACCTCGTCCTCACGGGCGGTGGGGCGGTCGATGTCCCGCAGACGCAGCATTTCCGCGGATCCGAACGTGTCCTGGACGATGGCCTTCATCGGGCTCTCCTCGACCGCCGTTTCGACAGAACTCTCTCGGATGGTCCTGGGCGAGCGCGCCGTTGGCCAGAGCGGGGAGCGAGTTGTTCACGGGCCGGTCGGGGTGACCGACGTCAAGGGCAACAACGGGCCCTCCCGGCGCGCCTGTTCGGGCCGGACGGGTGGGGCGGTATGTCTGCCCGCCCTGCGGCGAGCAGAGTTCACCGAGGCTCGGACGAGAGCGGGAAGGTGTCAGCCGACGGCGTTCCTGGCCGTGCTGGTAACTCCTGGCGCGGTCCGCGTACGGAGCTCCTCCGTCACGAGGCCGCGCACGCGCTCCCGCTCTCGGCGGCCCCAGGTCTCCTTGGTCGCGAGGATGCCGCCCAGACCGATCACGGCCGCGCCGAGGTAGAGCAGCGCGGCGCCCGGCCAGCCGAAGGAGCCCACCAGAGCGGCGGCGAGCAGCGGGGCGAAGCCGCCGATGGCCGCCGCGATCTGGTAGCCGAGCGAGGCTCCCGAGGTGCGGGTCGCGGTGCGGAACTGCTCGGTGAGCAGCGAGCCCTGGGTGCCGGTGAGCGATGCGTGGATGAGGCCGATGCCGATGATGAACACCGAGACCACCAGGGCTGGTTGGGCGGAGTTGGTGAGCAGATACATCGGGAACGCGAAGAGGATCGCCGCCGCACAGGCCGCTATGTAGATGGGGCGGCGTCCTATGCGGTCGGTGAGCGCGCCGGCGAGGAAGGTGACCGCGATGGCGAGAACGCTGGCGACGGTGATCGCACCGAGGGCCACGGGCCTGAGGTCGGGGTGGCGTTCGGTGATGTAGCTCAGCAGGTAGGTGGCGGTGGAGTAGTAGGCGAAGGATTCGACGACGCGCAGGGCGATGACGCGCAGGATGCCGCGCCAGTCGTCGGCCAGAGTGGCGCGGAGCGGGTTCTTCTCGGTCTTGCCGCTGGTCCGGGCTTCCTCGAACTCGGGGGATTCGGAGAGCCGGGAGCGCACGATCAGCGCGGCGATCACCATGACGGCGCTCAGCAGGAAGGGTGTCCGCCACTGCCAGCTGCCGTCGAGGGTGTCGCTCCACGCGAACACGCCGCTGGCCAGGGCAATGCCCAGCGGGTTGCCTGCCTGGGGGATGGCGGCGAACATGCCGCGGCGGTGCCACGGCGCGTGCTCGTAGGCCATGGTGATCGCCCCGCCCCACTCGGCGCCGAACGCGAGACCCTGGATCATGCGGATGAGTACGAGCAGGATCGGTGCGAGCACTCCGACCTGTGCGTAGGTCGGCAGCACGCCGATGAGGAAGGTGGCGAGTCCCATGATGGTCATCGCCGCGATGAGGACGGGTTTACGTCCGACCTTGTCGGCGAAGTAGCCGCCGATGGCGCCGCCGAGCGGGCGCATGACGAAGCCGACCGCGAGGGTGGCGAAGGAGAGCAGGGTGCCGACGAACCGGTCGCTCTCGGGGAAGAAGACCGCTCCGAAGTAGAGGGCGGAGGCGGTGCCGTACGCGATGAAGTCGTAGTTCTCGACGCTCGTGCCGAAGGCCGCGGCGATCGCGGTCTTGACGCGGTCCTTGGAGCCGAGCACGCTCCGCGGTTCGGCGGGGACGCTGGTGGTGGACATGGGAGTTCTCCTTGAAAGGGCGCCGGCTTTGACTCCGGCGGCTACGCATTGAGGAGGAAGAGGGGTCGCACGAGGGGAGGAGGCCAGGTCCGGTGGCCGGGCGTTCGGGCATGACGAGGAAGCGCCCGGCGCGGTCGTCCGTCGGCAGGGCGTTCAGGGTCAGCGGAAGAGAGAGCTCACCCGCTCAAGGGGTGTGTGGGTGCCTTGTCAGACGGCCGGGGTCAGGGTGCCGGGGTCAGGGCGTCGAGCGCGTTCAGCTTGGCGACCCGGCGGCGGGTTTCTTCGTCGTCGTCGAAGACGGCACCGAGGAACTCACGGACGATGTCGGGCACGAGCGCGTGCGGGACCAACCAGGCCCCCATGGCGATGGCGTTGGCGTCGTCGTGCTCGACGGACTGGTGCGCGGAGTAGGGCTCGTGGGCGAGGCCGCAGCGGATGCCGGGCAGTTTGTTGGCGGCCATGATGGCGCCCTGGCCGGTGCCGCAGACGAGCACGGCCCGATCGGCGGCGCCGGAGAGCACGGCCTCGCAGGTGGTGCGGGTGATGTCCGGGAAGTCGACAGGGTCGCTGCTGTGGGTACCGCAGTCGATCACCTCATGTCCGAGAGCCTCAATGGCCTGGCGGACGGTGTCTTTGAGCGCGTATCCGGCGTGGTCCGCGCCGAGGGCGACCTTCATCGGTGGTTCCTCTCGGGAAGGGCGCACTGCGGTTTCGCCTGGTGGAGGACGTACGTTGCAGTGCTTGGTCGGGTGGGGGAGCGGTGGCGGGCGGGGTGTGCAACTGTTGGCCGCGCGCTGCGTGCCGTGCGCCGCGTGCCGGCGTAAAGGCGGTCTCATCGGACGGCCGTGGGGGCGCGGTCGGCGAAGGTGGTGGGGATTCGTTGCCCGGGTGCGGGGCGGCCCGCGATGAGGTCGACGAGCCCTTGTACGCCGAGCCGGCCGATCGAGGACGCGACGTTGCGTACCGCGCTGATGGGCGGCGAGGCGAACTCGAACCAGTCGAGGTCGTCGAAGGAGACGATCTCGATGCGGGCTGCCTGCTCCGCGCCGAGCCGCTCGTGCAAGGCGCGTACCGCACCCAGGGTGGTCGGACCGTTCGCGCCGAACACGGCCGTGAAGGGGACGTCGCGGTCAAGGATGCGGCCCATGGCCTCGGCAGCCCCTCCCGCAAGGAAGTCACCGGCATCGAGCAGCCTGTCGTCGGTGCTGATGCCGTGCGCCCGGCGCCCTTCGAGATAGGCGGCGCGGCGCTCGGCTCCGGTGGAGATCGTGTCCGGACCGCCGATGAAGGCGACATCGCGGTGGCCGCGGCGCTGCAGCCAGGCCAGCACCTGCTCCACACCCTGCGCGTTGTCCGTGCCGTACAGCGGGGCGTCGACGCCCTCGATGCTGCGGTTGAGGAACACCAGCGGCAGTCCGGACGCGAGCGTGGCGGCGAGTTGTGGCGAGACGCTGCTCTGCGGCGAGAACAGCAGGCCGTCGATGCGTTGGGAGGCGAAGGTCTGCAGGTAGGCGTCGGCCTGCTCGGCGTCCTCGTTCGCGTTGGCGAGGAGCACGGTGTACCCGAGGCGGCGCGCCTCCTGTTCGGCGGCGTGCGCCAACTCGGAGAAGAAGGGGTTGCGGATGTCCGAGACGAGCAGCCCCAGCACGTCGGTGCGGGCGCGCCGCAGGGAACGGGCGGGGCCGTTGGCGATATATCCCAACTCCGCCGCGGCCGCGAGTACGCGCGCCCGGGAGTCGGGCGAGGTCTGACTGCTGCCGCTGAGTACTCGCGACGCGGTACCGAGCGCGACCCCGGCGCGTGCGGCGACGTCCTTGATCGTGGCCATCCGCCCCACCTCCTTGTGGAAACGTTTCCATGAACCGAATGACTTCAAGATCCCACACTGATCGGGAGATGGGCAAGGTCCTGGAGCGGAAACGCGGTGCTGCGCGTGTGCGGTTGGGGTGGCGGTCGGAAAGCCGCGCCGGGGGAGAGGCTGGCACTCGCGGTGGTGTGCTTCGGTGCTTACCGCGCAATCGGGGAGTGGTGGCGGACTACTCCGGTGATCGGTTGTACGAGTCCAGAGTTGCCTTGTTCGTCGCTGCGTCCATGAGCCGGAGCTCCCAGGGGCCTGAGTTAATCTCGTAGTCCCGGCCGAACCCGACCCACTTGCCGCTCATACGGCGCCCTGTCGGGTCGACCAGCATCTGAAGTGCCCCGAAGTAGCGAGCTCCTTGGTAGTAGCCGTCGCGAGCCGTCTCCTCCTGCCAGGTGCCCGTGACCGCGCTGCCGTCGACCTGCAGATCAAGAGTGAGAGGGCTGTTGGGGTTGAGCGATGCGTTCGGCAGGCTGCGGGCCGTGAGCCTGTTCCCGTGCTGGAGCAGGACGACATGATGCTTGCCGGTGAAGACCTCGTTGTCGCGGCCGCTGCTCACGAATTCGTAGCGCGACACCCACACCCCGGAGTAGTTCACGCGAGGAGACGCCTGCGGGGTTGGTGAACCGCTCGCCTCAGGGATGCCGACGGGCGAGTCTTCAAGGTCGTGTCCGCCCCGGCCGTCGTCGGAGACGCGCGCCATGGGCACCGGGGCGGCGAACCCCAAGCTCTCGACAGGCAGACCCGTGACGCTCTCAAGAGCCCTGGCGTAGACCGGGCGGGGCGCGGCCGTGGTGCCGCTCTCCCATCGCTGTACGAGGCGCTTGGAAGCGTCGTTCCGCTGTCCGGCGCGGGTCCCGGCGTCTCGGATGGCGCGGGCGAATTCGTCCTGGCTGAGGAGCAGTCCCATACGGACCGCCCGAAGGGTGCCGTTCGGTGTGGTCATGCGGCCACGGTAGCCCCGTAGCTTGAGCAATGACACCAAAATGACGCCCTATGTGGCGCCCTTTTAACGTCCTGAGCGTCGTCGCGCGATCCGTCGTGACGCGGCCACGGTGGACGGTGACAGATCCCCCCGCGCTGCCTGTTCTGGCCCGGGGATTGTTCACCCCTGATGAAAGCGGGCGAAGGTGTCGAACGACAGCGACCAACGAGCTACGGATGGAACGGCGCCCGAGGTGAGTGAGAAGTACCCCGTCGGCGTCCTGGTCATCGACCTGCGGCGGCAGCGTCTGGGGCGTGTGATGGCGCACGAAGGTCCGTATCTTCAACTCCGTCCGCCTGGTGGGGGGCGTGAGTGGGACGCCGATCGTGACCGTGTCCGTGAAGCCGTCGGAGACGAGATCCTTCGTGCGGGCGTGTACGAGGTGAGCCACGTGGACCCGGAGCGGACGCCGTGACCGCGCAGGCCGAGGTCTTGCCCGACCCGAAGGCGCTGAGCAATCTGCAACTCACGCAGCAGGCCTGTGCGTTGTGCGGCGCCCGCCTGTTCCGTGATCGGTTGCTCGGCTCCGTCACGTACCGGGACAACCTTGGCAGGAGGGTTACTGCGGAGTTGTGGGCGTGCGCGCCGGTGTGTCGGCGGTGAGCAAGACTTGCCGGGAGTGCTGCGAGGGTACGGCCGAGCCGATCGCCGTCGGTCTTGAGCCGATGGTTTCGTGTGGTGGCCGGGTCATCTACCTTTGCCCGTCTTGCCTGTCGGACCTGGGTGTCGTGCCGTTGTCGCGGCACTCTGAGGGTCCCCTGAGGGCTCCCTTGGCTATGTGCTGTATGAGGAGCGGCTGACTGAACTCCGATGGCGGCGGGCGCACCCGCCGTCATCGCAGCCGACCGTCGTGTCCCGTCTCCCGCGTACTGCCGCTCGACGTCACATCGAACTGGGCTCGACCGCACGTCCTCCGGCCGCGAGGGCGACGTCCACGGCTGTCCAGGCCATGCCGATCGCCCCGTCGAGTACCGCCCGGTCCGCTACCGGCGTGCGGCACGCGGCGGTGAACTCCGGTTGGTGGTTGACCGCCGGGAGGCAGTCGAGGCCGAGCATGGGGTGGATGGTGGGCACGACGTGGGAGACATTGCCCATGTCGGTGGCGGCGCCCGCGACGCTGTCGGGCAGTTCGGGGAAGCTGCGGCCGAGTGCCGTCGCGTTGGCGACCCACAGGCCAAGCAGGTCCCGGTCCGGCCGCAGGTCGGCGTAGTCGGGGCCGACCGGCGCGGTGGACAGGTCGCAGCCGGTGGCCAGTGCGCCCGCTTCGAAGCAGCGGTGCACCCGCTCGGCCAGCGGCTGCAGGGCGTCCAAGCTGTTGCTGCGTACGATCCAGCGGCCGCGGTTCACGTCGGGGATGACATTGGCGGCGGAGCCCGCTTCGGTGATGATGCCGTGGATCCGGTCGGAGGCGGTGGTCTGCTGGCGCAGCAGCCCGATGCCGACCTGCGCCAGGGTCATGGCGTCCGCCGCGTTGATGCCGAGCTGGGGATAGGCGCCGGCGTGTGCGGCTTTGCCTTTGTAGGTCACGTCGAACTGGGTGACGGCGAGGCCTGGCATCGCCGCCATCTCGACCGCCGCCGGGTGAACCATCATGGCCGCGTGCACGCCGTCGAAGGCACCCTGTTCGAGCATCAGTACCTTGCCGCCGCCGCCCTCCTCGGCGGGAGTTCCCAATACCCTTACCGTCAGACCGAGTTCGTCCGCCAAGGGGGCGAGTGCGATACCGGCGCCGACCGCGGCGGCGGCGATGATGTTGTGGCCGCAGGCATGTCCGATGTCGGGCAGGGCGTCGTACTCCGCGCAGATCGCGACGTGCGTCGGCCCGGTGCCGATGGTTGCTTCCACGGCGGTCGGCAGCCCGCAGTATCCGTGCTTGACCTCGAAACCCGCCTCGCTCAGGGCGTCGGCGACCCATCGGCTGGCGCGATGCTCCTCGAAGGCCAGCTCGGGGTGCGCGTGGATCCGGTGGGACAGGGCGATCAGGTCGTCTGCCACGGCACGGACGTGCCGCGCCGCCTCCTTGGCGGCGGTCACAGGGCGGCAGCCGGGGTGGTGGTGGCAGCGGTGGCAGGGGCGGTGGCGGCGATGTGCACGGCGGCCGGCCGCGTCGCCGCGTCGTAGGCGGCACGGGCCCCGGTGGCTCCCATGCCACTGTCGCGGGCGGGTTCGTAGAGTCGCTCTGGGCCGCCGCCCTGCCACTCGTTGACCCACACGACGCCCACGGGCAGGCGTGCGGCTGCCGCGATGTGATCAGGGTCGTCGGTGTACACGGTGGCGGCGAGGCCGTAGCGGGAGGCTGCCGCGCGGGTGAGGCCTTCCTCGAAGCTGGAGACGACGGTGACGGGCGCCAGGGGGCCGAAGGTCTCCTCGGTCATCACGAGCATGGTGTCGTCGACTCCGGTGAGCACGGTCGCCGGGTAGAAGTAGCCGGGGCGCTCCGGTACGGATCCGCCCGCGCGCACGGTGGCCCCCTTGCTGACGGCGTCCTCGACGTGGCGTCGTACGGTCTCGCGTTGCCGCGCGTCCACGAGGGGGCCGAGCATCGTGGCGGGATCAAGACCGTCGCCGATGGCGAAGGTCCGCGCCGCCGCGACGAGCGCCTCGATGAACTCGTCCGCGATCCGCTCATGGACGTAGATGCGCTCCATGGAGGTGCAGATCTGGCCGGTGTTGATGAACGCGCCGAACGCGACGGCTTGCGCGGTGGCCACCGGATCGACTCCGGCGTCGATCACGACGGGGTCCTTGCCGCCGAGTTCGAGGACGCTGCGGCGCAGGCGGTGTCCGGTCGCCGCTCCCACGGCGCGGCCGGCCCCGACCGAGCCCGTGAAGTGGACGAGTTGCACGTCCTCGTGTTCGGTCAGCGCCGCGCCGGTGCGGCCGTCGCCGAGGATCAGGTTCAGCACGCCCGGGGGCAGCCCCGCGGAGGCGGCCAGCTCGAACAGCCGTACCGTGGAGACCGGGGAGCGCTCGGAGGGCTTGACCACGACGGTGTTCCCGGCGGCAAGCAGCGGGCCCAGCGCGCCGAGGACCATGACGACGGGAAAGTTCCACGGCGTGATCACGGCGGTGACGCCGAGCGGGTGGCGCACGATGTCGGTCCGCCCCGCCGGACCGGTCACCGTCTCGCTGAACGGGTAGGCGAGCGCCTGGTCCGCGGCGGCCTTCAGCCCGGCCACGGCCCCGGCGATGAAGGAGCGCCCGATGCCGACAGGCTTGCCCATCTCCCGGCATTCCAGTTCGGCCAGCTCCTCGGCGTGTGCGGCGATCGTGCCGGCCCAGGCGTGAATCAGTTCCACGCGCCGCGCCACGGGGAGCGCGGCCCACTCGGGTTGTGCCGCGAGTGCCGAGGCCACGGCGCGGTCGACGTCGTCGGCGTTGCCCGCGCGGAAGTGCGCGAAGGCTTCCTCGGTGGCGGGGTTGACCACGGCGAGGACATCCTCACCGGCCGGTTCTTCCCACCGGCCGCCGATGAGGTTCTGCAGGGTTTCCATGGTGGTGGCCGTTTCTGTTCGGTACGGGGCGGGGCAGGCGGATGAGGGCGGGGCGAGCCCAGACGTCGCGGGGACGGGTGGGGTCAGGCGGTCAGGCGTCGAGCCGGTCGGCCATGAGTTCGCCGGTCATGATGGCGGCGAGATTGGTGTTGGCCCGGGGCACGGAAGGGAAGATCGAGGCGTCCACGACCCGCAGACCCCGGACCCCCTGCACCCGGCACGCCGGGTCGACGACCGTCCCGTCGGCCCCGGGAGTGCCCATCCGGCAGGTGCTCGTGCCGTGCTGGGCGTCGATGACCGTGGACAGCAGGTAGTCGTCGAGGTCGCTGTCGTTCGCCAGGGCCGCGAACAGCGGACGGTTCGCCTCTTCGACCGATCCGCCGAGGACGCCGGCCGTCGCGGCGCTGCCGCTCAACTCGACGAGGGCGCGCACACCTTCGCGCATCGGGGCGAGATCGCGCTCGTCGGACAGCATCCGCTGGGCGACGTAGGGGTGCGCCGAAGGGTCGGTGGAGACCAGGGTGAGCTCGCCGCGCGAGTGGGTGCGGTTCAGCCAGACACCGAAGGCGCCGGCGTACGACTGGGTGTTGGCCGTGGCCATGGCGAGCACGTTCTGGTTGAGCGAGACGAACATGAGGTCGTCGGAGTGCGTACCCGAGTTGCTTGACCAGCGCACGCAGACGTTGGTGTGCCGGTCGTGCGGCGACTTGATGGCGGCTTCGGCCCGCAACGGCAGCGAGAGCACCGTCATCGCGTGGTCCTGCATGCCCAGACCGACCGGCAGGTCCTGGCGGACCTCGATCCCCAGCCCCCGCAGCTGACGGGCGGGGCCGATGCCCGAGCGCAGCAGGATCGCCGGGGAGTGGATCACTCCCGCACTGAGGATCACCTCGTCCGCGTACTCGGTGACGACGGATCCGTCGATCACCACTCGGACACCGATCGCGCGGTCGTTCTCGAAGATGACGCGGTCCACGAGCGCGTCGCCGCGGATGGTGAGACCGGCCAGGTCGCGTGCGGGTTCGAGGTAGGCGTCGTTGACGGTGACGCGGCGGGAGTCGCGGGAGTTGATGGGGTAGGGCGAGACTCCTGTGGCGCCGGGGGTGTTGACGTCGGGCGCCCAGCCGAAGCCCGCTGCCAGGGCCGAGTCGGCCAGGGCCCGGTCGATGCTTCCCCAGGCGTCCTTCGGGGTCCGGTGGATCGGGGTCGGTCCGCCGCGGCCGTGGTGGGGCTCGTCGCCGAACTCGTCGTCGTCCTCCAGCCTGGCGAAGTAGGGCAGCACGTCATCGGGCGCCCATCCGGTACAGCCGAGCCGGGCCCATTCCTCGAAGTCCTCCATCGGCGGCCGGATCGCGATCTGGCCGTTGACGGACGAACTGCCGCCCACCCCGCGGCCGCGCCAGTACGGGGCCTGCGGCTGTTTCTCGGTGCGCGAGGAGTTCAGGCCGGTCCACACCAGGTGTTCCGAGGCCGCGGGATCCATGAGGGCCACCACGGGGTTGGGCGAGCGCCACGCCTCGGGCAGCTGTGCCGAGCGGTAGTCGGGGCCTGCCTCCAGCAGGAGGACCCGTCGGCCGCGAGCGGCGGCGCGGGCGGCGATCGCCGCACCCGCGGAGCCCGCGCCGACGACGATCAGGTCGGAAACGTGTTCTGCCATCTCTACTCCTTGATGCTGGAGGAGCCGCTACTCCGTGAGGCGGGAGCGTCCCGCGCCGGTGACTTCTGCGGGGATGCTGGTAATCTGACGTACCAGGAAAGTTCAGTCAAGATTGAATATTCATTTTTTTCTGTACAGGGGGATTGGTGTCGCCAGCCGCCGACGACAGCTCAGCCATGGGCGACGGGCCGCTGATCGAGGACTTCGGTCAGCGGATCGGACGCGCGATGGGGTGGCCGCCCATGGCGGGACGGCTTGCGGGCGTCCTGATGCTCAGCCCGGCCCCCATGACGTTGTCGGAACTGCAGACGTCTTTGGGGGCCAGCAAGGGTTCGGCGTCGGAGATGACACGCCTGCTCGTCGCGAACGGCACGGTCGAGCGGGTCAAGGTGCCCGGCGTGCGCCAGGCGGGTTACGTGTGGCGCGACGACGCATGGAGCGGCTGCCTCCAGCACCAGCTCGACCAGACCCAGCAGTTGCTCGAACTCGCCAGGGCCGCGCAGGAGCGGGGCGCGGGCATGGGAGAGACCCAGCAGGCGCGGCTGCGCGACATGCACACCTACTACGAGTTCATGGTGGGGCACCTGCGGCGCCTGCTCGACGAATACCAGCAACTGCAGGCCGGGTAGGCATCTCCAGGCGCCGGTCACACCTGCTCTGACAGGCGTTCAGCTCCAGCTCGGCGAGGGGCCGTCGGGCCTTCCGTACGGCACCGGTCGCGCGGTGAACGCATCCAGCAGGACTCGGTCTCCGACAGGCTGGTCCAACTGCACAGTGACTTCCTCGCCGTGCAGCACACCGCTGCAGGGGCCGTCCTTCGTTCCCGTTACAGAAGCGGAGAGCACCACGCTGCCGCCCGTTTCCAGCACGTCCACGGCGGGGCCGTCATCACAGGCTCCGTGGTTGGCCACCACAGTGACGGACCGCCCGCCCCCGGCCACCTCGACCAGCCGCCCCAGCGGCGACAGCACGCCGGTGGACACGTCCTTGGCAGCTCCGATCGGCGATCGGGGCAGCTTCGAAGGGGTGACCGCGGCCCGCTTGAGCGGGGTGTCATAGCCCTCCAGGGTGAACAGCCAGGCCGGGACCGTGGCCGGACCACGGCTGGTGACCAGGTCCATCTCACCCGGCTTCGCCCCGGTCACGGTGAGGTGTGCTCCGTCGTTGACGCCGCGCGCCAATGCCTCGTACGCCGTCCGCGCTCCCGCGAGGGGAAGCGCGAGCGATCCCCCGCTCTTCCATTGCACCGCCCCGTCCTCGTGCGGGTCACCCGGCAGGTCGCCGTGCAGCGCGAAGTTCTGGGTCGTGAAGGCCCGTTGGTCGGCAGCGGTGCGGAACCCCTCTTCGGGTAACTGGACCGCCTCGCCCATCGGGTAGTAGCCCTTGCCCCACACCTCAGCTGCTTGGGAACCGTCCCAGGCATCGGCGACCTGCCGGGCGCGTACCTCCCGCTTCAGCGCCGAACCGGAGTCGGGGACCTGAGCTCCACTTCGGTCGGCCTTCTCGCTGCCGCAACCCGCGACGGCACAGGCGCCGCCCACGAGCAGGGCAATCGCGACGAGTGACTTGGCGGTACGCGCAGTGTCCGTACGCATGTGTTCCCCCGGGAGTGGCGGCAGCATCGCCCCTGTGACGCGGCAGCCGCCGGCTCCGTTCGGGCTTCGCCGCTCCCCATGGTGCTTGTTGCCGCATCGTGACCACCGGGGCGTGGCCGGCAGTGAACCCTCGACTGCCGGCCGGCCCAGCCCGAATGTCCCGCGGCGTCCAGGGCGAGAACGGGCGGCCTACGTACGAGTCGCGCCGCCCGCCCCGCCCAGCCACTTCAGTCCGTCCAGAAGGAACCGGTTCTGGGTCTCGCTCGCGAACGTCGACGACAGGCGGGTATTGGTGTCGTAGTTCATCGCGTTGTGGCCGAAGTTCGCGTACAGCATTTTGTACTTCGTGTTGGTCCACAGGATCGGGTAGTAGCCGCTGTACCAGGACTGGTTGGGATCCGTGCCCAGCGGGAAGCTGCTGGGGTCGACGGAGGCCAGGATCTTGATGTCCGGGTTACGCCGGAGATCATTGCTCCAGCTGTACCACTCGCTGACCGACGAAGTGAACTTGGCCGGCAGGTTCTGGGTGGCCCGGTGGGTACGGTCCTCGACCTTGAGAACTGATGTCGTCGGACCCCAGGTGTTGGACTTGAAGTTGCCGCTGCCGAGGAACTGATTGTGATACCACGGCCAGCTCCCCGCGTCGGTCGTGAAGGCGGACACGTGGAAGCCCATCCAGCCGCCGCCTGCGCGCATGTACCGCTCGAATCCTGCCCGTTGGGCGGCGGTGTGCGGCGCGTCGTCGAGGAACAGAACCACTTGGTAGGCGTTCACGCCGCCGTTGGCGAGCAGGTCCCAGTTCTTGCTGGCGGTGTAGGTGAAGCCGTTCGCCGCTGCCTGCTTCGGGAACCAGTCGTTCGCCTCCTTGTCGAAGTCGATGTGCGCCGCGTCCCAGGTGCCGCTGTAGAGCGCGAGAATCTTGAACGGCGCGGCCTTGGCGCTCGCCTGGGCGGCCGGTGGCGCCGCCAGGGCCAGCAGCGTCGCCAAGAGCAGCAGGATCCGCAGGGCCACGCGGGAGAAACCGCTGGTCACGGGTATGGGCAGGGGTAGGGACGGTCTGGGTCCGGTCATCGGAGGATCACAGCCCTTCATGGGAGGCCGGTGATTGGGGGGTGCTCGGTGCTGACCTGGTTGATCTTGCGTACGACTGCCTGCGACTGCCTATGGCTGCGTACGACTGTTCACGGTGATGAACACTGGACGCATTCGCGAAAGCCGTGGCGGACTGGAACCTAAAGGTCTGCACCAGAGTCGTCAAGAGATGAAACCGAGATAGGCGTGAACAGGGTTTCGCGCGCGAGGAGTTGAACGCGCCGAGCAAGGGGAAGGTTGGGGCGGGTGGTTGGGCCCGGTGAATGGTGGAGCCGTCCGGTGAAACAGCCCCTCAACCCCTCCGGTCAGTCGCCGCCGGGGTCGTCCGCGCCCCGCCGCTGTCCCGGGGCGCTCGGGCGCTGCTGCGGGGCGGCAACTCCGTCCGCACCGGCGTCAGTTCTCTCGCCAGGGGCGATGCGGCGCAGCAGGAACCCGGTGGCCAGGGCCATCACGAACATCACCACCGCATACACCGCGGACGGGATGGCCATGCGTGTGTTGTCCAGCAGCGAGGGACTGAGGGCGATGGCCATTGCCAGCGTGGTGTTGTGCATGCCGATCTCGAAGCAGGTGGCGACGGACTGCCGGTGGTCGCCGCGGGCCAGGCGGGTCGCCCCGTAGCCCGTGGCCAGGGAGATCGTCGCGAAGAGGACGACGACGAGGCCGACGTCGGCGAGGTAGCCGGCGATGTTGTTCCGCTCGGCGACGACCGCGACGATGATGATGACGACCAGTGCGGCCACTGCCGTCACCTTCACGGCGCGGGTGGAGCGCTCCGCGAAGCCCGGGTAGCGGCGGCGGGTGAGCATGCCGGCGGCGACCGGCACCAGGACGACGAGGAAGACCTGCAGTGTCTTGTCGAAGCGCAGGCCCAGCGCCTCGTCCGTACCGCTCATGAAGTGGTCGAGGGAGAGGTTCACGATGATCGGCAGGGTGGCCACGGCGATCACCGAGTTGATGGCGGTCAACGTGACGTTGAGGGCGACGTCGCCACCGAAGAGATGGCTGAAGATGTTGGCCATCGTGCCGCCGGGGGATGCCGCGAGCAGCATCATGCCGACGGCGAGTTCCGGGCCGAGGCCGAAGGTCAGGACCAGGCCCAGGCAGGCGGCGGGCAGGAGCACCAGCTGGCAGCAGAGGGCGACGGCCGTCGGTCGCGGGTAGGCGGCGACCCGCCGGAAATCGGCCACGGTGAGGCCGAGCCCGAGACCGTACATGATCACGGCGAGGACGACGGGCAGTAGGTACGTGGTCAGCGGCGAGTCCATGGGTACCTCCGGAGGCGGGGACGACTGACCGCACCGGGACCTTCACCAGGGTGGTGAGGCTCGGGTCCCTCGCGCGGTGGGTCGCAGGCCGCGCCCCGGTCGGTCGGCGCGGGTGCGCAGCGGTGGGCCGGCGGTGTCGGTCCGAGGTTCAACGGAGGGCTCCTTGGAGGAAACCGGCGGGCTCGAAAGCTGTGGGCACGATTCTGGGTTCAGGCCCAGCTGTACGACAAGGAGTCGGACGAACCCGCGGTAACCAGCGGCCCGAGCGGATTTCAGCGACTGGCTCAACTACGCGTGCTCGTGCGAGGGGATAGGCCCCGGACACGCTCCTGCATTCTGGTGATCGGAAGCGTGTCGTGTGGCGGATCGCTTCATATGCCCGGTCTCAGTCCTATGTTTCCCGCACAGCGCAGAAGTTCGGGCTCCTCCAACAGGCCCGGCGCGTCACCAAGGAGAGACGAAATAATGGTTCGTAGTGCTGTGAGCGGGTGTGCGGCGGTGGCTCTCGCCGCTGTGGCATTCACTGGTGTCGCGCCGGCGTCGGCCTCTGACGCTCCTGCGGCAGGGCCGAGGGTCACGATCACTCCGTCGTCGGTCAAGCAGAGGGCTGCGGTGACGGTGAAGGTCGTCGGCGCGCCCAAGACGTGTCGTTCGGTGCAGGCGAAGTCCGGCGCCTTCGCCAAGCCGGTGACGCTGACGAAGAAGACCAAGCCGCTGATGTACACGGGCCGGGCCGCGGTGAGCGCGAAGGCTGCTCCCGGCACTCACCAAGTCCTGGTGGCGGGAGTCGGCTGCGGCAAGTGGGTGGCGAAGGGCAAGCTCACTGTTCCTGCGGCGCCCAAGCCGAAGGTGGTCAAGGGCATCGTCACCTCGAAGCTCGGCGTGCACGTCCGTCAGCTGCCGACCTCCAACTCGAGGGCTACCGGAACCTACCGCTACCGGCAGGTCGTCGGGCTGCTCTGCAAGAAGGCCGGTCAGCCGGTCGCCGGTAACCGGACCTGGTACCAGGTCAACATGCCCAAGGGCTGGGTAACCGCCCGCTACGTCAAGGCCTACGCCGCAGTTCCCAACTGCAAGTAATTCACGGGGCCTTGGGCCTCATGAAGAGCTCGCGGTGTCCGGCCGTCGCACTCGTGCGGCGGCCGGAACTGTGGGGGAGACCGGAGCAGGGGGGGAACCGTCACGCCCCCTCACCGCCGACCTGCGGGACTTCGCCCGAAAGCTGCGGTGAGGCCTGCGTACGGACAGATCAGCAGACGCTGTCGGTCGGCTTCGGGTTGCCCAGGCCGAACAGCGGGCGCAGGCGCAGCCCGGCCCAGGTGCCGAGGATGGCCACCGCGGCCCAGATCCAGCCGTGCAGGGAGCCGGAGGCGATGCCCGCCAGGTAGGCGCCGATGTTGCAGCCGCCGGCGAGGCGGGCGCCGACGCCCATCAGGATGCCGCCGATGACGGCGGCGAGCGCGGTGCGGGCGGGGATGTTGCGGTGCAACTGCCACACGCCGCCGGCGGCCGCGGCGACGGCCGCGCCGACCATGATGCCGATGTCGGTGAGGCTGTTCTTGTCGGCAAGGACCGGCCCCGACAACTGGGCCGCGCTGCCCGGCTGTTGCCAGAACGCCCAGGCCTCCGGCGTACCGCCGAGCGCGCCCACGACCTTCGAGCCCCACAGGGCGAACGCGCTGGTGACGCCCCAGGCGCCGCCCGAGACGAGCAGTACGCCGGCGCCGAGCAACGCAAGCACCAGGGCGCCCACGGCCAGCGGCCAGGAACCGCGCACCGTACGACGCAGGGCGCCGCGCGCGGAAGGCGGGGTGCCGACCGGCGGGGGAGTGCGCCGGGCCTGCACGGCGCGGGCGATGAACCAGATCCCGGCGAGCACCGCGATCGTCACGGCCCAGGAGCCGAACCATCCGACGTGGTCGGACAGCACATACGGGTCGAGCGCGGGCAGATCGTTCCAGAGACCGAACTGCCAGGCGGCGAGCGTGGATCCGGTGATGAAGCCGAAGAGGGTCAGCACGATGGTGCCCTGGCCGCTGCCGACGGCGAAGAGGGTCCCGGAGGCGCAGGCGCCGCCGAGCTGCATGCCGATGGCGAAGAGGAAGGCGCCGACGAGCAGTGCCACTCCGATCGGCCCGGCGCTGGGTGCGGGCACCGAACCGAACAGGCCGCTGCCGGTGCCGATGATCAGGGCGAAGAGCGTCGCGGTGGTGCCGAGCAGCAGGGTGTGGGCACGCAGTCCGGTTCCGTTGCCGACGGCCACCAGCTGCCGCCAGGCGGAGGTGAAGCCGAACCGCGAGTGGAACAGGGCGAACCCGAGTCCGAGGCCGAGTAGCAGCAGGACGCCGGGCTTGGCTCCGTGCTCCGCGAAGACGTAACCGGCGAGTGCGACGCCGATTGCACCGGCGACCGCGAGCGGCACCCGCCGCACCGGCGGCGAGGCCTCGGCCGCAGGAGCGGGCGCGGAGGTGGGGGGAGGGGTGAGCAGGGCGGTACGGGACGGCGCCCCTGCATCAGCAGCGGTGGTCAAGGGGGTCTCCGGGAGCGGGAGGGGGGATCGGACGGGCGGTGCTCGCGGTGGGCGCGGAGCGAGGCGTCAGCGGGGACAGAGCGCGTCGTCGACGCTCCACGGCGTGGCCGCGAAGAGCGCGAGAGCGAGCTGACGAGCGGGTCCGAACATGCGCACCACCATAGGCATCCCGCACAGATCCCGGAGCGCCGTCTCACATAGAGAACATTTGTATGAGACGGCGGGACGGATCGACCCGTGCGGATCGGAACCTGCCGGGCGCCGGAGGTGGAGGCAGCCGGGCCGCGGTACGAGGTGTGCGTCGGCGCCCGGCACGCGACTCAACCACTGCCGGGCCACGGATCTGTCGGCGCGGCGGGCTGATGCGCCGAGGGGATCCGAGACCCGGGACCCAGGACCCAGGACCCAGGACCCAGGACCCGAGACCCGAGACCCGGGATCCAAGATCCCAGCCCCCTTGTTCCCATCTACTTGCTCCACCAGGTATCTTGCATCGCATGGAACCAGGTGATTCGACCAAGCAGGCCCGGGCTGCCGCCCAGCTGCGCAAGGGCGTCCTGGAGTACTGCGTCCTCGCCCTGATGCGGGACCGTCCCCGCTACGGCGTGGAACTCCTCCACGCTCTGGATGACTCAGGTGCCCTGGCGACCAGCCAGGGCACGGTCTACCCGCTGCTCTCCCGGCTCCGCCGCGACAACCTGGTCACCACCACCTGGCAGGAGTCCGCCACCGGGCCGCCCCGTCGTTACTACGCGCTCACCGACAGCGGCCGGGCCGCACTCGACGAGTTCACCCGCGTCTGGCCCGGCTTCCGCGACGCGGTCGATACCTTCCTCACCACCCCGCCGCCCCCCACCACCGGAGACCTGGAATGAAGACTTCTGCCGATCCCATACGCGACTATCTCTCCGCAGTCGAGCGCGAGGCCTCCGCACTCACCCCCGAGCACCGCCGCGAACTCCTCGCCGACCTTGCCGAGCACATCGAGGTGACGCGCGCCGAACGCCCCGAGGCCGCGATCGGCGAGATCCTGGCGGAGTTGGGGGACCCCCGCACGATCGCGGCGACGGCGCTGGCAGAGTCGGGATACGGGGCCGGATATGGGGCCGGATACGGGGCAGCCGGGGCCTCACCCCGGGGCAGTGCCGCCGCGCCCGCCCGGCGCGGCAAGGTGCACCCCCTGGTCCCGCTCCTCATGTTGATCCTCGCGCTGCCGTTCGTGATGGTCTTCCCGGACAATCCCGGCCCGCTGATCGGCGCCGGGCTCCGCATCACCGGGGCGGTACTCCTGTGTACCTCGGTGCATTGGGTCGCCGTTCAGAAGACCACCGGCGTACTGCTCGCGGCCGTGCTGCCGATCGTCGTCATCTTCGCCTGGAACCAGTCCAGCGGCGGCCCGACAGGCGAAACCCCGGCCCTCCTGGCCAACCTGGCGATGCTCGCCCTGCTCGTCGGCACGGCAACGTGGCTCTGGCGGGGCCGCCGCGTCTGACCGCGGTCGGCGACGGTCTCGGCCGGGTGGCCCTGTCCGCCTGGTCCGAGCGGGTGACGCAGCTGGTTCGTTCGGTGCACAAGTGTTATTGCGGTCAGCGGCCGGAGAACGAGTTGAGTGATCGCCTCCACCTGAAGGAGCACAACCATGCGTGTTCGTACTGCCTTTGCTGCCGCCGCTCTGGCCGCCTCCGCCATTCTCGGCGCAGCCGGCTCCGCCGCTGCCGACGCCGGCGCGGAAGGCTCCGCCTCCAAGTCGCCGGGTGTCCTGTCCGGCAACACCGTTCAGGTCCCCGTGCACGTCCCGGTCAACGCGTGCGGCCTGGGAGTGAACGTCCTCGGGCTGCTCAACTCGGCCTCGGGCAACACCTGCGTCAACAAGTGACCAGCCGTACCGGACTGTAGGCAACGCCAGTTCCCTGTGGTCATGCCGGGCTCGCCGCTCTCCCTTCTTGGCGGCGTGCCCGGCACTTTGGCTGTTGTGCGGAGTCGTGATCGTTGGTCGCTGTCGCCGGGCACGAGCAGCGTGGAGAAATCACGTTGTCCCCCTGGGCGGACACCTGGACCATACGGGTATGAGGCGACTCGGGACTGCATCTCCAACTCCGACTCCACCTGCACCTGCAGCGGCTGCGGCCGCGGGAGCACCTGCGGCCGCAGGCGTACGCATGGAGTGGCGGGCCGTCCCCCTCGGTGTGCGCAACGTTGTGGAGACGCGCCTGGGGTCCCCTGTGCAGAGCGCCGTGTCCCAGCGTGCGGGCTTCTCACCAGGGGTCGCTGCGCGCGTGCGTCTTGCCGATGGACGGCGCGTCTTCCTGAAGGCTGTGGGTCCCGAACCCAATCCCGACACTCCTGGCATGCATCGTGCCGAGGCACGTTTCACGGCGGCTCTGCCCGCCGCTGCTCCCGTGCCGCTCCTTCTGATGGCGCTGGACTTCGAGGGGTGGGTGGTCCTGGCCTTCGAGGACGTGGACGGGAAGATGCCGGCACAGCCGTGGCAGCCCGATGAACTGCTTCGCGTGCTCGGGGCGGCCGCGGACCTGTCGGTGCTGCTGACTCCCTCGCCGGTCGAGGCGCCCACGCTCGCTGAGCGGTTCGGTGCCAAGTTCCAGGGCTGGCGGCTACTGGCTGTGGCGTGCAACGAGGGCGCTGATGAACTGACTTGGCTCGATCCCTGGGCCCGGCGCAACCTCGCACGGCTCGTCGAGCGGGAGGGTGGCTGGGTTGCGGCCGCAGCCGGCAGCGGCTTGGTCCACGGAGACCTGCGGGCGGACAACATACTGCTGACCGAGGACAAGGTCATGTTCGTCGACTGGCCGGGGGCCGCGGTCGGAGCTCCTTGGTTCGACGTGGTCGCCATGGGACCGAGTGTCGTCATGCAGGGCGGCCCGGACATGATCCCGCTTCTCGATCAGCACCTTGACGCCCAAAGCGTCCATCCCGAGAACGCCACTACGGTCCTGGCCGCTTTGGCCGGCTATTTCCTTCGCCAGTCCGTTCAGGAAGCGCCGCCGGGGCTGCCGACCTTGCGTGCATTTCAGGGTGCCCAGGGTGCAGCCGCGCTCAGCTGGTTGCGCCTGCGGACACGGTGGAGTTAGCGCAGATTCCTAGCAGGACCAGATCGCCGAAGCGGCGAAGACCCCCGCGCGCCCGCGGTCGAGAGGCGAGAGGGCGGAACGGGGGTCCGCGCCGGCCCGCGGAATCCGCGGGCTGAGTTGTCAGTGGGCGAAGCCCCAGTCGAGGATCTTGGCGGCGTCGTCGAAGCACTCCTGGTCTGCCCCGACGATCGCGCCGACCAGGGTGCGGTTGTCCCGGTTCGCGGCGAAGACGAGGGAGTAGCCGGCCTCCGCGCCGCTGCCGGTCTTGATGCCCAGGGCGCCGTCGTACGTGCTCAGCAGGTCGTTGGTGTTGACCCAGGTGTAGTAACGGATACGGCCATTGGCCGCCGGAGCCTCGGTCTCGAACTGCTTGTTCTTCACGATGTCGGCGAACACCGGCTTCAGCATCGCGCGCTGGCCGAGCTTGGCCAGATCGCGGGCGGTGCTGCGGTTGTCGCCGTGCGAGATGCCGTCGAAGGAGTCGAAGTGCGTTCCGGTCATGCCCAGTTGCTGCGCTTCGGCGTTCATCTGGTTCTGGAAGTCGGCGATCCGCGCATCCATGGTGTCACCGGTGCCGAAGCTGTCGGCCAGGGCCATCGCGGCGTCCGCCCCGGACGGGAGCAGCATGGCGTGCAGCAACTGCTTGACGGTCAGCTTGTCGCCGAGCTGGAGGTCGGCCGTACTGGAACCGTTCTCGGTCACGTAGTCGCGGTACTCCTGCTTCACCGTGATCTGCCGGTCCAGATACTCCGGGTGCTTGAGCACCACCAAGGCAGTCATGATCTTGGTGGTGCTGGCCATCGAGATGCTCTCGTCGGCCTTGGCCCCGGCCCACATCTCCCGCTCCTGGCTGCCGTCGCGGGCGTCCAGCAGGAAGGCGTGGTCGGCTTTGATCTTGGGGGCGTCCTGGGCTCCCGTGCCCGGTGCGTCCTGTCTCTGGCCGGCGGGCGTGGCGGCCTCGCCGCTCGACCGGTCGCTGTCGTCAGCGGAGTGTGCGGGGCTGGTGGTTGCTGCCTGGGCGAGGCCACCGGCGGTGATCGGCAGGACGGCGCCGACGAGGGCGACTGTCGCGAGGCGGGCTCCAGTCCGGTGCAGTCGGTTGGGGCGGGCGTGGGAACCCATGAGGCATCTCCTCCCGGCGCAGCGGCGCCGGCTTGTATCAGAAACTCGGTGCATGGCGAACCTACTTTGGCCTTAGTTGCCGATTCAAGATCGCTATGTCATAGCCGGGTAACAGGACTCACCCCTATGAAGATGCGGTGCAGAAAGGCGACGGATCCTATGAGGAGGTGTCTTGCGTACCGCGTACGCCCGCAGTCCGATCGGCTCCGACGGCGCCTGGGTGCCGGCCGCCGTGCCATGACCCCTTGGGGGTGTATCGGGTCGCCGCGCGTATGACGGCAACAGCTCGTCGAAACTGCGACGGCGTCGCACCGAGGGTGCGACGCCGTCGTCGTATCCGGACCGGCCCGGCAGCGCTAGTAGGAGCGGGTTGGCTTCACTCCTGGAGGAACTCGGTGATCCGCGGGGCGATCCTTTTCGGTGCCATGACGACGGCACCATGGTTGAGTCCGGGCAAGGTGCGGTGGTCGGCTTGCGGCAGGAACTCGGTGACGGCACGGGCGGCGCGCCGGAAAGCGGTCGGACTCTTGCCGCCTGTCTGCCCCCGGCCCTGCCTCCGGAGGCACTGCGTGTTACTGGGGGCGGGGCTCTTGCCCGGTGTCGCGCGGGGTGACGGTCTCGCCGGGGATCACCCGGGGCGGCGCGGAGCCTTGGGTGTCCTGGTTGTCCGTGTCCTTGAGGGCCTTCGCCTCGGCCTTGAGGATGCGGGCCGACTTGCCCGCGCTGCGCACCAGCTCCGGCAGCTTCTTCACGCAGAGCAGGAGGGCGATGACGAGCAGGATGACGCCTATCTCACTGATGCCGAACACGTCAGTCCTCGCCGCCTTCGTCCTCGTCGTCCCCTTCGAAGAAGTCGCCCACTTCGTCGACGACTTCGGCGGCGACCATGCCGCCGACCACGCCCACGGCGAGCCCGGCCGCGCCCGCCGCCACGACCGTTCCCATGCCCGGCCCCGAGCGCTGGTGCCCTCCGTCGTGGTGGTCGCTGTGACCGCCGTGGCCGTGACCGTGGCCGGAGTCGTACGACGCGTGGTCGGCGTAGGAGGAGTGGTGCTCGACCAGTTGGCGTACCCAGCTGTCGACCAGCGTGTTCCAGTCCTGGTGGTGGACGCCGTCATGGCTGACGGTGAAGCGGGTGACCGCGTCGTGACCACCGGAGAAGTGACCGCCTCGCTTGTCGGCCTCCAGGATCACCTCCATGCCGCCGGGGGTGGCGAGGAAGGTCACCTCGATTTCGTTGACCACATGGGCGTACTGAGGGGCCGGGGTCAGCTCCAGCTCCTGGTAGAAGGGGAGTTGCTGGCCGGTGCCGCCGATGCGGCCGTACTCCAGGTCGGCGGACTTGAAGCCGAAGCCGAGCTGTCCGAAGGCTTCAAGGATCGCTTCCTGCACGGGCAGGGGACCGACGGTGAGTTGGTCGAGGTCACCCTTGTCCTTGGCACCGGCGACCGACAGCTCGGTGCGGACGCCCAGGATGATGCCCAGGCCCTGCCCGTACAGTTCGGTGACCGGGGTTTCCCACGGCAGCGTCACGGTGAACGGCACGCTGTGCTCGGCACCGTGGGTGAGGCGGAAGCCGCCCCCGACCACGAATCGGTCGAAGACCACGACGCCGTGGTCCTCTCCGTCCTCGTGTTCGGCCTCGACACGAGCGACGAGCTCCATGGTGATGTGCTCGATGTCGAAGTCGCCGCTGCCACCTGTCAGATGGACCTGACCGGACAGAGTGCCGCCGGGGACCGTGGGCACGGGGACGAGGACGGTGTCGACCGTGGGACCGCCCACGCCGAGTGAGCCGAGCAGTCGTTTGAACACCATGCTGGCGTTCACTTCCTTATCTGCGTACGAGGGTTACGAGAGCCGTGCGGACACCCGGAAGCAGCCTGGTAGGCGTCCACTTTCTACAGGCCTGTAGAAGCATAAGCGGGGCGGCGGCGCTGTGGTGGCGATGCGAGACGCGCGGGGCGGGAAAGGCCGAAAGGCGCCGTCGACGGCGTCCGTCCGTGCGCTTGACGAGCGTAATGCGCTGTGCATTTACCGGTGCGGTGTGGTGCTGATGTCTCCGATTCCCGTAGCCGGCCGGGTGTCGTGCCCCGACCAGTCGCTCTCAGGGTGAGTCTGCGTAGCGAGCGGCGATCGCGGTGGCGCGATGGTGGAGGGAGGTGCGCAGCGACTGCGGGGTCAGGGCTTCCGCGTCCGTGCCGAGTTGCCACAGGGCCCATTCGGCGTGCCGGGAATCCTGGAAGGTCACCTCCAGCCGCAACCAGCCGTCTGCGGACGGTTCTTCGGCGCGGACAGCCAGCGCGGTGTCGAGCAGTTCCTCCCGCCGCGACGGGTTCATCCGTACCTGCACGGTGATGTGGTCGCTGCCGGAGAGGAATTGCGCGGAGCGTTCCTTCCAGATCCGGTCGAGGTCGACCTGGTTCGGCCGCTGTGCGTTCTCGGGCAGTTCCTCGGCGGCCAGTATCCGGGCCAGTCGATAGGTGCGGTCCTCGCCGGATCGCGTGGCCAGCAAGTAGCCCCGGTCGCGCACGGTGACCAGGCCGATCGGATCCACCGTGCGCCACTGCGGCGTCTGGTCCGTGGCCGCGTAGTGGATACGCAGTTTGTGCCCGGCGAGCACCGCCCGCCTGACCTCGACCATGGCGCTTTCGGGTACGTCCTCGGTGGTGAGCCGGCGTGAGAGCAGGTCGCTTTCGGGGTCCACGAGGAATCGCCGGGCCGCGTCGTTCGTCACGGCCCGGTGGCTTTCGGGCAGGGCGTCGACCACCTTCCGCATGGCGGCGGCGAGCGCCGAGCCGAGGCCGAACATCTGCTCGCCGCGCCCCGATCCGGCGGTCAGCAGGGCGAGGGCCTCGTCATGGTTCAGTCCGGTGAGCTCGGTCCGGAAGCCGGGCAGCAGCGCGAACCCGCCGTGCCTGCCGCGTTCGGCGTAGACAGGCACGCCGGATGCGGACAGCGCTTCGATGTCGCGCAGCACGGTGCGGGTGGATACCCCCAACTCGCGGGCGAGTGTGTCCGCGGTCAGACGACCCCGCTGGCGCAGCAGTAGGACCAGTGAGACCAGCCGGTCGGCACGCATGCGAAAACCCTAGAGGAATACATGACTATGGGTGTCGTGATTTGTTGGGAGGCTCGTTCTTGCGACGTCAGAGCGGGCGGCTACCGAGCCGAGGGGCGTCCATATCCCAATGAATCTCATGGAGTTGATGTGGCGATGGAACGTACGGCGGTCAACCCGGTCACGTGGTCGACGGAGTTGGGCTTCAACCAGGGGGAGGTTGTCTCCGGGCACACGCGGACTCTCTACATCTCCGGGCAGACCGCGATGGACGGTGACGGCAAGCCGCAGCATGACGGCGACATGGCGGGGCAGTTGACGCTGGCCATCGACAACCTGGAGGCCGTACTCGGCGAGGCCGGCATGTCTCTCGCGAACCTGGTCCGGCTCAACGTCTACACGACCGACGTCGATCTGCTCTTCCAGCACTACGGCGTGCTGGCGGCCCGGTTGGGGGCCGCCAGGGTAGCGCCGACCTCGACGATGCTCGGGGTGACACGCCTGGCGATCCCGGGCCAGATGGTCGAGCTCGAAGGGACCGCTGTCGCGTGAGGTGACGTGAATGCCCCTGCTGCTCGCGCCGCTTCAATCGGCGCGAGCGGCTACACGCGGTGCACGAACCCACGGGGCGGGCGAGCGGACGCACTTGGCGTGCACGAAGATGGCCCCTGACGGCAGCCCACCGCGCCGCGGTCGGCGAGCCGTCGGCGCGTGGCCCAGCGCCCTGCTTTCAGAGCTTCAGGGCCTCAGGGCTTCAGAGTGCAGAGGGGAGTTCGTGTGTCCGAACCATCCGAAGAGGAAGTCCCGTGCACGCCCATGACCGCCGAGGAGATCGAGGCGGCCCACGTGGTCACGCCGCCCAAGCTCAATGGCCAGGTCACGCTGCGGGAGTATGACCCGCGCTGGCCCGCGGTCTTCGAGCGGGAGGCCGCGCGCATGCGGGAGCGCCTCGGCCACGTCGACCACCGGATCGAGCACGTCGGCTCCACATCCGTGCCGGACCTCCCGGCCAAGCCGGTCATCGACATACTCCTGACCGTCGCCGATTCCGGCGACGAGGCGTGCTACGTACCGGCCCTGGAGGGCCTGGGCTTCACGCTCGTCATTCGTGAGCCCGAATGGTTCGAGCACCGCGTGCTGCGCAAGTACGACCTCGACCCGAGCGTCGAATCAGCCAACCTGCACGTCCTGCCCGAGGGCTGTCAGGAAGTCGTCCGCATGCTGCGCTTCCGCGACAGACTGCGCACGGACAGCGGCGACCGCAAGCTCTACGCCGACGCCAAGCGGTCGTTGTCCCGGCAGTCCTGGGAGTATATGCAGAACTACGCCGACGCCAAGTCCGAGTTCGTTACGGCGATCTTGGAGCGGGCGATGTCGGATTGAAACGACACCACGCCTGCCGTGCAGCGTGGTGCCGTCCAGTCAGCTGTCGCTTCGCTGTCAACTGCGTATCGCGCACGGGATTGACATCCTTCGCCACGCGGTCGTAGCTTCCGGGGCACTGTTTGAATCCTTTCAGCGTGATGTCTGTCGCGCTGCTCGGTTCGCGCCGGCTGAGAGGGGCCACCGCTCGTGCAACGGGTCTGTTTCCTGCTGAAGGTCCGTCAGGACCGGCTGGAGGAGTACCGGGAGCGCCACGAAGACGTCTGGACGGAGATGCGCGAGGCGCTCTCCGCCGCCGGATGGCACAACTACTCGCTGTTCCTGAGTGAGGACGGCTTGCTCGTCGGCTACCTGGAAACGCCGGACTTCGCCGCCGCGCAGGAGGCCATGGCGCGCACCGAGGTCAACGCGCGCTGGCAGGCGGAGATGGCGGGTTACTTCGAGGACCTGGACGGGCGGGGCCCCGATGAGTCGATGCGGCCGCTGACCGAGGTCTTCCACCTCGCGTAGTTGCTACGGCGGGCCCGGGTCCGCTCCACCGTCGGCGTCCACGATGGCGGGCCAGGGCGTCCTCACCAGGAACGGGCCGGGATGCTGATGTCGTACTTCGTGCTGGGCGATCCTGCGAGAGACGGTCGCGCGGCTGATGCCGAGGGCGTCCGGGGCCTGCGCGACCGGCTTGACGTGCCTCGGTCAGGCATCGGACGATCTCGTCCCGTTCCAGAGCCTGCACGCGGCTCAGCCCCGGGGAGTGCCCGCCGAGATCGCGTGGGCGATCTCGATGCCGGTTGAGTACGGCGACGAGTACTGGGCGGGGACGGGACGGGCAATCCTCGTGCCCTGAACACCTCGCCTGACCGGCCCCGCGTGCGCGGCTGCGATCCCCGCAGTGATGTCATGGGGAGTGCGGCCGCGACCCGGGCCGGAGCCAGACGGACGGCTCCGGTCACCCTCACCCGTCGTAGCCCCGTCACACCCCCAGGGAGAGTCATGATCTTCATCACCGCCAAGTTCCGCGTCCTGCCCGAGTACGCGGAGGCCTGGCCGGACATCACCCGCGAGTTCACCGAGGCGACGCGCGCCGAGCCGGGATGTCTCTGGTTCGACTGGTCCCGCAGCGTCGAGGACCCCACGGTGTACGTGCTCGTCGAAGCCTTCCGCGACGACGAGGCCGGCTCGGCGCACGTCACCTCCGAGCACTTCACCAAGGCACGCGGAACCCTGCCGCCCCACCTCGTACAGACCCCGGAGATCGTCAACGCGACGATTCCGCAGGAGGGCTGGTCCCTTCTCGGGGAGATGCAGGTTCCCGAACGGGGCTGAGCGAGACGCCTGCCGGCCGGGCGGAGGCCGTCACCGCATGCCGGGGACGTCCTCCGCGGGAACGGCGTCCCAAGGGTTCGCCGCTTCGCCGGGGTCCGAGAGGCCGTCGGATTGTGCCGCCGCCACGGCGGGCACCGTCCCGGATGCCGCGCACCGCTCTGCCCAGCCGTACCCGGATGAGCCGGGCCAGCAACCAGGCATGACGCCCGACGGCCGCACGGGCCCAGCGGGACAGGCGGTCGAAGACCGGCCGCCCGTGAGTGTGGCCGCAGGCCGCCGACGGCGGAACGGCGACAACGGGGCACCGGGCGTGACGAAGGACGCGGGAGGCGAATGAGCCGCCCGGCGGGCAGGGCAATCGGCCGTGACCACGGGTACCCACGACGAGGGCAAGTGCGTGAGCGGACTCCCGGGCGAGCACCTGCGCCGGGTGACCGCGGAGCACCGCGTGATACACGTCGACGTCCGGGTGAGTGATCCGCCAGCCCGCCACCATGTCCGACAGCACGCGGCGGCACTCCCGGAGTGCTGCTTGTTCGTCCAGGACGCCGAGGAGCGGGTGGTGCCACGCGTACAACACGTGTAGCGCGGCACCGTGGCGGGCGGCCTCCTCGAAGGCGTGGTGGACGGCGGCCGCACAATGGCGACGGCCGTCCAGGCCGACATCGACGCCCACGACGAAGAAGGGCTGCAGACGGCCGGTGATGTCGCGGTGGCGCACCACTGTCACCGGGCGGATGGCGTGCGTGATGACCGGCAGCGCCAGAGCGCCGTCGATGCCGATCACGGCCGGCTTGCGTACCCGTGCTGTCATCGTCACCTCCGTACGGGTCCGGCCGGGATGCTGTGCGGCCGGGATCCGCGGCGCTGTTCACCGTAGGACGGGCGGCGAGGCCCGGCCAGGCTCGTTCTCGGTCAGTCGGCGCGGGCAGGGGACCGTCAGTGGTGCGGAACGATGGCGACCGGCCCCATGGCGTGGTGGATCGCCGAGTGCGTGGTCGGTCCGAGATGCTCTCCGGCAGGTGTGCGGCGGCCGACCACGAGCAGCGCGGACCCTGCGGCTGCCTCGACCAGATGGTGGCCGGCCCGGCCGTGCACGAGACATTCGGTGACCTGCGTCTCGGGGAACTTGTGCCTCCAGGGGGTCAGGGCGGCCGAGAGTAGGCGGGACTTCGTCACGGCGAGATCGAGGACATCGGCGGTGGGGAGCAGAGGCACCGTCCAGGTGTGTACGACATGGAGCGGCGCGTGACGGATGGCCGCGGCGAAGAAGGCGAACTCCATCAGTTCGTCGCAAGGACGGTTCAGATCGAGGCCGAGCACGACGGGACGGTGCGGGTGCGTCGGCGAGCTGTCATGTTCGTCTTCGTGGTGCTCTTGCGTCCGTACCAGGACGACCGGGCAGGGAGCACGTGCCGCGACGGCCAGGGCGACCGACCCGACCAGGACACCTGCGATCGCGCCGAAGCCGCGTGAGCCGAGCACCAGGAGGGCCGAGGATTCGGCTGCTGTCGTCAGTGCCCGCACCGGCGGACCGGTGACCTGCTCGTCGAGGATCCCCAGGGTGGGGTACGCGCGGGAGAGTCCCAGGACGGCACGGTCGAGTGCGCCGCTTTCGCGGTGCGAAGGGACTTCGATCTCCGGCAGGCGACTGCGCTCCGAGGGCTGTTCGTAAGCGTGGATCAGGTGGAGGGGGAGAGCGCGGCGCAGGGCCTCGCGCGCTGCCCAGGCAGCGGCGTCCAGGCTCTCGGGCGAGCCGTCGATGCCGGCGGTGATGGTGTGCTGTGGGGTCATGGTGCTTACCTCCACGGTGCGGTCGCAGGGTCAGCCGGTCCAGGTCCAGTCGGCGACCTCGGCGACCTCGGGGAGGTCGCCGGCGTGGGCGCGGATCCAGGCGTGGTGACGAAAGCGGGTGTCGGCCATGCTCTGGCGGACGGAGGTGGGTGTCGGCCACGCTCTGGCGGACGGAGGCGGCGCGGACGGCGAGACCGGGCACGCGGTCGCTCATGTCCATCACGAGGCGGTGGCGGTCCAGGTCGTTGCGACCTCGGTGTCCGGGGCCCGGTCAGGTATGCGGGCCCGGTCAGGTATGCGGGACGACGGCCACCGGGCAGGCCGCGTGGTGCAGCAGCGCATGGTTGACCGGGCCGAGCTGCATGCCGACGTGGCCCTTCCTGCGGCGGGCGCCGACCACCAGGAGATCTGCCGTGCGGGACGCCTGTAGCAGCACTGTGCGCGCGTTGCCTTCGACGATTTTGTGGCGGACCCTGACGCGGGGATGCGCCGCGGTCGCCTCCCGCACGGCCTCTTCGACCTGAGCCGCGGCGCGCTGCCGGTGCTCGTCCTGGACCATCGTGGGAAAGTCGGGGATTTCCCGGGCCGGGCAGCGCCAGGCATGGACGACCGTCACAGGAGCGTCGAGCGTCTGCGCCTCACGGAAGGCGAACTCCACGGCGGGTCCCGCCTCTTCGGAGTTGCCGACCCCGAGGACGATGGACCGGAAGGAGCCCTCCACGTTCTCCTCGCGCCCGCGCACGACGATCACCGGCGACGTGGCGTGCGCGGCGACGGACAGACCGACGGATCCGAGCAGCAGTTCGGTGAGATCGCCACGCCCCCTGCTGCCGACCACGACGGCGTCGGCTTCTGAGCTGAGCCGCACGAGTGCGAGAGCCGGATCTTCGGAGAGAACCTCGGAGGTCACCTTCACCGAGTCGGTGCGGCGCAGCGCGTGTTCGGCTGCTGACGCCGCGATCTGGTCCGAAAGGGCCTGCACGGACGGGCGGTTGATGCCGAAGGACGGTTCATGCCCCTCGTACCACTCCCACCTCGACGCATGGACGACACGCAGCGGCACACCGTGCGCCGCGGCGTCGTCCACCGCCCAGTCCAGTGCGCGCAGGCTCGGATCCGAGCCGTCGACGCCGACGATCAAGGGCTTGTCCACGATGCCACCACCTTCCGGCGGGCCCCCGGCCGGGGCTCTTCGTCGGACCGTTCCACCGCACAAGTCGAGCGGGGGAGGGGCGAACCGGCCCCGGCAGGGGACATTCGGCCCTGTCGAGGCGCGCGCCCACGCCGTGGCGCACGGCGCCCCGCGCACCGTCCGCCTCGTTGGAGGCTGCTTCCTCAGGCGCCGTCTGCTCGCGGAGGCCAGCCGTCGCCACATAACTGAGGTCGACGAAGCCGAGGCACAACGGACCCCGGACGTATTGCGGGCCATGACAGGGGCGGTGGCGGCCGAACTCGGCGAACCGCTGCCCCGCCCCCGCGCATAGGGCCGATCGGCCCCCGGCCGCACCCGGCCAGCCCCTGGGGCGCTGGTCCCGACGCCCCGATCCTCGAAGAGTCAACCTGCCTTCTGGAGGCCCGAGATGACACACGACGAGCAAAGCAGAGCCCCGGTCCACGCCCTGCTCGCCGACGGGACCACCACCTGTATACGGGCCGTCCGGCCCGACGACCACGTACGACTTCAGGGCCTCTACGAGGAGATGTCGCCGCAGAACCTGTGGCTGCGGTTCTTCGCCACGAGCCGCCGGTCCGCCGTGCAGGCCGCGGACCGGGCCTGCGCCGCTCCCCGCCCCCGCCCCGGATACCGTGCGCTGCTCGCCGAGACCAGGGGCCGGATCATCGGTCTGGCCGAGTACGAGAAGACCGACGATGACCCCGCGACCGCCGAGATCTCGCTCGCCGTGGCCGAGGACCTGCACCACCGGGGGGTCGGCACCCTGCTCCTGGAGCACCTGGTCTCCGCCGCCCGCGCGGACGGCATCACCGCGTTCGCGGCCGACGCGCTCGCCGAGAACCACGAGGTCCTGAAGGTCTTCGCCGACCTGGGACTGCACACCGCCCGCCGCTTCGAGGGCCCCGAACTGCACTGCACCATCCGCCTGGAGGAGGACGAGACCTACCTGACGGCGGTCGAGGCACGCGGCAGCACGGCCGACGTGGCCAGCCTCCAGCCGCTGTTGCGGCCCGCCTCGATCGCCGTGGTCGGAGCGGGCCGCAGGGCGGGATCCGTCGGGCGCGCCGTGCTGCGCAATCTGCGCACCGGTGGCTTCACCCGGCAGCTCTTCGCCGTCAACCCGAGCGTGTCCTCGCTGATGAGCGTGCCCGCCTACCCCTCGGTCGCCGCGCTGCCGCAAACCCCCGACCTGGCGGTCCTCGCGGTACCCGCGCCGGCCCTGTCCGCGACGGCCGAGGAATGCGGCAAGGCCGGCGTACGCGCCCTGGTGGTCGTCACATCCGGCCTGGACGGCGCACAGGCAGCCGCCCTGCTGGCCACCTGCCGAACCTACGGAATGCGTTTGGTGGGCCCCAACTGCCTGGGCCTGTCCAACACGGACAAGGCGCTGTCGCTGGACTCGACCTTCGCCGCCCGGCACCCCCATCGCGGCACGGCCGGTGTCGCCGTGCAGTCCGGGGGAGTGGGCATCGCCCTGCTGGGCGGCCTGTCCCATCTCGGCCTTGGCGTCTCAAGCTTCGTCTCGCTCGGCGACAAGTACGACGTGAGCGGCAACGACCTGCTCCAGTGGTGGGAGTGCGACGGCGTCACCGACCTGGCCCTGCTGCACCTGGAGTCCTTCGGCAACCCCCGGGCCTTTTCCCGAACCGCAAGGCGGGTGACCCGGCGCATGCCGGTCCTGACCGTGGACGCGGGCCGTACCGAGGCCGGCCGGCGGGCCGCGGCCTCGTACACCGCGGCGGCCGCCACCCGGACCATGACCCGCCAGGCCCTGTTCACCCAGGCCGGCATCACCGCCACCCGAACGATCGGCGAACTCCTCGAAGCCGCCGCCCTGTTGCACTCCCAGGCCGCGCCGGCCGGCAATCGCGTCGTCATCGTCACCAACGCGGGCGGCGCGGGGGTCCTCGCGGCGGACGCGTGTGCCGAGGCGGGGCTCACCCTGCCGCGGTTGCCGGTCGACCTGATGGACGACCTGCTGGCCGTCCTGCCCGCGGGGGCCCGGACCGCCAACCCTGTCGATGCGACCGCCGCAGTCACCGAGGCGCAGCTGAAAAGCTGTGTGGACCGGCTGACGCTGTCCGGCGCCGTCGACGCAGTCCTGGTGGTCCTTGTCCCCACCGCGGTCGCCGCGGCGACCGGCGACGATCTGGTCCGGGCCCTTACCGGCGCCCCCGGCCGTCGCTCCCGAACGGTCGCCGCGGTCCTTCTCGACCAGGCGCTGCCCGTGCGGCTGCTGCCGTCCGAGGCGGGCGGCTCCGTACCCGCCTTCGCCGATCCGCAGGCCGCCGCGCGCGCCTTGGCCCACGCCGTGCGCCGCGCCCAGTGGCTTGCCCGCCCGCCAGGCACCGTTGCGGACCTCGCAGGGGTGGAGACACGGCGCGCCCGGGCGGTGGCCGAGAGCTGGCTGGCCGGGCAGCCCGGCGGCGGCTGGCCGGACCCGCGCGTCTGCGCCGAGCTCCTGGCCTGCTACGGCCTCCCCCAGCTGCCCTGGGCCTGGGCCGAGACCGAGGACGAGGCGGCTCTGGCCGCCGAGCGGTTGCGCGGTCCGGACGGCCGCGTGGTGATGAAGGCGCACTGGCCCGGTCTGCTGCACAAGAGCGAGCAGGGTGCCATCCACCTCGATCTGCAGGGAGATTCCCAAGTACGTTTCGCCTTCCGGGATTTCGCGACCCGTTTCGCCGGTCTGCTGACCGGTGTGGTGGTCCAGCCGCTCGCCGAGCGCGGCACCGAACTGTTCGCGGGCGTCGTCCAGGACGAAGTATTCGGCCCGCTGGTCCTGTTCGGACTCGGCGGCACGGCCACGGAACTGCTCGCGGATCACGCGGCCCGGCTGGCCCCGCTCACCGACCTCGACGTCCACGATCTGATCACCGCACCGCGCTGTGCCCCGTTGCTCTTCGGGCACGGAGGCCGTGGCCCGGTCGACCTCGAAGGCCTCGAGCAACTGCTGCACAGGCTTTCCCGGATGGCCTGCGACCTGCCGCAGCTCGCCGAGGCCGACTTCAACCCCGTGCTGGCCCGGCCGGGCGGCACCACGGCACTCGACGTACGCATCCGGCTGCTGCCGCGGACCGCCCACGACCCCTACCTGCGCCGACTGCGCTGAGGAGGAGACGACATGAAGCACAGCAAGATCGGCTCGGTGATGACCAGCGAGGTGGTCAGCGCGCAGTACGGCACACCGTTCAAGGAGGTGGCCAGGCGCCTGTCCGAGTACCGCATCAGCGGGCTGCCCGTGATCGACGCCGACGACAAGGTGGTCGGCGTGATCTCCGAGACGGACCTGCTGGCGCGCGAGCCGCAGGCTCCCGACCCCGCCCGCCCGCAGCGCCGAGTGCGGCTGCCCCGGATGGGCGGTGCCGCGCGCGAGGGCAGGACCAAAGCGACCGCACGCACGGCGGGACAGCTGATGTCCACGCCGCCCGTCTGTGTCCACGCCGACACCACCATCGCCGAGGGCGCCCGGCGCATGGCCCAGCACGAGGTGGAGCGGCTGCCCGTCGTCGACGACGAGGACCGCCTGGTCGGTATCGTCACCCGGCGCGACCTGCTCCAGGTGTTCCTGCGCGCGGACGACGAGATCCGACACGAAGTGATCGAGCAGGTCCTGGTCGGCGCGCTGTGGCTGGCACCCCAGTCCATCAGGATCGATGTGCGCGACGGTGTGGTGACCCTGGAGGGCCAACTGGAGCGCCGCAGCGAAGTCCCCGTCGCCCTGCACATGACGCGCGAGATCGACGGAGTCGTCGCGGTCGTCGACAAGCTCGCCTACCGCCTGGACGACTCCCACCTCCAGCCGAACGATCAGGCCCTGCGAGGCGTGGCCGACGACTGGCTGCGCAAACTCTGAGAAGGGACACCTCGCCATGACCCTCAAGGTGCTGGTCGCCTACGCGACGAAGAACTGGTCCACGGCCGAGATCGCCCGCACCATCACGGAGGTCCTGTGCAAGGAGGGCCTTCAGGCCGAGCTGTGTCTGGTGTCCGGTGTCTGCGATGTCCGTGCCTACGACGCCATCGTGCTCGGCAGTCCGCTCTACGCGGGCCGCTGGCACAAGGACGCCCGTCGATTCGTCCGGCGCAACGCTTCGGCGCTGGCCGAGCGGCCGTTGTGGCTGTTCAGCAGCGGGCCCCTGGACGCGTCGGCGGGAGAGCGGGACATCCCGCCGGTACCCGCCGCGCGCCGTGCCCTTGTCCGCCTCGGCGCCAGGGAGCATGTCACCTTCGGCGGCTGCCTCAAGGAGGGGGCGAAGGGCCGGGTCGCCCGCATGATCGTAAAGTCCGGCAGAGGCGGTGACTTCCGTGACTTCGAACGGATCTCGGCCTGGGCGCAGCGCATCGGCGGCACCCTGCAGGGCGAGATCGCAGGGCGGTCCGAGGAGCGTTGAGGTCAGCACTGGTCCCCGCACGCGCCACCCGGCCAAGGTGCGCTGACGCTGGAGCGATCGCCGTGGGCGGCGCCGCGCCGCCACCTTGGTGCTCTGGGTGCTCTGGGTGCTCTGGGTGCTCACCGGCAGTGCGCCCTGAACCGGCCCGAGCGGGCCCGAATAGGGCCGCTCGGCCCCTGCCCCGCCTGCCGCTCCTCTTCGAGCCTGGTGAGCAGGGAACGCACCGACGTGTGGGAGGACGGGCATGACGACCGAAGCGACGGCAGTCTTCGACCGGCAGGGTCTGAAGGCCCTCGTGGCGAAGTTGCCGGCCGACGGCCATAGCGTCGTGGGGCCCACTGTTCGCGACGGTGCGATTTTCCCGGGCGAACTCGAATCGGCCGAACAGCTTCCGTACGGCTGGGGGGTGGAACTTGAGGCGGGGCACTACCGTCTGCGGCGCCGCGAGGACGGCGCCGCCTTCGCGCACTCGGCCGGGCAGCAGTCCTGGAAGATCTTCCTCCACCCGCAGCGCGAGCGGCTGTGGAGCGCGGATCGTGCGCCCGACGGAACGGTGGCCATCAGCACCGAGACCGCCGGCCGGCCCTCGTACGCCTTCCTCGGGGTGCGCCCCTGCGACTTGCGGGCCATCGCGATCCAGGACCGGGTACTGAGGGGCGGCCACTTCCGGGACAGCGGCTATGAGGAACGCCGGAGGGGGCACTCCTCATAGCCGCCGGGTGCACCGAACCGGGTGCGACCTGCTTCTACCTGGACTTCTCCTACGTGCACGGCGGGCCGGTGCGCTCCTTAGGGCGCAGCCGCTACGGGCAGTGGCTCACCCACGAACTCGGCACCTGGCACGACCAATTCGACAGCTCCGGCTGCGTGGGCTGCGGCCGCTGCATCGTCTGGTGCCCCGTCGGCATCGACATCACCGAAGAGGTGGCGGCCCTCAAGGACGAGGCGGACCAGAAGGAGACGGAACGATGACCAGCACCACGACCATGATGAGCGCTCTTCCGGCCGAGCACCGCAACCGGCTGATGCGCATCGCCCGCCAGGTGTCCTTCCCGGCCGGGGCGCGGATCTTCGAGGAGGGCGGGCACGCCGACCGGTTCTGGATCATCCGTACCGGATCGGTCGTCCTGGACATGCATGTCCCGGGCCGCCGCGCCGCCGCCATCGAGACCCTGGGCCACGGTGAACTGGTCGGCTGGTCCTGGCTGTTCCCGCCGTACGTCTGGCAGCTGGGCGCTCTCGCGCAGAGCCCCGTGCGGGCCGACGAGTTCGACGCGCTCACGGTCCGCCTGATGTGCGAGGACGACCCGGCCCTGGGTGCGGTCGTCGGCCAGTGGGTGGGGCGCGTGCTCGCCCACCGCCTGCAGGCGGCCAGGACGCGCCTTCTGGACCTGTACGCCCCCTACGGCAGCGGAAGCGGTGTGCGGGGATGACCGCGACCCCGGCTCCCTGCCGGGTCGTCGCCCGCTGGGCGGAGACGCCGGACAGGGCCACGCTCCGTCTGCGGCCGTCGGGGAGCCGCTGCCCGCCTTCGTGCCGGGCCAGTTCGCCGTGGGACAACCCCGATCGCCAAGTCGTCGCGTGCGATGCGCTCGGCCTCGACCCCGTTGATCGTGGCCAATGAGGGGTGCCTGGTCGCCTTCATCGCGGCGGACCGGGCCGACGAAGGCGCTCACCGCACTGAGTGCGCGTCCCGAAGGGGCCCGGGCCGTTCTCATCGGGCGCTGCACAGCAGGTCCCGCCGACCGGGTCGACCCGTCACACGCTGATCGGCGCGCGACGAGTCGTGGACATGCCGCCGCTGGGTGAACAACTCCCGCGCACCTGCTGAGATATGACATCGAAATCATGCCGGTGGGGCCCATCCGGCCCTGTTGCGCCGAATCGCCCACCCGACACGATCGGAACGGGACCGCCGACATCCAGGGGGCAGCCATGACCGCACGTTCCTTCTCACCGGAGCACCCGATCCGGGTCTTCCTCCTCGACGACCACGAGGTCGTGCGCCGGGGGGTGAACGACCTGCTCGACTCCGAACCGGACATCTCGGTCGTCGGCGAGGCGGGCACGAGCGAGCAGGCCTTGATCCGCGGTCCTGCCCTGCGCCCGGACGTGGCCATCCTGGACATCCGCCTGCCCGACAGCGACGGCATCACGGTCTGCCGTGAACTGCGGTCGAGGATGCCGGAGGTGGCCTGCCTCATGCTGACGTCCTTCGATGACGACGACGCGCTCCTGGACGCGATCATGGCGGGGGCGGCGGGGTACGTCCTCAAGCAGATCAAGGGAACCGACCTGATCGCCGCGGTACGCACCGTCGCCGCCGGCCAGTCCCTGCTCGACCCGGCCACCACCACCCGCCTGATGAGTACATTGCGAGGGCCGGACGAGGCAGCGGCGCCGCAGGACGCCAAGCTGGCCGGGCTCTCCGAACGTGAGCGGGACATCCTCGCCCTGATCGGCGAGGGCCTGACCAATCGCCAGATCGGCAAGCGGCTCTACCTCTCGGAGAAGACCGTCAAGAACCACATCTCCCGGCTCCTGTCGAAGCTCGGCGTCGAACGCCGCGTCCAAGCCGCCGTGATCGCCGCCCACTTCGACCCGGACCAGTCACGCTGACCTCTCCCGGCTCACCGGCCGGTCAGCGGAACCTGCCACTCCAGGCGAGTGCCAACACCATCCGGCCCACTGCCGAGAGTGAGCGTGCCCCCCGGCCTTTCGGCCCGCTCGGCGATGTTGCGCAGCCCGCTGCGGCGTGCGCTCTCGCCGACGCCGACGCCGACGCCGACGCCGAGGCCGACGCCGTTGTCCGTCACGGTGAGTGTCAGGTGCTCCTTGTGTACGACGAGGGAGATCTCCGCGGCCGATGCCCGGGCATGCCGGACGATGTTGGCGAGCGCCTCGCTGAGCACGGCCGTCGTATCGTCGGCGATATCGGCGGGGACATCGGTGTCGATCAGGCCTTCCATGCGCAGTGCGGGCGTGAAGCCGAGCGCTGTGACGGCCTCCTCCACCGTCCGCGCGATCCGCACGCGCAACCCCGCTGCGGCCGTCACGCCCGCCTCATGGGCGCGGAGCCCGAAGATGGTCGAACGGATGATCTTGATGGTGGAGTCGAGATCGTCCACCGCGCGCATCAGGCGTTCGGAGGCCTCGGGGTGCTGGACGAAGCGCTGGGCGCTCTGCAGGGTCATGCCGGTCGCGAACAGCCGCTGGATCGCCAGGTCATGCAGATCCCGGGCGATCCGGTCACGGTCCTCGAGCAGACTCATCTGCTCGACGTCGCGGCGCCGCTCCGCGAGTTCGAGGGCCAGCGCGGCCTGTCCGGCGAAGCCGGGCAACGGAGCGATTTCGGCCTCACTGAAGGCGGGGCGCCCGGTCCGGCGGGCCAGGACCAGTACGCCGCGCAACCGCTCGGCCGTCCCGATGGGAACGGCGGCGGCAGGTCCCATGCCCTTCCACCTCTCCGGGCTGAACGTGACCAGGGGATCACTGGCCACATCCTCGGTGACCAGCAGCCCGCCCCTGCTCAATGCGGCGCCGGCCAGGGTTCCTTGGCGGGGGATGCGCCGCCCCTGGTGTACGGCCGCGCCCTCCCCGAGGGCCAGAGCGCCCTGCAGCTCTTCCCCTTCTGCCGCGACCAGATCCACCACACCGATGTCGGCCGAGGTGATCTCCAGGGCTCGTTCGACCATCAATTCCAGCACGCGGCCCTCGGCCGTTCCGGACAGCAGGGCGTTGGCGAACTCCGCTCCGGCCGCCAGCCACCGCTCGCGCAGCCGCGCCTCCTCGTAGAGCCGGGCGTTCTCGATGGCCACGCCCGCCGCCACGGCCAGCGTCGAGAGCACAGCCTCGTCCTCGGCGTCGAACTCGACCCCGCCGTGTTTTTCGGTGAGGTAAAGATTCCCGAACACCTCCTCACGCACCCGGACGGGCACTCCGAGGAACGTGTGCATCGGCGGGTGATGGGGCGGGAAGCCGGACGATGCCGCGTGCTCGGACAACTCCCGCAGCCGCAGCGGCGCGGGATGCCGGATCAACTCGCCGAGCAGCCCGTGCCCCGAGGGGAGATCACCGATCTGCGCCTGCAGCTGCTCGTTGATCCCCACCGGCAGGAACGCGTCCAGCTTGCTCCCCGCGCCGATGACGCCGAGCGCGCCGTACTCCGCGTCCACCAGAGCCACGGCGGTCTCGACGATGCGCCGCAGCACTTGCGGAAGATCCAGCTCCCGTCCGACCGAAAGGACCGCTTCCAGCAGGCCGTGCAGCCGGTCCCGGGTGCCGCGGACCGCATCGATCCGGACCTGGAGTTCTTCGAGCAGCTCATCCAGTCGCAGTCGTGGCAGTTGTCGTGACTCGCTCCGCGCGTCCCCACCCATGTCTGCCTCCGCCGGGGTCCGTGAGCCAAGGCGTTGCATTTCCCTCACAGTAGCCACAGGGCGCGGAACGGGAGAGCGGCAGGTTCTGGCCGCCTTCAGCGCCGCTCGTCGGGCGCGGGGGACCGGAGGGCGGCCGGAGCGGGGGCGTCCGGACTGCCGGGCGGCGTGTCCTGCGGGGAGCCGCCGTGCGCCACCGCGGGGGAGCGGGGGCCGGCGGCAGGGGCGAGGGCGATGGCCGCGGCGACGAACACCAGGACCACCACCATCGCGGAGCGCAGCCCGTAGTGGTCGCCCAGGAATCCCAGGGACGGCGGGCCCACCAGGAAGGCGACGTAGCCGATGGTGGCCACCAGGCTCACGCGCGCGGTCTGGTCGGGACCGGAGTCGCCGGCCGCGGACAGGGCGACGGGGAATCCCAGAGACGTACCGAGTCCCCAGAACAGGACGGCCGCCGCGGCGACGGCCGCGCTGTCGGAGAAGATGACAAGCACGAGCCCGATGGCACCGGAGATGGCGCTGGCGCGTATGACGGCCGTCCGTCCGAAGCGGTTGAGGAAGAACGTGCCGCTGAAGCGGCCCAGGGTCATCGCGGCGGCGAACCCCACGAAGACGAGTGAGCCGAGCGCGGCGTCGAGGCCGTGGCCGTCGACCATGAGGAGGGGGAGCCAGTCGTTGGCGGCGCCCTCGGCCAGGGCCATGGCCAGGACGATGCCTCCGATCAGCAGGAGCCTGCGGTCCTTCCACACGCGGGGTCCGGCGGGCTGGGCGGTGCCCGCGGCGCGGGGTGTGTCGCTGGTGCCGGTGCCGGCCGGGATGGCGCGCAGGGCGTGGACCAGGATGCCCGCAGAGATCGCGGTGACGACGGCCAGGTGCCAGAAGACGGGGAAGTCGGCGGCGGTGGCCGCCATGCCGGCCAGGCCGCCGATGACGGTGCCGAGGCTGAAGCAGCCGTGCAGGGTGGGCATGATCACCGAGTCGGTGAGGCGTTCCACGTCGGCGCCGTCGACGTTGACGGCCACCTCGCAGGCCCCCATCCCCACCCCGAACAGGCACAGACCGGCGGCGACCATGGGCGCGGACGGTACGGTGCTGCCGCCTCCGATCACGAGCATGCTCGCGACGATCAGGCCGGTGCCGACCGCGATCACGGGCCGGGTGCCGAACCGTGAGACGAGGCGGCCCGAACACAGGATGCCGCCCATGGAGCCGACGGACAGACCGAAAAGGACCAACCCCATCTGACCCGTGGACACGCCCAGTTGGTCGCGGACGTCAGGGGTGCGCGTGACCCAGGAGGACATGGAGATGCCCGGCAGGAAGAAGAACAGATAGAGAGCCTGACGGCGTCGGCGCACGGCGCGGTCTGTCAAGGGGAAGCTCCACGGGATCCGGAAGAATGCTCGGGTCGGCCGCCACGGGCCGACATCGGGGTATGTACAAATGTACACACTCGGGTACGGGAAAAAGAAGGCAGACGACAGCGATGACAGGCAGCACCCGCGGCCCCAACGACCCCCGGCGGCGTGAGCGCATCCTCGATGCGGCGCTCGACGTCATCGCCGAACACGGCGCCATCAAAGTGACCTTCCGCAAGATCGCCTCGGCGGCCGGGGTGCCGCTCGGGTCCCTCACCTACTACTTCGACGACATGCAGCACCTGCTCACCGAGGCGTTCACCCGCCTCGCCGAGTCCGTGTCCGTGCGTTACGGGGCGCTCCTCGAGGCGGCGCGCACACCCGAGGAGGCACAGGAAGCAGTCGTCGAGATCATCTGCGGCAAGGTCTGGGGCACCGACCGCAACCTGCTGCTCAGCTACGAGCTGTACGCGTTCGCCGCCCGCCATCCGGAACTGACCGACGTGCTGCGCTCCTGGATGCAGGCCAGCCGCCAGTCCCTGGCCCGGCACTTCGACCCCCTGACGGCACGGGCGCTCGACGCACTGGTGGAGGGCTTCTCCATCCACAACTCCGTGGACTCCCAGCCCACTTCGCGAGCAGAGGTGGCGGCCATCGTCCGCGCGGTCGCGGCGCCCCGCGTTCCGCTGGAGGGTGCGGGCCGGTGACATCGGTCCCGCAATAACCGCTGGACGCGGTTTGGATACTGCTGTCATGGCCGTCACCCAACAACTTGCCCGCGTCTCGGCGGACTACCTCGCCGCCTGTCGACAATCAGCCGAGGCTTCCCCGGACGGGGACCACGGCTGGGACCCGCCGGCGGCAGACGTACTCGATCTCGACTGGGCGCCGACCCTCCTGCGGCGTGTCTGCGAGCTGACGGATCTCGACGAGGCGCACGCGCAGGCCCTTTCGAAAGCCACCGACGGGGACGACGCGATCGACCTTGCTTTCCTCGACGTCCCGCCCCACGACATCGCACGCTTCGGCTCAACTCCCACGGCCCTGAGCGAGCCCGAAGTCGCCCGTATCTCGAACCTGCTCGACCAGATCGACTTCCCCGCGATCCTCGCCGGCCTCCCGCGGCGCGAGAAAAGAGCGGCGCGTCTGATCGGGCACTGGGCCCCGGAGATCATCGGCGGTCCGAGGAAGTACCTGCGCCACTACTTCGAGGCCCTGCGCGTCTTCTACCGGGACGCGGCCCAACGCCGACTGCTCGTCGTGCTGTGGTGGGACTGAGGAATGCATCCCATGACTGACACCACGGGGGAGCCAATGGACGGCTGGTGGGCCTATCTGGAGGAGCGGACCCGCCGCGAGGCCGATGCGAACGTGCTGTGCGATCGCCGCCTGATGGCGGTCAAGGCCGTGTGGGAGGCCCTGAGGCCGCTGGGGTTGGGACTGCGCGAGGCGGAGCAGGTGATCCACGCGCGTTATGAAACCCTGGGCGACCGCGTGCAGTACACGCCGCCCGACCCGCTCGACATTCCCTCCCTTGCCGCCCGCGCCGCGGCCCTCCCGGGGAAGGTGGCCGCGGTCGAGGCTCTGTGGGACGGCGACACCGTCCACGACTGGTTCGTGCTGCTGGTCGCGGTCCTGGACGAGCCCGCCGGGGACGGCTGCCTGGCAACCGTCTACCACCGCCCCGGCGGACCCCGGCCGGGCGCCGCTGCCGCAGAGGCGGGCAGGGCGCTGGCCGGTCATCTCGATGTGCCGTTCCACTTCGCCTCCCCGGATGTCCCCGACGATGAGGCGCCGCGCTGGCGAACTGTCAGGTGAGCATCGCCGCTACCAGTTCGGCGAATTCGTCCGGCGTGGCCAGGCGTACGCCGAGAGTCTCGGCCTTGGTGCGCTTGGACCCGGCGCCCTCTCCCGCGACGACCAGGCTGGTGCGCTTGGAGACGCTGGAGGACGACTTGCCGCCGGCGCGTTCGATCAGTTCGTTCATTTCGTTGCGGCTGAGCTGCTCCAGCGCGCCGGTCATGGCGCCGGTGACGACCACGGTCATGCCGTCCAGCGGGCCCGCCTCCTCACCGGTCCCGGTCTGGCCGTCGGCCGTGGCCTGATCGTCGGGGGAGGGGGGTGTGGCGCCGGGCTCGGTCATGTTCACCCCACACGCGATGAGTTTGTCGATGACCGGGGCGAGTTCGGCCAGCTCGGCGACGATGACCGGGGCCTTCTCGCTGCCGATGCCCTCGACCTTCTGCATCGCCTCCGCGTCGGCGGCGCGGATGTGGTCCATGGTGGCGAAGTACCGGGCGATACGACGGGACATGGAGCGGCCCGTACCGCGTACGCCCAGCGCGCACAGGACGCGGGCGAGCGGCTGGGTCTTGGCCGTCTCGATCGCGGCCAGGAGGTTGTCGGTGCTGGTCTCGCCCATCCGCTCCAGGCCCAGGAGCTGTTCGCGGGTGAGGGTGAACAGGTCGGCGATGTCGGCGACCAGGCCCGCGTCGACGAGCTGGATGACGCGGGTGGCGCCCAGGCCCTCGATGTCGAGCTGGTCGCGGCCGGCCGCGTAGGACAGCGAGGCGACCAAGTGGCAGTCACGGCCGCGCTCGCAGCGCCACCGCTGCTCGCTGGCATCGATGGCGGAGCCGCACTGCGGGCACACCTCGGGGAAGGCGATCGGCTGTTCGTCACCGGTACGCAGGTGGGCGACGGGAGCTTCGATGCGGGGGATGATGTCGCCCGCCTTGTAGACCATCACCTGATCACCCAGGCGCAGGTCGCGCCGGGTGATGTCGGACGGGTTGTGCAGCGTGGCGTAGGTGACGGTGGAGCCGTCGATGTCGACCGGTTCCAGGACTGCGCGCGGGGCGATGATGCCGGTGCGGCCGACGTTCCACTCCACCCCGACCAGCTTGGTGATCTTCTCCACGGCGGGCAGTTTGAACGCGATCGCCCAGCGCGGGGCCCTGCTGCCGGATCCGGCGGCCTGCTGGTCGGCGGCCAGATCGGCCTTGACGACGATCCCGTCGATCCCGAAGGGCAGTTCGGCGCGCAGCGCGGCGATCTCCTGCACCCGGGCCAGGACGTCCTCGACGCTTTCGAGCGTGACCCCGGGTACTTGTGTGTCGGCCGGGGTGTGCACGCCGAGGTCTGCCGCGTGCTGCAGGAGGTCGCCGTGTGCCAGCGCGGTGAGTTGCCCGGCGGCGTCTGCAGGGGTGGCGGGCAGCGGCAGCAGACCGTAGGCGAAGAACGTCATCGGCACCGTGTAAGCGCGGTCCTTGGCCCGCAGCGTGCCGGCGGCGGCGTTGCGCGGATTGGCGAACGGTGCGCCGCCGTGCGCGGTGCGCACCGTGTTGGCGTGCTCGAACTGGCCGTTGGTCATCAGGACTTCGCCGCGCACTTCCAGCGTGACCGGCTCGGTGAGCCGGCCGGGCAGCCCTTCAATGGTGCCGATTGCGTGCGATACGTCCTCGCCGGCCGTCCCGTCCCCGCGGGTGACCAGTTGGGTGAGGCGGCCGTCGGTGTAGCGCGCGGCGATGGCGAGGCCGTCCAGTTTGGGCTGAACGTTCCAGCGCGTGACCTCCCGGTCGATCCGGCGCGCCACGGAGGCGGTCCAGGTCGTGAACTCCTCGGGCGTGAAGACGTTGTCCAGGCTGAGCATGGCCGCCGTATGCGGTACGTCGCCCTGTACGGCGCCGCCGGCGACCTTCCCGGTCGGCGAGTCGGGCAGCACCTGGTCGGGATGCTCGGCCTCGAACGCGGCGATCGCCCGCACCAGACGGTCGTAGGCGTCGTCGTCGAGCGCCGAGGTGCCGCCCGTGTAGTAGGCGGCAGCGGCCTTCGAGGCGTCCTCGACCGCCTGCACGTAGGCGGCGGCATCGGCAAACACAGGAGCTGAAGTTGTCATGTGCGCCATCGTGCCCGGAGGCACTGACAATCGGCCGACGATGTGCCCCGGGTCAGGCGCGCCGCGCGGCCCACACGCTGCGTTCTGTGCGTACAGCCAGGTCGTCGCGGTGCAGGATGCTGTGCGGGCCTTCGGTGTCGAGCAGGTGGTCGAGGGCGCCGAGGTCCTCGGTGGCCAGGGTGTGGGCGGCGCTTTCGCGCAGGCGCTTCAGGGTGGTGAGGGCGTATCGGCCGACCGCCTCGTTGCGTGAGCCGTCGATGTTCACTGGGATCGTGCGCTCGCCCTCGACGGTGAAACCGGCGGCCGCCAGCTTGTGCCCCCAGTCGGCTCCGCGGTGCGATACGTGCTCGGCGTGGTGGTGCGCGAGGGCGGCGTGGCAGCGCTCCTCGAGGCCGGGCCGCTCCTCGGGGGCATCGGCCGGCAGGAAGCGGGGGAAGCCGTCCAGCTCGACGACGGCGAACAGGCCGCCGGGCGCGAGCACTTCGCGGACGTTGCGCAGGGCGCGGTCGGGGTCGGTGAGGTGGTGCATCGACGCCGACGCCCACACCAGGTCGGGGCTGCCGAGCTCGGGCCAGTCCGCGTCGAGGTCGGCCAGGACCGTGCGCACCCGGTCGGCCACTCCCAACGTCTCCGCCCTCGCGCGCAGCCGGTGGAGATGGCCGGCCGACGCGTCGACGGCCGTCACGTGCGCTTCGGGGTAGCGCGCGAGCAGCGCGAAGGTGCCGGCCCCCGTTCCGCATCCCAGGTCCACGATGTGGCGCGGCTCCTTGTCCAGGGGCAGCCATGCGGTGATGGACGCGATGTGCTCGGCGAGCACCTCCGCGTCCAGGTCGAGGATCTCGGCCTGGACGTCGGAGTCCGGCGCGATGCCGGAGTCCGGCGCGATGCCGGAGTCCGGCGCGATGCCGGAGTCCGGCGTGACGCCGGTGTCCGGTCCGTGCGGGGGGAGGTGGTGGCCGCTGTCGTGGGCTGCGTGCGAGTGAGCGTGGGTCATGACAGCGACGCTAAGTCGATCAAGCCGGGGCGGCACCACGGATCCCGGAGTATGCAAGAAGATCGGCCGCTTTGCTGCCGGAGGCGCAACCCGCGGGCGATCCCGCTCCGGTGGGGTCCGGGGGCGCCGCCCGGCCCGGCACGCGCCGGACCGGTCGCTGCTGCGCGCCGGGGTCAGTCGCTGTCGCCCTTGTCCTCGCGCTGGTGTCCGCGGCGGGCGTCGCGGTCGAAGATGCCCAGGATCTCGCAGGGCCCGCCCTCGGCGCCGATCGCGTGCGGCAGCATCGTGGGGAACTCCGCGGCCTGATTGGTCTCGATGCGCAGGCGCCGGTTGCCCAGGAGCAGGACCGCGGTGCCGGACAGCACCACGAGCCATTCACGGCCCGGATGGGCGCGCATGCGGGAGGGGCTGTCGGGCGGCGGATTCGTCATGCGCTGGCGTACGACGCTCATGCCGGGCTCCGCCTTGATCGGCCAGCGCATGAGTCCGTGGGCCGCGTCGATCGCCGGGCTGGTGATGACGTCGTCGCCGGCCGTCTCGACGAGCTGGTCCAGGGAGGTGTCCAGTGCCCGGGCGAGCGTGACGAGCTGGTCAAGGGCCAGGCGGCGCCGGCCGTTCTCGATGCGGCTGAGCGTGGACTGGCTGACCCGGGCACGGGTGGCCAGTTCCTCCAGGGACCAGCCCTGTGCCACCCGCAGGGCCCGGATCCGTTTGCGTACCAGGCTGTCCATCTCGCCATCTTCTTGCGCCATGGGCAATATTGTATGCCCTTGCCGCAAAGCGTGCCTATGGTCGGGACCGCAGCCCCCTCAACCGACGGGGGATCGCCGAAGGAAAGGGCGCGACGCCATGTCTGAGACCACTACCGCGTACGCGACCGACCAGCTGCCGGGCGAGACCGTCGATGCCGTGGTGATCGGCGGCGGCGCCGCGGGCCTGAACGGCGCGCTGATGCTCGCCCGCTCCCGCCGTACCGTCGTCGTGATCGACAGCGGCACCCCGCGCAACGCACCCGCCGATGGCGTACACGGCCTGCTCGGCCTGGAGGGCATTTCGCCCACCGAACTGCTGCGGAGCGGACGCGGGGAAGTACGTCACTACGGCGGTCTCGTCGTGACGGGGGAAGTGATCGCCGCCGCCCCGGCCGCACCCTCCGCCGGGGGAGACCCGCGCTTCACGATCACGCTCGCCGACGGGCGCACCCTGACGGCGCGCCGCCTGCTCGTCGCCACCGGGCTGCGCGATGTCCTGCCCGACGTGCGCGGCCTCGCCGTTCACTGGGGGCGGGGCGTGGTGCACTGCCCGTACTGCCACGGCTGGGAGGTGCGCGATGAGCCCATCGGGGTCCTCGCCGTGGGCCCGGCCTCCGTCCACCACGCGCTGCTGTTCCGCCAGTTGACCGACGACCTCGTCTACTTCACGCGCGGCACCGAACTCGACCAGGACACCCGCGCACGCTTCGCCGCGCGCAACATCCGTGTCGTCGACACCCCGGTGGCCGAGGTCGTGGCCGCCGAGGACGGCGGTATCGCGGGCGTACGGCTGAGTGACGGAGACCTGGTGTCCCGCCGGGTTCTAGCCGTCGCCACCGTCATGCAGGCCCGTACCGAGGGCCTGGAGGGACTGGGGCTTCCGCTGGAGGACCTGCCCGGCGGGATGGGCCGCCATTTCGCCACCGGGATGGCCGGTGCCACCGAAGTTCCGGGGGTGTGGGTGGCCGGTAACGCCACCGACCTGAGCGCCCAGGTCGGCGCGTCCGCCGCGGCAGGCGCCCTGGCCGGTGCCCGCATGAACGCAGACCTGGCCACCGCCGACACCGAAGCGGCCCTCACCGCCGCGCAGCGCAGCGTCACCCCCGCCTGAGCCCCGTACCGGCCCGGCCCGCCTGAGCCCTGCCCCGGCGCGGGATCGCCCCGCGCCCGCCCCGCTCCGGCTGCACGCCCCGGCCCCTCAGCCCGCCGAGTGCGACGACGCCGTGCGCCCGGCGCGGGGCCCGCTCATGACCCGTCACCACCAGGCGCCCCATCGATCGATGCGGATGCGGCGCCCGATTCCGCATGTTCCGCGAGAGGACCCCATGAGTACGAATCGACCTCCCCAGCCTCGGCCCGCACGGCTGCTGAGAGCTGGAGATCCCCGCGGCGACAGCGGCGACAGCGTTTACGGCAGCGCCGCCGGTGGCAGCGACGCCACCGGCGCGGGCCTGCCGGACGCGCGCCGCCGTCGCATCATCCTGATCGCTGTCTGCATTGCCCTGATGGCCGTGATCGCCTCGGTGTCCGGGCTGAACGTCGCCCAGCCCGACCTCGCCCTGGCCTTCGGTGCCTCGCAGAGCACGATCCTGTGGATCATCAACATCTACACCCTCAGCCTGGCCGCACTGCTCCTGCCGCTCGGCGCTCTCGGCGACCGCTGGGGCCGCAAGCCCATGCTGCTCGCCGGCCTGGCCGTCTTCGGCGTCGCGAACGTGGTGGCCGGGCTCGCCTCGTCGGCCGAAGTGATGCTCGGTGCCCGCCTGTTCAGCGGCGTCGGAGCAGCGATGATCATGCCTGTCACGCTGGCCGTCATCACCTCCACCTTCCCCGCCGAAGAACGCGGCCGGGCGATCGGCGTGTGGACGGGTGTCGCCGGCGGCGGCGGCATCCTGGGCATGTTCCTCTCCGCCGCGCTGGTCGACGTGGCGAGCTGGCGCTGGCTGTTCGTCCTGCCCGTGGCGTTGGTCGTCGTGGCCTTCGTCATGGGCTCGCGGTTCGTTCCCAACACCCGGCAGAAGCCCGGTCACCGGTTCGACACGGTGGGCGCGCTGACCTCTGTCGTCGCGGTGGTCGGCCTGATATTCGTGCTGCAGGAAGGCCCCGAGCGGGGCTGGACGGACCCCGTGACCTTGATCAGCCTCGCGGTCGGCGCCCTGGCCGCGGTCGGTTTCGTGGCCCGGGAGCTGCGCCGCCGTGATGCCGCGCTCTTGGACGTGCGCCTGTTCGGTCAGCGCTCGCCGGCCGGCGGTTCGATCACGCTGCTGGTGGTCTTCGGCGTGCAGGCGGGCATCTTCGTGGTCCTCTTCCCCTTCTTCCAGGCCGTGCTCGGCTGGTCGGGCCTGTTGTCCACGCTGGCGCTGATGCCCATGGCCGTACTGATGATGATGACCTCCGGACTTGCGCCCCGTCTTGCCGCGCGCATCGGCGCGCGGCTGACCATGGCGGCGGGAATTGCGCTGGCCGGCGCCGGTCTGGCACTCATGGCCGCTCTCGTCTCCGTCGGCGGCGGCTACCTCTCCGTGCTGCCCGGCATGCTCGCCATGGGGGCGGGCATGGGCCTGTCGATGACGCCCGCGACCGAGGCCATCACCAGTTCACTGCCGCGCGAGCGCCAGGGCGTCGCCTCCGCGCTCAACGACGTCACCCGGGAGTTCGGCACGGCACTCGGCGTCGCCCTGCTCGGCGCGCTGCTGTCCTCGGGCTACCGCAGCGCCATCGATGCCCGCCTTGAAGACATCCCCCGCGGCGCTGCCGACTCCGCACGCGAAGGCGTCGCCAACGCCCTGGGGGCCGCGGAGGGAAGCGGTGCGCATGCCGGGGCGCTGGTCCGCGCCGCGCAGGAGTCGTTCGTCGACGGCTGGCAGCAGGCCATGTGGGCAGGCGTCGCCGTCATGGCCGCCCTGTTCCTGTACATCCTGGCGCGCGGACCGCGGCACACGGCCCAACTGGCAGCGGAAGAAGCGGAAATCGAACCGGGAACGGCCTCGGCGGCAAATCCCAACTGAACGAGTGATCTAAACACTCGGACGAGTGACGCTCCTTGCTGGGCCGCCGACGGTGTTGTGACCATCGCCGGATGGACGGACAGAAGCGGAAGGCCAAGCTGGACGGCGTCGCCGAGACGACGCTGTGGACGTTGCACCACCGCGCTCTGGCCGCGAAGGACCCCGGCTCGGCACTGACGGACCCCAAGGCGATCGAGGTGATCGACGCCGTCGACTACCCCTTTGAACGCCGCTTCGGCACCGGCAACTGGGGCCTGGCGCAGGGAATGGCCGTACGGGCCCGTTGCTACGACCGTGAGGTGCGACGTTTCCTCAGTGATCATCCGGACGGCACGGTCGTCTCGCTGGGGGAGGGCCTGGAGACGCAGTTCTGGCGGGTGGACAACGGCAGGGTGCGCTGGCTGGGGGTCGATCTGCCCGAGGTCGCGGCGCTGCGGCAGCGGCTGCTGCCGGACGCGCCGCGCCATCGCACGCTGTCGTGCTCGGCCACCGACGCACGGTGGATGGATGAGGTCGACCCCTCGCACGGGCTGCTGATCCTGGCCCAGGGGATGCTGATGTATCTCCCGCGGGACGTGGTGCACCGGCTCTTCGAGGCGTGCGCCGCCCGCTTTCCCGGAGCGGAACTGGTCTTTGACACCCCGCCGGCCTGGATGGCCGCCCGCACCGCGCAGGGCCGGTGGAGCTATCCGGCCGGATACCGTCCGCCGCCGATGCTCTGGGGGATGACCCCGAAGGAGCAGCGGAAGCTGCGCGCGGTGCACCCGAACATCGCCGCCGTACGGGCCGTGCGCGAACCCCGCGGCCGGGGCTTCCTCTGCGGGTGGCTGCTGCCCCTGGCCGGCCTTCTTCCTGCGATCCGCGCACGCAGACCGCTGTGGGTCACGCGCCTGTCGTTCGGTCTGACGGAACATCACCAAGGAGTCAACAGATGACGGATCGCCTGCAAGCCGAGCGGGAGCAAGCCCACCTATGGGCTCCGCGAGAGCCGCGCCGGGTGCGCCTTGACGAACGGCCCTCGTGCCCGCCGGAACAGCGTGCCGTGCTCATCGAGGGGGCCACGCTGCGGCTGCGGGAGTTCTTGCCCGCTGACGTCGAGGGCGTCCTGGGTATCTTCGGTGACCCGCGCACCACCCGTGAGTTCGGCATGCCGCCCTTTCGTCGTTCCGATGCCGAGGCGCTGGTCGAGCAGGCCAGGGCCGGTGCCCGGCGCACGCCTCGTACGCACTACCGCCTCGGCGTCAGCGAGATCGCCACGGGCGAGCTGATCGGCTCGGCGAAGCTGATCGTCGAGGACCAGTCGGGCGAGGGCGGGATGGTGCGCGTGGGCTATCGCAGCGCGGAGGTGGGCCTGGCGCTGCGCGCCGACAGGGTCAGCGTGGGCCACAGCGTCGAGATCGGCTTCCTGCTCGGGGTCCTGGGTTTCGACCGCCTGGGGCTGCACCGCGTCTGGACGGGCTTCATGCCCTCCAACATCGCCGCGCAGCGGGCCATCGAGAAGGCCGGCATGGTGCGGGAGGGACGGCTGCGGCACTACGGGCACGTGGACGGGGTGTGGCACGACATCGTGCAGTACTCCATCCTCGAGGACGACTGGAAGGCCCTGCGCGCCCGCTGAGACAGCGCGGGCCGCGCGACGGCGCTCCTGCCCGGCAGTTGTGCCGCCCCGCGCCGTTCTCCGGCGCGCCCACCCTATATGTCTCTTACTTGCAGATATGCATGAGTCATGACCGTTTTGGTCCTGGCTCACTTCGTTGTCGCGCTCTGCGCGGCCCCGCTCGTCCGCCGTGCCGGCCCGCGCGCCTTCATCGTGCTTGCGCTGCCGCCCGCGGCCGCGCTCGTCTGGGCGCTGTGCCAGTGGTCCACCGTCACCGGCGGCGGAGCAAGTAGCGAGGCGTGGACGTGGATCGAGGCCTACGACGTCGACGCGGCGTTCCGCCTCGACGCGCTGGCGCTGGTGATGGTGCTGCTCGCCGCCGGCATCGGCGCTCTGGTGCTGCTGTACTGCGGCAGCTACTTCGCGCCGGGAACACGGCAGTTGGGGGCGTTCGGCGGGAACCTCCTGGCCTTCGCCGGGGCGATGCTGGGCCTCGTCCTCGCCGACGACCTGATGATCCTTTATCTGTTCTGGGAACTGACGACCGTCCTGTCCTTCCTCCTGATCGGATACGACAGCGAGAAGCGGGCCAGCCGCCGCTCCGCCCTGCAGGCCCTGACGGTGACCATGGTGGGCGGTCTCGCCATGTTCGTCGGGTTCCTGATGCTGGGCCACGCGGCCGGCACGTATCGCATCTCGCGGATCCTGGAATCGCCGCCCGCGGCCGACGCCACCCTCTCGGTGGCGCTGGTCCTTATCCTGGTCGGCGCCCTCGCCAAGTCGGCGGTGTGGCCCCTGAGCATGTGGCTGCCCAACGCGATGGCCGCTCCCACCCCGGTCAGCGCCTATCTGCACGCGGCGGCGATGGTCAAGGCGGGCGTCTACCTGGTGGCGCGCCTGGCGCCCGCCTTCGCCGACGTCGCGCCGTGGCGGCCGGTGCTCCTGATCCTTGGCACGGCGACGATGCTGCTCGGCGGCTGGCGCGCGCTGCGCCTGAACGACCTCAAGCTCGTCCTCGCCTACGGGACCGTCAGCCAGCTCGGCTTCCTGATCGTGCTCGCGGGGGACGGCACGTACAACACCGGGCTCGCGGCCGTCACGATGATCCTGGGGCACGCGCTGTTCAAGGCGCCGCTGTTCCTGGTGACCGGGATCGTCGACCACGCGGCCGGGACACGCGACCTGCGGCGCCTGTCCGGGGTGGGGCGGACGCTGCCGTGGGTGGCCGCGGTCGCCGTCCTCGCGGGCGCCTCCATGGTCGCGTTCGTACCGCTGCTCGGATTCGTCGCCAAGGAGGCCGCGTTCGAGGCGCTGTGGCACGGCACCGTCGCCGAGCGGTGGGTGCTCGCGCTGATCGTGGTCGGCTCCGCGCTCACCACCGCCTACACCCTGCGCTTCCTGTGGGGCGCCTTCGCCCGAAAACCGGGAGTCGCCGACAGTGCCGTGCATCGTGTGGGCCCCCTCTTCCTGGCCCCGCCTGCCCTGCTGGCCCTGGCCTCGCTGCTGTTGGGTCCGGGCATCGGGTGGGCGGCGCCCCTCTTCGAGGCGTACGCGGCGCAGTACACCCTCCCGGCGCACCCCTACCACCTGGCCCTGTGGCACGGCTTCGGCCCCGCGCTGGGTCTGTCCGCGCTGGCCTGGGTCGGCGGCGCGGCCCTGTTCGCAGGCCGGGACACGGTGGCGCGGCTGGGACGGCGGCTGGCCTGGCCCAAGGCGGACGAGGCCTTCGGGCGGACCGTGCTGGGCGTGGAGCGCATGGCACTGCAGGTGACGGGCGCGGTCCAGAAGGGCTCCCTGCCCGCGTACGTGGCCACCGTCCTGGGCGTCATGCTCGCCGGCCTCCTCGCGGTCCTGGTCACCGACCGCCCCTGGCACGGCGCCCCCGCCCCCCGCGCCTGGGACACCCCCTGGCAGGCCGCGGTCGCCGCACTGACCTGCGCCTGCGCCCTGATGTGCCTGGTGGTGCAGCGCCGCATGAAGGCCGCCGTACTCGCGGGCCTGACCGGCTACGGCACGGCGCTGCTGTACGTCGTGCAGGGCGCACCCGATCTGGCCCTCACCCAGTTCGGCGTGGAGACCGTATCGACCGTGGTCCTCGTCCTGGTCCTGCGCAGGCTGCCCGTGCACTTCGGCGAGACGCTGCGCTCCTGGCGCCGCATCGCCAGCCTGCTGCTAGCGCTCGCCAGCAGCCTCGTGGTCGCCTGCGCGGTCTGGCTGGCGGCCGCCGCACGCACCGCGGATCCGGCCGGGGCCGCCATGACCGAGGAAACCGCCCACCACGGCCTGAAGGACGTGGTGGCGACGATCCTGGTGGACTTCCGCGCCTGGGACACCATGGGCGAATCCGCCGTCCTCGCCGTCGCCGTCCTCGGCGTCACCAGCCTGCTGTACGTCCACCGCCGCCAGGGCCCGGCACCCGGCACACCGCGCGCGCTGCCCGGCGGCGTGACCGCCTGGTCCATTGCGACACCGGCCATCGAAGTGCCGCCGAAATACCGTCAGACCGCCCCCGAGCGCAGCTGGCTGACGGCCGGTGACACCCTCGCCCCCGAACACCGCTCGGTCGTCTTCGAGGTGATCGCCCGCCTCGTCTTCCACCCGATCCTGATGCTCTCGGTCTATCTGCTGCTGTGCGCGGAGAACCTGCCGGGCGGCGGATTCGTCGGCGGACTCGTCGCCGGGGTGGCCCTGATGATCCGCTACCTCGCCGGCGGACGCCACGAACTGGAGGCCGCAGCCCCGCTGCATCCCGGCTTCTTCACCGGCCTTGGCCTGGCCCTGTCGACCGGCATCGCCCTGCTGGGCCTGGCCGACGGCACCGTGCTGCACGCCTGGACGTGGCACGGACATCTGCCGCTGATCGGCGACTGGCACATGGGCACCGCCATCCTCTTCGACCTGGGCGTGTACCTGCTGGTCCTCGGCGGGGTCCTGGACGTCGTCCGCGCCCTCGGATCCAAGATCGACCAGCAGACGGAACACCGGGCCGGCCTCGCGCTCGCCGGAGAGGGGGAGCGGTGACCGTCAGCCTGACCCTGCTGATCTGCGCCGTCGTCCTGACCGCCGTCGGCGCGGTCCTGCTGCACACCCGCAGCCTGACCCGCGTGCTCATCGGCGTCATCGTCTGCGGCAACGGCGTCAACCTGCTCGTCCTGGCCACCACCGGACGCGCCGGCGCCCCGCCCCTGCTCTACCCCGGCGTCGCACACGCGCGGGTCACCGACCCGCTGCCCCAGGCCATCGTCCTGACCGCCGTCGTCATCACCCTGGCCACCACCGCGTTCGTCCTCGCGATGGTCTACCGCAGCAGCCAGCTGACCGGCACCGACTTCGTCCAGGACGACGTGGAGGACCGCCGCGTCGTCCTGCGCGCCGAGATCGCCGAGGAACGCGCCGAACTGCGCGAACGCCACCGCGGCGAGGGACCGAGCGCCTGGCGCGACGAACGCCGCGAACAGCGCCGCCGACTGCGCGAGGACCGCGCCTTCCAGGCCCGCGCCCGCGACGCCCCCGGCGACCTGTGGGACGACATCCTCGGCGCGGACCCGGCGCCATCGCCAGAACCCGCACGGCAGGAGAACGACCCCCGTTGAACGCCCTCGTCCCGCTGCCCGTCGTCCTGCCGCTGACCGCGTGCGGCCTGAGCATGTTCATCGGGCCCCGGCTGCGCATACTGCACCGGATGATCGGCGTCGGCGTCCTGGCCGCCGTCCTGGCCGTCGACCTCATCCTGCTCGTCGGGGCCGACCGGAGCGGCCCGCTCGTCGTCCACCTCGGCGACTTCGCCCCGCCGCTGGGGGTGACCCTGGTCGCCGACCGGCTCGCCGCGCTGATGCTGACCGTGTCCGGCGCCGTCACCCTCATCGTCCTGATCTACGCCCTCGGCCAGGACATGGTCGACCGCGAGGAACGCGCCCCGATCGCGATCTTCCACCCCGCCTACCTGGTCCTGGTCTCCGGAGTCTCGCTCACCTTCCTCGCCGGCGACCTGGTGACCCTCTACGTCGGCTTCGAAATCATGCTGATGGCCAGCTTCGTGCTGCTCACCCTGGGCGGCACCGAACCGCGCCTGCGCGCCGGATCGACCTACGTCGTCATCTCCCTCGTCTCCTCCCTGGTCTTCCTCGCCGGCATCGCCGTCGCCTACGCCGCCTGCGGCACCGCCAACTTCGCCCAGCTGTCGGTGCGCCTGGCCGAACTGCCCCTGGGCGTCCGCACGCTGATCGAGGCCCTGCTCCTTACCGTGTTCGGCGTCAAGGCCGCCGTCTTCCCGGTGGCCGCCTGGCTGCCCGACTCCTATCCCACCGCGCCCGCCCCGGTCACCGCCGTCTTCGCCGGACTCCTTACCAAGGTCGGCGTGTACTCCATACTGCGCGCCGAAACCCTGCTCTTCCCCGGCAACCGGCTCTCCACCCTGCTGATGGCCGTCGCCTTCGCGTCCCTGCTGATCGGCATCCTCGGCGCGGTGGCCCAGACCGACCTCAAACGGCTGCTGTCCTTCACACTCGTCAGCCACATCGGCTTCATGCTCTACGGACTCGCGCTGGGCAGCCGCGGCGGCATCGGCGGCGCCATCGTCTACACGGCCCACCACATCACCGTACAGACGACGCTGTTCCTGGCCGCCGGACTGCTCGAAAGGCGCTACGGCAGCACCGAACTGACGCGCCTGGGCGGCGCGGCCCGCACCGCGCCCCTGCTGGCCGCGCTGTGGTTCGTGCCCGCCATGAACCTCGCCGGCATCCCGCCGCTGTCCGGCTTCCTCGGCAAGCTGGGCCTGATGCAGGCCGGCGCGGCGGACGGCGGCGTCGCCGCCTACGTGCTGCTCGCCGCCTGCGCCGTCGCCAGCCTCCTGACGCTCTACGTGATGGTCAAGGTGTGGAACCTGGCGTTCTGGCGGGCCACTCCCGCCCACCTCCCCCTGGAAGGAACCGTGTTGGAGGACACCGACGACAGCGACGACAGTGACGACGCCGTGCCGCTCAAGAGCACCGGCGCGGTGGCCGTGGCCCCCGCGGCGGCCTGCGTGCGCACCACGGCCCGGGTGCCGTACGTCATGATCGGCGCGACCGTCGCCGCGGTGCTGCTCGGACTGTCCTACACCGTGCTCGCCACCCCGCTGGCCGGCCTGGCCGACCGCTCGGCCGCCGAACTCCTGGCCCGCACCCCCTACGTCACGGCGGTGCTCGGCCCGTGAGCTCTCCTGTGACCCCGACCCGTCCGCGCCGCCTGGACCCCTCCCTGATCGCCTGGCTCACGGTGATCTGGATGCTGCTGTGGTCCGGGCCGACCTGGGGCAACCTGATCAGCGGCATTCTGGTCGCCGTCGCCCTGTGCCTGGTCTTCCCGCTGCCGGCCGTCGAACTCGCCCTGCGCCTGCGCCCGCTGGGCATCCTGCGCCTGGCCGGATACCTGGCCTACGACATGGTCGTCTCCAGCGCCACCGTGACCCGCCAGGCCCTGGGCGGCCGCAAACGCCCCGCCGCCGTGATCGCCGTCCAACTGCGCTGCCGCACCGACCTGATGATCGCCGCCACCGCGGTCGCCGTCTCGTGCGTGCCGGGCGGCGCCCTGGTCGAGGTCAACGCCGCCACCGCCACCCTGTACCTGCACATGTCCGACGCCGACGACCGCGACGCGGTACGCCGCACCCGCCGCGACGCGTGGCGCCTGGAGGCCATGGTCGTCCGGGCCTTCGGCACCCGCGCGGAGGTCAAGCGCGTCGCGGCGGAGCCCGGGCCCCCGCCCGCACCTCCCGGCTCACCCGAATCTCCTGCCTCACCCGAACCCCCTGCGCCGCCTGCTCCTCCCGAAGGAAAGGACCCCGGGCCGTGACCGCTGCGGACGACCTCCTGCTCGACGCCGCCCTGGCGGTGATTCTCCTGGCGGGCGCACTCCTGCTGATCCGCATCTGGCGCGGCCCGTCCATGCTCGACCGCGCGGTGGGCGTCGATGTCGCCGCGGCCCTGATCGTGGCCGGGATCGGCGTGCAGGCGGCCTCCACCCGGACCCGCTACTACCTCTCGATCATGCTGGTGATCGCCTTCCTCGGCTTCACCAGTTCGGTGGGCATCGCCCGCTTCATCGCCGTACGCGACCGCCCCAACTCGCCCAAGGAGGGCCCGTGAGCACCTGGCACCAGGTGGTCGACCTCACCGGCGCGGCCTTGCTGCTCATCGGTGCCCTGGTCTGCCTGACCGGCGTCATCGGCCTGCTGCGCCTGCCCGACGTCCTGGCCCGCAGCAGTGCCGCCACCAACCCCCAGACCCTGGGCATCATCCTGCTCACCGCCGGAGTCGCGCTGCGGCTGCGCTCCTGGGTCGACCTGGGCACGCTCGCCCTGGTCGTCTTCTTCCAACTCCTGACCAACCCCGTCGCCGCGCACCTGGTGGCCCGAGTCGCCTACCGCACGGGACAGACCGGCGACTGCGCCCTGCTCTTCGACGAACTCGGCGGCGCACCGACGGGCGCGGCGAAGCGCGACGAGCGGCTCTGACCGGGGGCCGGGGGCGGGGATTTACTCCGTCGCCGATGTCGGCTTGTCGGAGGCAGCGGGCCGGTCCGTGAAGACGGTCAGGTGCCAGGTGCCGTCCCTGCGCACCACGGTGAAGGTGTCGCTCAGCTGCTTGCCGGACTTCTCCTCGGCCGCCAGCTTCGCCGACCCGACATCAGGCCCCATGTCGAGATCGACCCGGACGTCGGTGATCGACAGCTGCCTGCCGCCCCTGTCCTCCAACATCCGGCGGGCCTCACGCCGCGCGCGGGCGTCGTCGGGCACCCCGCCCACCTCGATCAGCCGGTCCGCGTCGCGCGTGTTCAACGCCTCGACGTAGGACTCGACCGCGGTGCGGGCACCTTCCTCGGCCCTGGCGGTGCTCTCCTCAGTGCCGCACGCGGACAGCGACATCGCAGCCAGCGCGACGCCTACGGGATACCGCCGGTGCATCCTGCCTCCCCGAAATGTCGTACGAGGTTGCCATGGTGACCCGGCACCGGCGGCGGGCGCACCATCGGGGAGGCAGAATCCTGCACTGTGACGATCACCGAGCGCGCACTCAACCGGGCTACCCTCAGCCGTCAACTGCTGCTGCAGCGACAGCCGTTGACCGTACAAGTGGGAGTGCGGCGCGTGGTCGCGCTACAGGCGCAGCAGCCCGCCTCGCCCTATCTCGCCCTGTGGAACCGGCTCACCGGCTTCGCTCCGGACGATCTCGAGGCCGCGTTCACCGGGGGATCGGTGGTCAAGGCGACGTTGATGCGGATCACGCTGCACGCCGTGCACGCCGAGGATTACCCCGCCTTTCGGGCAGCGATGCAGCCCACGCTCTACGCTTCCCGGCTCGGCTCCCGCTTCGCCGCCGCGGGACTGAGCCCCGCGGACGCCGAAGCACTGGTTCCGGAGGTGCTGGACTTCACTCGCACGCCCCGGACTTCGGCAGAAATGCAGGCCTGGGTCGAGGAGCGGCTCGGTGCCGACAAGAAGGACGGGGCCTGGTGGGGGTTGAAGGGCTACGCGCCGCTGCACCATGCCCCCACGGATGCACCCTGGTCGTTCGGCCACCGGCCGTCCTTCGTCGCGGCCCCGGGCGGACGGGTTCCGGCGGGCAGGGAGGCTGACCCGCAGGCACTGCGGACCTTGATCCTGCGCTATCTGGCGGGCTTCGGGCCCGCGTCCCTCGCGGACGTGGCGCAGTTCGCCATGGTGCAGAGAACACCCGTCCGTGCGGCGCTCCTCGCCCTGGGCGACACCGTCGAGCAGCTCCAAGGGCCGGACGGGAGAGTGATGTTCGACCTGCCGGGCGCACCGCGCCCGCCCGCCGACACCCCCGCGCCTCCCCGGCTCATGGCCATGTGGGACAGCATCCTGCTGGCCTACGCCGACCGCGGCCGGGTGATCCCCCCGGCCTACCGCCCCCTGGTGATCCGGCGTAACGGCGACGTCCTGCCGACCCTGCTGGTGGACGGCCATGTCGCCGGGGTGTGGCGGCCGACGGAGGAGGGCATCGAGGCGACGGCCTTCCACCCGCTTAAGCCCGCCACTTGGGAAGGGCTTGCCGCGGAGGCCCGGTCCCTGAGCGCGTTCCTCGGCGGTCGCGAGGCGGCGGTCTACAGCCGCTACCACCACTGGTGGGCCAAGCTCCCCGAAGGCGAGGTCCGGATGCTGTAGCTCAGGACTCCCGGCGTGAGGTCGCGGCCAGCGAGCCCAGGAGCACAAGCGCCTGGCTGCTGGGCGAGGCCGGCTCCGCGTGGTAGACGACGAGTTCCTGGCCCGGCGCCGCGCGGACGTCGAAGGTCTGCATGGTCAGCGTCAGCGGGCCGACCTCGCGGTGCTCGAAGCGTTTGCTCTCCAGCGCCTTGCCGCGGGCGTCGTGGCGGGCCCACAGCTCGGCGAACTGCGGGCTCTGCTCGAGGAGTTCACCCAGCACCTGCCGCACCCGCGGGTCGTCGGGCGCCGCGCCGTGACCCAGCCGGAAGCCGGCCACGGAGTTGCGGGCGACGTCGTGCCAGTCGCGGTAGAAGGCGCGGGCGGCCGGGTCGGTGAACACGACGTGCAGGAGGTTGCGCGAGTGCGCCCAGCGGTGGAAGAGCGCGTCGGCGATCGCGTTGGAGGCCAGGACGTCATACGCGCGGTTGTAGACGACGGCCGGGTTGTGCGGCCAGGCGTCCATGAGCGCCAGCAGGCTCGGCTCGACCCGGTCGGCCACGGCGGCGGCCCTGGCCCGGGGGCCAAGCCCCGCAAGGCGGAACAGGTGCAGGCGCCCGTCCTCGTCCAGGCGCAGGGCGGCAGCCAGCGCGTCGAGAACCTGCGCGGAGGGCGTGCGCTCGCGGCCCTGCTCCAGGCGTACGTAGTAGTCGGCGCTGACCCCGGCGAGCAGCGCCACCTCCTCGCGCCGCAGGCCCGGCACCCGGCGATACCCCGTGACGGGGAGGTTCGCCCGGTCCGGGGTGATGTCGGCGCGCCGGGCCGTGAGGTAGGCGCCGAGCTCTGAGCGTGGCATACCGCCATGCTAGATCCGCGGTCCGCGGGCTTCCCGGGTGCGCTGCACCCGGGAGAACGCCGCCTCTCCCGCACGTGCCGTGGCCGCACCAGCCTTGAGGCCATGACCACACACCACACGGACAACATCGCTCCGACCGACCGCAAGGTCGTCCTGATCACCGGCGCCAGCAGCGGGATCGGCGCGGCCATCGCCACGCGACTCGTACAGGAGGGACACCAGGTGGTGGCCGGTGCGCGCCGCATCGACCGCCTGCACGCACTGGAGGAGAGCACGAAAGAGGCGGCAGCCCGCTCCGGCGGCGGCCTGCAGCCGGTACAGCTGGATGTGACCGACCGCGCGGACGTCGCGGCCTTCGTCCAGGGCGCCCGCGAGCGCCACGGCCGCGTCGATGTCCTGGTCGGCAACGCCGGTGTCATGCCGCTGTCGCGCCTGGACTCCCTGCTCGTCGAGGAGTGGGACCGGATGATCGACGTGAACGTCCGCGGCCTGCTGCACGGGATCGCCGCGGCCCTGCCCGTATTCACCTCACAGGGGTCGGGACACTTCGTCACGGTCGCGAGCGTCGGCGCCCGCGAGGTCGTGCCCACCAGCGCCGTCTACAGCGGCACGAAGTACGCGGCCCGGGCGATCACCGAGGGGCTGCGCCAGGAGTCCGACCCCTCGATCCGGGTCACGACGGTCTCGCCCGGCGTGGTCGAATCCGAGCTCGCCGACACCATCACCGAGCCCGGCGCCGCCGAGGCCATGCGCACCTACCGCGCCCATGTGATCGGGCCCGACGCCATCGCCGCCGCCGTCTCCTACGCTCTGGCGCAGCCGTCCGACGTCGACGTCAACGAGATCATCGTGCGGCCCGTCCGGCAGCGGTAGGCGGGCTCAGCGCAGCAGGAGTTCGATCGCCGCTTTCATGCGCGCCAGGTAGAACTCCCGTTCTGCGGCCTGGTATTTGAGGCCGACCGATGCACTGATCATCGTCTGTGCGACGGGGGCGGCCGACTCTTGGCCGGACCCGGACCCGGACCCGGCCCCGATCGCTTCGGTGATCAGTTGCTCGAACCGTCGCGGCGCGGTCTCGGTGATCTCGCCGAGAAGGCCGGGGTTGGCCTCGATGACCACCGCCACGTCGCGTGCCAGCGGGCCGATGTAGCGGCCCGCCCACTGGTCGAAGGCTTCGACGAGGCGTTCCGCGAGGGGGCGCCCGGTATCGGCCAGGACGTGCTCGACCGCGGCGATGTCACGCTCCAGGGTCCGGGTGACCGCGGCACGGAAGAGGGTCTCCTTCGAGGCGAAGAGGAAGTAGAGCCCGGGCCGGGAGATGCGCGCCGCCCGGGCCACCTCCTCCATCGAGGTCTTCCGGTAGCCGAAGCGCGCGAACGTGGCCATGGCGGAGTCCAGGACCGTGATCCGACGGTCGGCGCCGTCGGCTGTCGGGAGCGGCTGGCCGGAATCGGGACTCTTCATGGGCCGAGCATACGAGGAGGAAGCCGAACTATACAAAAGTCGTCCAGTGCGTATAGTCGCCGCCATGGCCGCACGTGAACTCATCTCCACGCCCTTCACCGCCTCCAGCACCGCGGACGAGGTGCTGCGGGGCGTCGATCTCACCGGCGTCCGCGCGATCGTGACGGGAGGTTCCTCCGGCATCGGGAGCGAGACGGCCCGTGCGCTGACCGCCGCCGGGGCGGAGGTGACGCTCGCTGTCCGCAACACGGCTGCGGGTGACGCCGTCGCCGAGACGATCGCGGAGTCCACCGGCGGAATTCGTCCACGGACTGTCCGGCTCGACCTCGCCGACAGGCCCACCGTCTTGCGCTTCGTCGACGCGTGGCACGGCCCCCTTCACCTGCTGATCAACAATGCTGGCGTGGTCACCGGCGGCCCGGAACGCACCCGTGAGGGCTGGGAGTTGCAGTTCGCGACCAACCATCTCGGCCACTTCGCCCTGGCCACCGGCCTCCACGGCGCCCTGGCCCTCGGGGCGGCCGACCGCGGCGGTGCACGCGTCGTCTCGGTCAGCTCCACGGCACACATGCGCTCCGGCATCGACTTCGACGACCTCCACTTCGTGCGCCGCGACTACGACCCGCAGATCGCCTACGCCCAGTCCAAGACGGCGAACTCCCTCTTTGCCGTCGAGGCCACCCGCCGCTGGGCGCCCGAGGGCATCACTGCCAATGCGGTGAACCCCGGCGGTGTCGCGACGGGACTGCAGCGGAACTTCACACCGCAGCAGAAGGCGTCGCTCGATGCGGCCGAGGCCGCCGGGGTCTTCACGTACAAGACCGTCGAGCAGGGGGCCGCCACCAGCATCGTCGCGGCCGTCGCCCCCGGGTTCGCCCACTCCGGAGGCCACTACCTCGACGACTCACAAGAGGCCTACACCGTGCCGAACGACGCCGACCTCGCGCAGCACCCGCACGGCGTCAAACAATGGGCGCTGGATCCCGTCACCGCCGAGCGCCTGTGGGCGGTATCGGCCGGCCTGCTGCGAGCCTGAAGCCCAGGGGGCCCGTCGGCGGGTGTGCCTGACTCACTCCTCGAAGGGCGCGGCGAGCAGCAGGTCCTCCACGGTGGGCACCGGGAAGTCGGGGATGTGGCGGCGGCCGACCTCGGCGAAGGGGTGCATGAGCACCGAGGCGGGCTTGGTGCGGCACAACGACAAGATGTTGTCGACCGCGTCCTGCTTGAAGCCTTTTCTGGGAAAGGCGGTGAGTACTTCCTGAAGGATGTCCGACGGGATCTGCTGCAAGTCGTTCCCGGCGAAATCGAGCCCGGAGCCGACGGCGATCATGGCGATCTCCGGCCCCTTCCGCGTCGCGATGCCGACGCTGGTGTGCAGAGCGATCGCATCCCAGATGACTTCGACTCGCTCGGCCGGCATGTGCTGCTTGCGCAGGAATCGCTTCGCGGCGTCGGCGCCGTCGACTTCGAAGCGTTCGGTGGGGGTCCGGTACGCCTCGACCAGCCCGAGGTCATGCAGGGCCGCGCCTACGAAAGCGAGTTCACGGTCGTAGCGGACACCCCGCCGATCGAACAGCAGAGAGCTGAAAAGGTAGGTCCGCATGACGTGATTGAAGAGGGTCTGGGAGGACACACCCCGTACGAACTCAACGGTTCTCATGGCTACTTCGCTGGACGGGATGCGGACTCCGGCCACGTTTCCGGGCAGGGGCGCAGCGCTCGGAAGCGAGTTCTTCTCATTGCTCCGGTCGGACACGCGAATTGCTCTCTCTTCGGCGGTTGTTGCCACGAGCGTATGGATGACGCCACCGAGCCGACCAGTGGCGAAAATGCCGACAATCCCCGGATTCTCGCCAGGTGGGTTCCGCTGCCGCCGCCGCTGCCGCGCGGAGGAGGAGCGAAACGGTGCCGTGTACCCCGGTTTTCCCGGATGAAGACACCGAAGCGGGAACTTCAGGCGCAAGGACGGCTTGCGCGGCGGCCGGGTTGTCACCGCCAAAACCTCGCCTGTCGGGCCTCGTTGGGCGGGTCATGGACGACACGAGAGGCCCTCTGGCCACCCCGCCCCAAGGACAACTCCTCACCGGTGCCTACTGGCTGGACGCTCCAGTGCATCTGGGCGACGAGTGCAAGTGGTGCATGCAGTTGGTGCCGGACAGCGCCCAGTCCGAGCAGCGGGCCCGCCTGCAGGCCGAGTGGCCATAGCCAGACAGCGCGCCTATGTGACGACAGCGCGCCTACGCGACGATCGCCTTCGGTCCGGGTCCGGCTGCCGCGGCCGAAGGTGCCTCCTTCCAGGTGCCAGCGGACGACGCCGGTGTCCTCCTCGCCGAGCGGGTAGTCCGGGAACGTCAGGCGCGTGCAGTGCTGCTCCAGCACGTCCAGGCCGTCCGCGTCGAGATCGTCCAGGAAGTCGGTGAGTTCCTCGGGGGAGTGCAGGGATTCCGAGAGCACGATTTCCATGAAGGTCAGAGAGGTTCGCTCCAGCCAGCTCTCCCACTTCTCCGCGTTCTTGTCCGCCAGATCCGCCCGGATGAACACGGCGGGATCATCCACCGCGAGATCGGCGAGAAGGATGCCCCAGGACGCGGAGCGAGCAGGACATCGTGGTTGCTGGTGAGATCCCGGCGGCGGCCGAATAGCGCGTCCGCCTCGCGCAGCGCTTGCGGCAGCCGAAGGTCCAGCCTCTCCTCGGCGGCGGCCAGTTCGGACTCGCCTCAGCCGTCCCCCTCCGCCAGCGGAGTCGTCCAGTGCGCCGCGAACCCGCGGACGACATCCCACGCATCTTCCGGGGCCCAGTGGGTTCGGGGATCACCCGTGGAGCGAGCGTGCTCAGGGGCCGTCGCCCCTGAAGTGCTGGCCCGCGGCGATCTCCTGGCTGATCACCGACCAGACGGTTTCGTCGTGCTGGAAGGGGAGCGGGTCAGTGCTGCTCGTTTCCTGACGAATGCGCTCGACCTCGCGGTCCAGGCGCTCGAAGTCCGCGTCCTCTTCGGCGTCGTCGCCGCTGAAGGTGAACTCCTCGAGCAGGTGCTGGAACCGGAAGGCGACCTGGATGAGGGAGGAGACGTCCGCGTGGAGTTCCTGCACGGTCTCCTCGTCGGGGTCGAAAGCGTGCACCTTGCCGGAACCGGGGTCCAGGGCGAGGTGGGCGTTGAGCAGCCAGCCGATGACGGGCCACTCGCCCGCGTCCTCCGCGGCGTCCTCGAAGTCCTCGGTGTGGACGACGTCCTTGACGAGGGCCAGCCGACCGGAGGTCTCGTTGGGTTCACGCAGGTGGAGCGTCTCGGTGGGGACGCCCACGGTCTGCAGGAGGCGCGCGCCCTCGGTGTCCGCCGTGGAGGGCGGGAAGGCGGTGGCGGGCAGGGTTGCGAGCCGGTTCTCGCCGCCGAGAATGTCGGCGAGTTCGTCGCGGCTGACGTCGAAAAGCACTGCTGGAACTCCGAACTCGGCGCCGACGCGGGCGCCGTTGGGCTTTCGGGGATGGGAAGCGGTCACAAGGGAAGCGCTGCGGATGGAGGTGCTTCCGGCGACTCTCCGAGTCCGCCCCCATCCACTCGTCCGCTCACCCGCCCTCATCCGCAGCGAACTTGTCGTCCGAGGGCGATCAACGGCCGTCAGCTTACTGAGCCGCTCAGCCCGTTACTGAGCTGCTCGGCCTGTCTCGCTCGATGTAGCGCCGGAAGCCTTGCGCGAGCGGCTTGAAGCCGCACGACTCGTGGAACGTGTGGACGTACTCGTCGTCCGCTGCCAGCAACTGCACCTTGTAGCAGCCGGCCGTCTCGCCCAGCCGCACGACGGCCGCCAGCAATCGCTCCCCGACTCCTCGCCGTCGGCAGGTGCCGGCGACCACGACGTTCTCTACGAAGAGGATGGTCCGGCCGCCGCGGGTGAGGTTCGGCAGGACCACGCAGTCCGCGGTGCCGACAACAGTGGCATCGGCCTCGGCGACCAGCACGGTGCGTCCCTGCTGCCCGGCAATCCCTGACCAGATGGCGGCGGCGGACTCCGGGGGCAGGGGTGCATCGTCGGGGTTCAACTCGCTGTAGAGACCAAGCAGCGACGAGAGGTCCTTCTCGACAGCTGACCGCACGGTGATCTTCATGCCCGGAAGCCTAGACCGACCGCAGTCGCAGACGTCAAAGAGGCAGGGACCGCGCAGAGGATGCCTGGGCAGGTGCCGGTGTCAGGACGGCGGCTGCGGTTGCTGGAGGCCCTGGAGGAGCAGTGCGACCAGGCGGCGGGGGTCGTAGCGGGGGTCGGTGTCGGGGCCGATGCAGAGGTTGCCGATGCCGCGCATCAGCTCGTACGGCTGCGTTCCGGACCTGATCTCGCCCGCGTCGGCCGCGGCGTCGAGCAGCTGCTCGGCCACGGGCAGCAGGCGGTCGAGGAAGTAGGTGTGCAGCGCGGTGAAGCCGCTGCTGTCGGGCTGCAGCGTGTTGGCGAGGCCGTGCTTGGTGACCAGGAAATCGACGAAGACGTCGATCCACTGACGTAGCGCCGCGAGGGGCGATTCGTTGCCGGCCAGCAGGCTCGGGCCGGCTTCGGCGCATGCCTCGACCTGGTGGCGGAAGACGGCGACGACGAGGTCCGCCCGCGTCGGGAAGTGGCGGTAGATCGTGCCCATCCCGACGCCCGCCTTGGCCGCGATCTCGCGGATCGGCGCATCGACGCCGGAGGTGGTGAACACCTCGGCGGCGGCGGCAAGCAGCTTCTGCTGGTTGCGCACCGCGTCGGCCCGTTTGCTCGGGGCCGGCACCTCTCCGGACTGGCCTGCAGTGGGCACCGCGCTCTCCCTTCCCTGTTTCCCTGACCGCCGACAAGACGGAACGCCGTTCCGCTTGATAAGCGGAGCAGTGTTCCGTATCGTAAGTGGAGCAACGTTCCGGTTCAGTCTAGCTGAAACCGGCGCTTCCTCCCTGCCTCGCGCGCCCCGCCCGCCTCCGGGCCGGCGGCGGAGCGGCAGAGGCCTCAAAGGGAAAACCGAAGGGACAGGCTCATCGTGAGTGCATCGACTTCCATGACCGGCATCGCCGCCTCGACCGCCCCCGTGCTCTCGTACAGTCCGGTGGTGCTTTCCGTGGCCGGGCGCCCCGCGGACCTGCAAGTGCGCGTCACCCTGCCCGCGACTGGTGGCGACCTGCCGGTCATCCTCCTCTCCCACGGGCACGGCAGCTCGAACAACCTCTCCTCGCTCAACGGCTACGCCCCGCTCGCCAACCTGTGGGCCGCCCACGGCTTCGTCGTCATCCAGCCCACCCATCTCAGCTCCAAGACGCTCAGCCACCTGCACGCAGACGCTCCCGACGGCCCCATGTTCTGGCGCTCGCGCGCCGAGGACATGACGCACATCATCGACCGGTTCGACGAGATCGAGGCCGCCGTGCCGCAACTCGCCGGGCGCATGGACCACGACAGCATCGCCGTGGCCGGACACTCTCTCGGCGGCTTCACCGCAGCCCTCCTGCTGGGAGCCAGGGTCGCCGACCCCGAGGACGGGCGGGAAGTCGTCCTCGCCGAGTCGCGGATCAAGCAGGGCGTGCTGCTGGCCGCCCCCGGTAGGGGAGGGGACATCCTGACCGGGGTCATGGCCCAGCAGGTTCCGGTCTTCCGGAGCATGGACTTCTCCGCCATGACCACGCCCGCGCTGGTGGTCGCCGGGGAGAAGGACGACTCCCGGCACTTCACCGAGATGGGTCCGGACTGGCACGCCGATCCCTACCATCTCGCTCCCGGCAGCAAGACGCTGCTGACCCTCTTCGGCGCGGAGCATCTGCTCGGCGGGATCAGCGGATACGACGCCGCCGAGACCAGCGACGAGAACCCCGGGCGAGTCGCCGCACTCGGACGGCTCACCTCGGCCTACCTCCGCACCCAGTTCCGGCCGGGCGACACCGCCTGGCAGGAGGCCCGGGACGCGTTGGCCACCGGCCCCGCCGCGTTCGGACGCGTCGAATCCAAGTAGGCCCGGGTACAAGGTAGGCCCGGGTGCAAGCCGGATCGGAAAGTTCAACCGGGCCAAGGGGGCAGGCGTTCGGGCGCCTGTCCCGCTCGCGTCTGCGGCCCGTCGCCGAGCTTCAGCAGGGCGAGCTCTCCGTCGCCGCGCCTCAGTAGGGCAAGCCCTCCGCCGCCGCATTCAGGGCCGCGAGAAGACATGCGGTGATTTCCGCTCCGGACGCCTTGGGGTCATCGGCGTACCGCTGGGCGAAGTCCTCGGCCGCCGCGCGCAGTGCGCCGTTGAGGGCCGCCGCGTGCACCTTCACTCTCAGGTCGTCGGCGTGACTGCCGGAGCGGCGGGCGAGGAGCTGTCCCAGGACCGGCAAGGCGTCGTCGTGGGCCTGGAGCCACACGGTGCGCAGTGCGGGGTCGGTGGATGTCATGCGGATCAGGTCGAGGATGACGGGGGTGTCGGCGGGCAGCTCGCCGATCCGGCAGGTCTCGGCGAAGAAGTCCAGGAGGCTCATCTCCGCCGGCCAGTGGCGCAGTTCGGCCACGACGAAGTCGAGCCCTGCCGACAGGAGGGGCAGTACGCAGCTCTCCTTGGTGGGGAAGTGGCGCCACATGGTGCGCGCGGAGATCCCCACGGCCCGGGCGATCTGTTCCCCCGTCGTCGCGGTGACGCCCTGCGAGGTGAACAGGCGGACCGCCTCGCGGGCTATTTCGAAGCGGAGAGCCGCCTTTCGCCGCTGAACGAGCGACGGTCTGACGGTCGCTTCCGCCGTCTGCCCTCGCTGCGTGGATGGCGCCTCGCGCACTCTCGCTCCACCGCCCTCCGTCTCGATCACGGCAGCATAGCGAGCCGTCAACCCGGCATATGCGAGCGGCCAGATGACGCATGCAGACGTCTTGTCACAGACTGACACCCAGCCCTACTCTCCCGTAAGTGACCAGCGGGTAACCATGTCGGTCCGACCCGTCTTGTCAGAACGTCATGCCGTCCGAGCTGCCATGCCGTCCGAACTGTCATGCCCATGACAGTTCAATGCTGCCCCCTGCTCAATCGCTGACAAAGCGCCCCCCTGAGTCCCCGCAAACCCCCTTGAGCCCCTGCAAACCCCCTTGAGTTCCCGCACCCGCCAAGGAGCCGCTCATGCCCCCACCCAGCAGACGCGCCCTGCTCGCCGGCGCCGCAGGACTCGCGGCCGCCGGCGTCCTCACGCCACCGGCGACCGCCTCCGCAGCGCCTGCCCGCGTACGGCTGAGCCGGGAGGAACACCGGGTCGTCATCATCGGATCCGGCTTCGGCGGCGGCGTGGCCGCGCTCCGCCTGGCACAGGCCGGCGTTCCGGTGACCGTGCTCGAACGCGGCCGGCGCTGGCCGACCGGGCCGAACGCGGAGACCTTCCCCCGGATCTCGGGCCTCGACAAACGGATGCTCTGGTACGGCACCCTCCCGGCGGCCGTCAGGCCGCTGGCCAAACTCCTCGGCACGCCGCTGAACTTCGCGCCCTACGCCGGGCTCCTGGAACCCGTACTCGGCGAGAACATCCTGAGCGTCTGCGCGGCCGGAGTCGGCGGCGGATCGCTCGTCTACCAGGGAATGACCCTCCAGCCGTCGGAAGCGGTCTTCAACACCTGGCTGCCCGAACGGCTCGACTACCGGCGCATGCACCAGATCCACTACCCACGGGTCGCCAAGATGCTGCGGGTGGCCACGGCACCCGCCGAACTCGTCGGCTCGCCCACCTACTTGGCGGCCCGGGTGTTCGCCGAGCGGGTACGCAAAGCCGGCTACGGCCTCGAGAAGATCCCGATGCCGATCGACTGGGACTACGCCCTGGCCGAACTGCGCGGCGAGATGAAACCGTCCTACACGAACGGCGACTGCGCCCTCGGCGTCAACAACGGCGGCAAGCACTCCGTCGACGTGACCTACCTGCACCAGGCCGAGGCCACCGGCGAGGTCACCGTGGCGACGCACCACAACGTCACCTCCGTGGCGCGGACCGGCAACGGCCGCTGGGAGGTCCACGTCGACCGCACCGATGACTCGGGACGCGTCCTGGAGCAGAAGATCCTCTCGACCCGGGCCCTGATCATGGCGGCCGGCAGCGTCAACACCAGCAAGCTTCTCGTCCGCGCGGCAGCCACCGGCGCCATCCCCGATCTGCCCGACAGGCTCGGCGAAGGCTGGGGCACCAACGGCGACCGCATCTACGCATGGACCAACCTGCAGGAGGACTTCGGGGCCGAGCAGGGCGGACCGGTGGTCTACGGCAGCAAGGCGTGGGGCGACCCGGCCACCGCGAACACGATCATCCAGGCGTCACTGCCACCACTGGGCATCGACACCAGGACGACCATGCTCGTCGGCTTCGGAGTCAGCCCCGATCGCGGCCGCCTGCGCTACGACGCCTCCACGGACTCCGTCTCGCTGCACTGGCCACGGGACGGCGACGCCGCCAGCCACCGCCACATCCACCAGCGGGTCACGGCGGTCTCCCGGGGGCTCGGCGTGCTCACGGACACCAACTCCCTGGTCAACAGCACCTGGCACCCGCTGGGGGGAGCCGCCATGGGCAGCGTGTGCGACCTCGACGGCCGCGTGCAAGGACAACGCGGCCTCTACGTACTCGACGGCGCGCTGATCCCCGGCACGACGGGCGCGTGCAACCCCTCCATGACCATCGCCGCCGTGGCCGAACGGGCGCTGGACGCCATCACCGCCCGCGACATCGACACCATCATCTGAATCACGGACGAGGAGCCAACATGAGCCGCAAGAGACTGCCTTCGCGTTCTGCCCTGCCCGCCCGGTCGACCGAAACGGACACACTCCCGGCAGCGTCGATCACCCGCCGTGCCGCCCCGGCCCGCCGGCGTCTGATGGCCGGTGTCGTCGCCGGCACCGTCTGTGTGGGCCTTTCGAGCGCATCGGCCGCAACCGCTGCGTCAGCCGCATCGGCCTCCGCGGCCGATGGAGAGCCTGTCGTCTCCCGCGGGGTCACCATCCCCGCCTTCTACAGCCCGCCGACCGAACTGCCCGATGCCAACGGCGCGTTGATCCGCACCGAAGCCATGCCGCTCGGGCTGAGCATCCCCGGCCTGGACGGCCGCCCGATGCCCGGCACCGCGAGCCGCCTGATGTACAAGTCCACCGACTCGTCCGGCAAACCCGTCGCGGTGACCGGCGCCTACATCGAGCCCACGGCCGCCTGGACGAAACCGGGACCGCGCCCGCTGGTCGCGGTGGCCTCGGGCACCATGGGCCAGGGTGATCAGTGCGCTCCCTCGTTCGCCCTGCAGCACCCCCTGACCCTCAACGGCCAGACGGTGTCGGTCGGTTACGAGGCGCTGGCCATCTACCGGATCCTGGCCACCGGGGCAGCCGTCGTCATCACCGACTACGTGGGCCTCGGCGCCACCGACCGCCTGCATACCTACGTCAACCGCCTCGACCAGGGCCACGCCCTGCTGGACGCGGCCCGCGCGGCGCGCGCCGTGCCGGGGGCCTCGGTCACCGCCGAGTCCCGCACCGGTCTGTACGGCTACAGCCAGGGCGGCGGCGCCAGCGCGTCGGCCGCCGAACTCCAGTCCTCCTACGCCCCCGACATCAAGCTCGCCGGCACCTACTCCGGCGCTCCGCCCGCGGACCTGACATCGGTCATGAAGGGCATCGACGGCAGTGCCCTGGCAGGCGCGCTCGCCTGGTCGATCAGCGGTTTCGCCCAGGCCGACCCCGACCTGCGCGAGGTCGTCGACGCGAATGTCAACGCCGCCGGGAAGGCGGCCCTCAAGGACGCCTCGACGATGTGTGTCGGTGACGCGCTGTTCGGCTACGGCTTCACCAAGAGCAACAAATGGACCAACGACGGCACATCCATAGGCGACATCATCGCCGCCGACCCCCGGGCGCAGGCGGCCCTGGACAAGCAGCGCATCGGCAGGCTCAAGCCCAGTGGCCCGGTACGTCTGGCCACCGGCATCCACGACGACATCGTTCCGCACGGCCAAGCCAGGCAACTGGCCGCGGACTGGTGCAACAAGGGCGCCGACGTCACCTACGAACCGCTCGCGCTGCCCAACCTCGGCGACAAAATCCTCACCAACCACCTCGTGCCCCTCATCACCGACCAGGGTGATGCCATCGCCTGGCTAACCGACCGCCTCTCGGGCAAGCAGACCGCCTCCACCTGCTGGAAACTGCCGCTCCAGCCCTGACCCGGGCCGCCCGCGTCCCGCCCGCGGCGCTCGTCGGCCGCGGGCGGGTGCGCCGCTTCTGCCGCTCAGGCGGGGACGGGCTCCTGGCCGGCCCCGTCGAAGGGCGGATAGCTTCCGCTGCCCGTGCGCTCGGCCGCGTCGATGTAGACGACCAGCGCGTCGCGGGACCGGGCGATCTTGTCCATCTGGTCGTCAAGGCGCTGCAGCCGTGAGCGCATCGCTGACAGCAACTCGTGACAACCGGGCAGCTCCGGGGCCTCGCCGACCGCACAGGGCAGCACGTAGGCGATGTCCTCGGAGGACAGACCGGCACCGAGCAGGTGGCGGATCTGTTTCACCCGCAGTACGGCGTTCTCGTCGTACTCGCGGTATCCGTTCGCCCCGCGGTCTGCCTCCAACAGGCCCTGGGCCTCGTAGTAGCGCAACTGATGGGCGTTGACGCCCGTCCGGCGACTCAGTTCCCCGATCCGCATCGCACCTCACTTGACCTTCACACCGGTATCAACGTTGACGATGCTGCCATGAACATCAAAACGGATACACCCGTGACCGTCATCGGACTCGGACGGATGGGCCGGGCACTCGCCGGCGCGTTCCTCAAGGCCGGGCACCCCACTACCGTGTGGAACCGTACGGCCTCCAAGGCGGACCAACTCATCGCCGACGGGGCGCAGATGGCGCCGACCGTGGGCGAGGCGCTGACGGCGAGTCCACTGACCGTCATCTGCGTCACCGACTACCCGGCCATGCGCGCACTGCTCGGCGGAAGCGATATCCCGCTGGACGGCACGACGTTGATCAACCTGACATCCGGCGATTCGGCCCGGGCCCGCGAGGCCGCCCGATGGGCCGAACAGCGCGGCGCCCACTACCTGGACGGCGCCATCATGGCCATCCCGTCCGCGATCGGCACCGCCGAGGCGGTGATTCTGCACAGCGGTCCCCAGCCGCACTTCGAAGCACACAAGCCCACCCTCGACGCGCTCGGCACCGTCAGCTACCTCGGCGCCGACCACGGGCTGGCAGCCCTGTACGACGTGGCCGGTCTGGCGATGATGTGGAGCGTTCTGAACGCCTGGCTCCAGGGCACCGCCCTGCTCAGGACGGCTGGTGTGGACGCCGGCACATATGCGCCGTTCGCGCGGCAGATCGCGGTCGGGGTGGCCGCATGGCTGCCCGGATACGCCGAGCAGATCGACAACGGTGCCTTCCCGGCCGAGGTGTCGGCCCTGGAGACCGACGTGCGGGCGATGGCCCACCTGATCGAGGAGAGCGAGGCAGTGGGGGTCAATGCCGAACTGCCCAAACTGATCAAGGCGATGGCCGACCGCGCGGTCGCCGCCGGGCACGGCGGGGAACAATACCCCGCGCTGATCGAGGAGTTCGCCAAGCCCCGCGGCGACTGACCGAGCCGACAAGCGGACTTCCCGGCAGGGGCACATGAAAATGCCGGGCACGCCGCCGAGAAG
>NZ_JBSGSG010000027.1:0-97956 GCF_053606765.1 Streptomyces sp. NPDC055189
AACGCCCGGTTACATTCCGAACCCGGAAGCTAAGCCTCACAGCGCCGATGGTACTGCAGGGGGGACCCTGTGGGAGAGTAGGACGCCGCCGAACTATTATTACGGGAAACCCCCGCACCCTCTGGGTGCGGGGGTTTTCTGCGTTTAGGGTCGAGTTATGCGATACGACCTGGTCATCTTCGACAATGACGGCGTCCTAGTGGACAGCGAACCGCTTTCCAACACCATCCTCGCCGCCTATCTGACCGAACTCGGCCACCCCACCACGTATGAGGACTCCCTGCGTGACTACATGGGGGCCGCCGTTCATCGCGTACACGATCTGGTTCTTGAGCGCAGTGGGCAGCGGTTGCCCGAGGATTTTGATGCGGCCTTCCACGCTCGGGTATTCGAGGCCTTCGAGCGGGAGCTGGAGCCAGTGGCGGGGGCCGTCGGCGTACTGGAGAAGCTGGTGGCCGGTGGGGTGCCGTACTGCCTTGCCTCGTCGGGGAGTCATGAGCGGATTCGGGTCGGGCACCGCAGGACCGGACTCGACCGGTGGTTCGATGACGAGCGGATCTTCAGTTCCGAGGACGTGGGGCGGGGGAAGCCGGCGCCGGATCTCTTTCTGTATGCGGCCGAGCGCATGGGGGTGGCGCCCGAGAAGTGTGTGGTGGTCGAGGACAGTCCGCTGGGGGTCCGGGCTGCATTGGCGGCGGGGATGGATGTCTACGGGTTCACCGCCATGACGCCCGCGGAGCGGTTGTCAGGGGCCACCGAACTCTTCGGGGACATGGGGGAGTTGGCTGACCTGCTCGTATGACACGGGCTGTGGGATCGGTCTGACATTTGTCACTGCCAGGTCCGGACGATCGTTTCTGTCGGCCGATGGGGGGTCGCGGCGAAGCTGAGTACGTCGAGAACGAACGGCACGCACTCAGTGACAGTGACAGGGACGACGGAGGACCGATCACCATGAGCCAGCTCGCCACCACCACGGCCACAGGAGACACAGCAGCCGCAGAAGCAGCCCCCGCCGAAGCCTCCGTCCGGCAGTCGCGCTGGGAGTCGCTGAAGCCGCTCGTCCTTGACGCGGCGGTGCCCACAGCCTCGTACTACCTGCTCAGCAAGGGGTTCGGTATGGGCACGATGGCGGCGCTCGCCTGGAGCAGTGTGGTGCCCGCGGGGCGGACGCTGTGGAGCGTGGTCAAGGAGCGGCAGGTGAACGGGCTGGCGGCGCTCATTCTGGCCGCCAACGTCGTCGGGCTGCTGCTCAGCCTGGTGGCCGGTGATCCCCGGTTGATGCTCGCCAAGGACAGTGGGATCACCGCGACGATCGGGATTGCCGTGCTGGTGTCCGTGGCCGGCGGGAGGCCGTTGATGACCGCCGGGCTCAAGCCCTGGGTCACCAAGGGCAATCCGGTGCGGACCGCGGTGTGGGAGCGGCTGATCGCCGAGCGAGGGCAGTTCGCACGGATGGAGCGGATGTTCTCGGTGTTCTGGGGCGTGGCGCTGTTCGGTGAGGCAGTGGTGCGAGCCGTGGGGGCCTACACGCTGCCCATCGACACCATGGTCTGGCTCGGCGGTGCGATCGCCGCGGTCACCATTACGGCGACGGTCATGGTGAGTGGCGCCCTGGTCGTCGACCCGATGGAGAAGAAGGTGAGCGCGGAGGTCGCCGCGCTCGGGCGGTGAGGGAAGGCGCGAGGCAGAAGAAGGGGAGAAGAAGGGGAGAAGCAGGGAAGCCGTAGGGAATTGAGTGGGTGATCTATCTACCCACCGGTAGTCAGGGGTCCTACGCTCTGCAGCCATGACAGATGAGCTGCGGCGCGGCAGGGCCTCTTTGGCGTTCAGCTTCCTGGTGCAGGGCGTCACCTTCGCGTTGCTGGTGACGCGGATCCCTGCCATCCAGGATCAGTACGGGATATCCGACGGCCTGCTGCCGGTGTTCCTGGCCGCCGTGCCGATCCTTGCGGGTGTCGGCAGCGTGGGTACGGAGTGGCTGGTCAAGCGGGTGCCGCCCAGCCGTGTGCTGCGGTGGGCGCAGCCCGTGGTGCTCCTGGCGCTGCTCGGGGTCGGCGCGGGCGACGCACTGTGGCAAGTGGCGGTGGCGCTCGGGGCGTTCGGGCTTTCGGTGGGGGCGCTCGACGCTTCCATGAACATGCTCGGGGTGAGTCTGCAGCGGACGTACGGGCGCAGCATCATGCTGGGGTTTCACGCGGCGTACAGCCTGGGCGGGATCGCGGGGGCTTCGCTCGCGTGGGCGGGGGCGCACTGGGATCTGTCGCTCTTCGTCTCTTATCTGCCGGTCGTCGTCGTGCTGTTGCCGGCGGCGCTGGTGGGGAGTCGGTGGTACGTCGATGCCGATGGCGGGGGTGATGAGGGTGCCGCCGGTGAGGGCAAGGGCGGGCCCGTCGTCTTCAAGCTGCTCCTGCCGCTGTGTCTGGTGATGACCTTCGCGTACATCGGGGATTCGACCGTCTCCAACTGGAGCGCGAAGTATCTGCAGGACGTGCTCGGGAGTTCGGAGGAGGTCTCGACCGTCCCCTACAACGTCTACATGGTCATGACCCTGCTCGGGCGGGGGCTCGGGGACCTGGGCGTGCGTCGGTTCGGGGCCGTGGCCGTGGTGCGGGCCGGGTCGGTGGTGGGCGCTCTCGGGTTCGCGATCGTGGCGGCGGCGCCGGGGGCGTGGACCGGGATTCTGGGCTTCACGGTGCTTGGGCTCGGGCTGTGCGTGATCGTTCCGCAGACCTTCGCCGCGGCGGGGCGGCTCTTTCCCGGGGCCTCGGATGCCGCTGTCGCGCGGCTCAATATCTTCAACTATGTGGGGTTCCTGATCGGTTCTCCGCTGGTGGGGGCGCTCGGGGACGCCTGGAACTACCGGGCGGCGATGCTCGTTCCCATGGTGTTGGTGCTCGTGACCTTGTTGTACGCCCGTTCCTTCGCCCCCGGAGCGGACCGATACGGTGACGGGCATGAGCGGGCGCGCACAGCTGATGTGGGACGAGGCAGTAACGGGCTATGACTTCGGTCCTGAGCACCCCATGGACCCGGTCCGGCTCGCGCTGACCAGAAGTCTGGTCGGTGCCTTCGGCCTCGACCGTGAGGTGGAAGTGGTCGCGGCCAAGCGTGCCGGTGACTCGACGCTGCGGCTCGTGCATCGCGAGGACTATGTGGACGCGGTCAAGGCGGCGTCCGCCGATCCGGCGTCGGCGGACGGCAGCTATGGCCTCGGCACCCCGGATGATCCGGCCTTCGCGGGGATGCACGAGGTGTCGGCGCTGATCGCCGGGCAGTCGGTGGGAGCGGCGGAAGCGGTGTGGCGCGGGGAAGCGCTGCATGCGGTGAACTTCGCCGGCGGGCTGCACCATGCGATGCCGGGGTCCGCTTCGGGGTTCTGCATCTACAACGATGCCTCGCTGGCCATCGCGCGGCTGCTCGAGCTCGGTGCCGAGCGGGTCGCGTACGTGGATGTTGACGTGCACCACGGGGACGGGGTGCAGGCGTCCTTCTGGGACGATCCGCGGGTCTTGACGATCTCGATGCACGAACATCCGCGGACGTTGTTTCCGCAGACCGGGTGGCCCGAGGAGACGGGGGCGGCCGGTGCCGCCGAGGGCTCAGCGGTGAATGTGGCGTTGCCGGCCGGGACCGGGGACGCGGGGTGGGTGCGGGCGTTCCACGCTGTCGTGCCGGAGTTGCTGGCGGAGTTCAGGCCGCAGGTGCTCGTCACTCAGCACGGGGCCGACACGCATTTCGAGGATCCGCTGGCCCACCTCGCCGTTTCGCTCGATGCGCAGCGGGCGGTGCAGGTGGCATGCCATGAGCTGGCGCATTCGTATGCCGACGGGCGGTGGGTCGCTCTGGGCGGGGGTGGGTACGCCGTGGTGGATGTGGTGCCCCGGTCCTGGACGCATCTGACCGCTATCGCCGCGGGGCGGGAGGTCGATCCTTCGGAGATGATTCCGGAGGCCTGGCGGCAGGAAGTCTTTGCTCGTACTCGGCAGTTGGCGCCTGCGCGGATGAGTGATGGGCGGTGGCCCGTCGCCTTCGCGGACTGGTCCGAGGGGTATGACCCCGCTGATCGGCTTGACCAGGCGGTGCTTGCTGCTCGCCGGGCGGCGTTTCCGTTGCGGGGGCTTTTGCCGTAGCCGTGCGGGTGGGGCGGGCCCTGCGGGGCTTTCCCCAAAGCAGGGGCCCCACGACGGGCTGGATTGTCGACCTGTTAGCCCAAGTGTGGGGGTTTTCCAGGGTTTTGGGGGTGGCCGTCCGAGTAATGCGTCAACATCGAGCGCGTGTTGAGCACCGGAGCGTTGCGTGCGCATCTGTTGGCTGCCCGTCTTGCCGGGCCCGTGGCCACCCTGCGGGAAGAGAGTCTGCGGAGTTATCGGCTCTTCGCGGCCCGGGACCCCCGGATACTCCTGGGGCTCGATCCCGAGTGGAGTTGGGGCCCGGGGGACCTGCTGGGGCTGATGGCGGACAAGTGCGGGGTCTCAGCCGACCCGCGGCACACATCGGGGGCCGACGTCATCGACCCCGAGAGGACGTTGGCCGCGCTCGACGCCTTCGCCGAGAGGGTCGCGGACGCGGCCCGAAGGCGGATTCCCGTGCTCCTCGGGACAGGTCATCCGCACCGTCTCCTCGGCTTCTACGCCGCGCTGGCGGACGCTTTATCGGCGGCCGGGTGCACCGTTCTCACCCCCGCGCAGGGCAACAGTGTCGACATAACGACCCGGTTCGGTCTACGCACGTACAACCTTGACTACGTACAAGGAGTCGCGCTGGTGCGGGAACCCGGCGCGCGTCCCGCCGGGAGTGAGACCGGCGCACACACCCATTCTCCGCTCCCGGTTCGAGCCGCGCTCGAGGCCGCTGCGGAGGCCGATGGGCCGCTTCCAGAGCTTGTCATCGGGGACCACGGATGGGTCTGCGGGGCAGGTCAGCTGGGGTTCGAGGCGATCGGTCTGGCGGATACGGATGATCCCGCGCTGTTCGTCGGAGAGGCCGAGGGGCAGGTGTCCGTCGTCGTTCCGCTTGATGACGCTGTGCGGTCTGATTACTACCGACCGCTTACTCGCTATGTACTCAATCGAGCGTGTCTGTCACAGTAGGCGGCCGATCGCTACTCCTCTTCCCCACTCGCATCATCCGCCCCTAGTCTGGTGAGTGAGCGCGCAGAGACGAAGAGTCACCGGAAGGGGAAGCCGGTGCCCGTCATGTGCGGAAGGTTCAGGTGGGGTGTCATGGCTGCAGACCAGAGGCCGCTGAACGAGGTTCAGTTCCTGACCGTGGCGGAAGTCGCCTCGGTGATGCGAGTGTCCAAGATGACCGTGTACCGCTTGGTGCACAGCGGTCATCTGCCCGCCATCCGGGTCGGGAGGTCCTTCCGGGTCCCGGAGCAGGCGGTTCACGAGTACCTCCGCGAGTCCTATGTAGGGGTCGAGGCGGGCTGACCGGAGTCGATCGATCCCCCTCGATTACGTCCCTCACCCAGGGGCGGGTAGGCTAGGGCCGACGTAGGTCGTGTGGGCCCAGTCAGCTGCCCCGCACCGAGTGAAGAGAAGTGAGCGAGGGTAGTCGTGGGCTCTGTTATCAAGAAGCGGCGTAAGCGGATGGCCAAGAAGAAGCACCGCAAGCTGCTGAAGCGCACCCGCGTTCAGCGTCGCAACAAGAAGTAAGCGACAGCTGTACAGCGCGTACCGAAGCCCTCCCGTCATCCGGCGGGAGGGCTTCGGCGTTTTCGGGGTACTCGCTGGTTGGCGCCTGCGGGTCGGCCGCCGGCTTGCCCGGGCGTCTTCCGGCCGGTTTTCGGGCCGTACCGGAGCACCCGGGGGCTTGTTTCGAACGTACGCTCTGGGCAGGATGTGCGTCCCGATCCGGCGTACGTCCTGGTCTGGGCATAGGGCCAGGTCCGTGCACCTGTGTTGTGGCTGTCGTCACTTCCTGCATCGGGCGGTCATCACAGCGCAACATCGACCCGCTAGCGTGTGCCAGGAGAGAAATGATGGGGCGCGGCAGGACTTCAAGGGCTGGGGAAGGCAGGCGCTGATCTTGGGCAAGGTCGTGCTCGTGACCGGGGTGGCCCGACAACTGGGCGGGCGGTTCGTCCGACGCGCGCTGCGGGACCCCGAGGTCGACCGGGTGGTCGCCGTGGACGCGGTTCCCCCGGAGCACCATCTGGGCGGTGCCGACTTCGTCCAGGCCGACATCCGGCAGCCCGCGATCGCCAAGGTGCTGGCCGAGTTCTCCGTCGACACGGTCGTGCACATGGACGTGACGGGCACCGCGCTGGCCGGCGGCAACCGCGGCTCGCTCAAGGAAACCAACGTCATCGGCACCATGCAGCTGCTCGGTGCCTGCCAGAAGTCGCCCACGGTCAAGCGGCTCGTGGTGAAGTCGAGCACCAACGTGTACGGCTCCGCCCCGCGCGACCCCGCGGTCTTCACCGAGACGACGCCGCCGAAGTCGCTGCCGAGCGGCGGCTTCGCCAAGGACACCGTCGAGGTCGAGGGATACGTACGCGGATTCGCCCGCCGCAGGCCGGACGTGGCGGTCTGCGTGCTGCGCTTCGCGAACATCCTGGGCCCCACGGCGGACTCCCCGCTCGCCGAGTACTTCTCGCTGCCGGTCCTGCCGACCGTTTTCGGCTACGACCCGCGGTTGCAGTTCGTGCACGAGGACGACGCGATCGAGGTCCTGCGCCTGGGGGCGCGCGACCCGGAGCGCGGGACGCTCAACAGCGGCACGTTCAACATCGCGGGCGACGGCCTGCTGCTGCTCTCGCAGTGCTCGCGGCGCCTGGGGCGTCCGACGCTGCCGGTGTTCATGCCCGCGGTCACCTGGGTCGGCCAGGCGCTGCGCACCCTGGGCGCGACGGACTTCTCGCCCGAGCAGATCAGGCTGCTCACCCATGGCCGGGTCGTGGCCACCCGGCAGATGCGCGAGACACTGGGCTTCAGCCCCAAGTACACGACCGCGGAGACCTTCGCGGATTTCGTACGCAGTCGGGGTCCGGGACTTCTGCCGCCGCAGGCCGTCGCGGGGGCCATCGACCGGATCGCCACGCTGCCCTTCGCGGGCAACCAGAGCGCCAACTGAGGAGAGCGTCAACGATGGCGGACGCCAAGGTCATTCCGTTCGACGACGACCGGTCGCGCGCGGGTGCGCAGCGCCCGTCGCGGCGCAGGGGCACGACGGGCACGGCCCGGCGCAAGAACGATCCGGCAGCCGTGCGTGAGGTCACGGCCATGCCGGGCAAGCAGGACGGGGAACCGCAGGTGGAAGGGGCCGAGCCGCAGCCTTCGCGGCAGGAGGCCGCCGGGCCGGGGACGGCGTCCGGGACCGTACCGGAGCCGCGGGACGGTGGCGGTGGCCTGGAGCGGCGTATCGCGGGAGGTCTCGCGTTCCTGCGCCGGCGGCTGACGGGCGACTACGAGGTCGACGACTTCGGTTACGACGAGGAGCTCACCGACCAGGTCCTGATGTCCCTGGTGCGGCCGCTGTACGAGAAGTACTTCCGCGTCGAGGTGAAGGGCATCGAGAACATCCCTTCCGAGGGCGGGGCGCTGATCGTCTCCAACCACTCCGGGACGCTGCCGCTCGACGGCCTGATGATGCAGGTCGCCGTGCACGACAACCACCCCGAGGGGCGGCATCTGCGGCTGCTCGCGGCGGATCTCGTCTTCATGCTGCCGGTGGTCAATGAGCTGGCCCGCAAGGCGGGGCACACGCTGGCGTGCGCCGAGGACGCGGAGCGGCTCCTTGAGCGGGGTGAGCTGGTCGGGGTGATGCCGGAGGGGTTCAAGGGCATCGGGAAGCCGTTCAGCGAGCGCTACAAGCTGCAGCGCTTCGGGCGTGGCGGGTTTGTCTCCACCGCCCTGCGGGCGGGGACGCCGATCGTTCCGTGCTCGATCGTGGGGGCGGAGGAGATCTACCCGATGATCGGGAACGCGAAGACGCTTGCGCGGGTGCTCGGCTTTCCGTATTTCCCGATCACGCCTACGTTTCCCTGGCTCGGGCCGCTTGGGGCGTTGCCGTTGCCGACGAAGTGGACGATTCAGTTCGGGGAGCCGATTCCCACGGACGGGTATCCGCCGGAGGCGGCGGAGGATCCGATGCTGATGTTCAACCTGACCGATCAGGTGCGGGAGCAGATCCAGCACACCCTGTACAAGCTGCTTGTGCAGCGGCGGTCTGTGTTCTTCTGACCCTTCGCCCCCTGGACCCCCTTACAGGATGGCCTCAAACGCCGGACGGGCTGAACCCCAAGGGGTCCAGCCCGTCCGGCGGTCGTGTACTACTTCGCGTCCTCCTCGTCGATTCCCAGGCCCGGCAGCAAGCCGGGCAGGATCGGCGGGACCGTGACGTCCGGCTTCGGGGCCGGGGTTTCCTTCTTGCCGGACGAGTCGCCGTTCGACGGGCTGGTCGGCGTCGTGTCGGACTTCGGGGGGTCCAGGAGGCCGCCCGTGTTGCCGCCCAGCAAGCCGTCGTCCTCGCCCTTGTCCGGTGCGGAGGGGCGGGGCTCGCCCTTGTCGGCGCTTGCTCCGTCCCGCGGGGAGGAGTCCGGGGCCGAGGGGCTGTCCGGGGCGTAGGAGTCGGAGGAGCCGCCCTGGCTCGGCCGGCCGGGGGCTTCGCCCTTGTCCGGGGTGCGCGGGAAGAGGGAGCGGAGGGGGTCCACTTCCTGGTCCATCGCGTCGAAGACGGAGTTCACCTGCTCGCCCACGTCGCCGAGCTGGACGGGGAGCCTGCTCTGCAGGTCGCGCCAGCTTCTGCGGTGTGACTCGGAGAAGGCGGACAGGGTCTGCATGGGACCGAGCGAGCCGTCCCGTTCGTACGCCTCGTGCAGCAGGCGGTGGCCTTCCGTGGCGTCGTGCCGCATGCCGGAGAGGGCCCGCCTGATCTCGCCCAGGGACTCGTGGTCGAGGTCGCCGGAGCGGCCCCGCTCCATCAGCCGGCGGGCTTCGTTCAGGCGCGTCGAGGCGTGGTCGAGATAGATCCCGCCCTTGTCGCTGCTGTCGTCGGCCATGCCGAGCTTGAGGTCCTCCATGCCGCGCTTCAAGCCGTACAGCGAATCGCCCGGCAGCGCGTCGGAGCTGGCGGCGGCCACTCCGCTGAACGCCCCGGCGGCCACGCCGACGGTGAGCCCGCCTGCGGCGATGCCCTTCGACAGCCTGGAGCGCGGCTTCAGTTTGCGCAGCCCCGTGGCCCGGTGGGCGCCTTTACGGGACCGCTGTTCGGGCACCGAGGTGCCGATGGTCCCACCGCCCGCGGCCGTGCCCTCAAGGAGCATGGCTTCCATGGCGGCTACGAGCTGGGCCCGCTGGACCACTTTGACCTCGGGGTCCAGCTCCGGCTTCGGCAGCTCGCCGAGGCCGTTCGCCAGCGTCAACATCTGGTCCGGCGCCGTCTGTTCGGACGGCGCGGAATCGGGTGTGACGGGACCTTCGGTCTGCTCGGCCGCCGGGCCCTGGTCGGATTGCTCCTCAAGGGCTTGGGCGAAGGCGTTCGCCCGCCGGTGTGCCGATACGTTCGCGATCACTGGCGGCACCTCCTCTCGTCATGACGGTCGACTCCCCAGGGGGTCCTGAGGGTTGCACCACTTGAGCACATCCACACGATCGAGTGAGTGGAGGTAATCAGGGGGCGACCACAGGGAGCCTGCATCCCGCACAACGAGCGTCGCGGCACTTGGGTTACGGACGGAGGATGATCGGACCGCCCTAATTCCGCGACGGCCATCTGGCCGCCACGGAGGGTGAGTTGGACACTCCGTACGGCTACAGAGGGCTATCGGCGGGGTGCGGTGCTAGCGCGCGTCGTCCGGCAGGAGCCGGGCGAGGGTACGGACCGCGCGGTACTGGAGGGTCTTGATCGCGCCCTCGTTCTTGCCCATCACCCGAGCGGTCTCGGCGACCGAGAGGCCCTGCAGGAAGCGCAGGGTCACGCACTCCTGCTGCTGGGGGTTGAGGCGGCGCACGGCGTCGAGCAGTGCGGCGTTGGAGAGGGACTCCAGGACGGAGTCCTCGGGGCTGCGCTCGACCTCGTTGGCGTCGAGCATTTCGCCGGTGGTCACTTCGAGGCGGAAACGGCTCGATTTGAAGTGGTCGGCGACCAGGTTGCGGGCGATCGTGACCAGCCAGGCGCCGAAGTCACGGCCCTGCCAGGTGAACGTGCTGATGCGGCGCAGGGCGCGCAGAAAGGTCTCGCTGGTGAGGTCCTCGGCGGTCGCCTTGCCGCCGACGCGGTAGTAGATGTAGCGGTAGACCGTGTCGCTGTACTGGTCGTAGAGACGGCCGAAGGCGTCGGACTCGCCCGCCTGGGCGCGTTCGACGAGATCCATCATGCGGGCGCTGTCGCTGTCCGCGGCGGGACGGCGGTGGGTGGGGGTTGAGGTGGCGGCAGAGGCGGAACGAGCCCGTCTGCTGACCGCCGCGCCGCTGTCCGCCAGGGCGTAGAGCGGCCCGGCGGGTGTGGGGACGGCAAATGCGGGGACGGCGGGGCCGGCGTACGCGGTGGGGACGAAGCCGCGCAAGCGGTCGGCGACCGTTGCGCGCAGCGTAGCCAGGCCCGAGGCGTCAACCCCGACGTGTGGGTACACGGGACTCCCAGAGGCAGAGCTTCCATCACGTGCAGTGCGGAACCGTTCACCCGTCGTAGCGACGTGTGGGGTCCGTAATGCGTCTGAGGAGAATAACGCTTCGTACAGGCGGCACTACACCCAGTTGCTCAAATCACCGATTACGTCGCTTCTGTTACCGGTCGATGCCCGTTCAAGTAGCGCACAGTGATCGCTTATTGATCGAAGTGGTTCACATTCCGTCTAAGCGCGGTGCGTGTTGTGGTCGAGTGCTACCAACGTGACTGGCGGGAGCCGGGGCGGGGTATGACCGAGAGAATGTTCAGTGGCGGCGGCGGTGCAGGGCGATGGCCGCGGCCGTGCCGCCCGCCAGTGCGCCGACACCCGCGGCGGCCGGGATACCGACCTTGGCGGCCTTGCGGCCGGTGCGGTAGTCCCGCAGGCGCCAGTCCCGCTCGCGCGCGTGCTTGCGCAGCTTGGCGTCGGGATTGATCGCGTACGGATGCCCGACCAGCGAGAGCATCGGGATGTCGTTGTGCGAATCGCTGTACGCCGCACAGCGGGCCAGATCCAGGCCCTCCGCCGAGGCAAGGGCGCGGACCGCCTCGGCCTTCGCCGGGCCGTGCAGGGGCTCGCCGACGAGCTTTCCCGTATAGATGCCGTCCATGGACTCGGCGACCGTGCCGAGGGCGCCGGTCAGGCCCAGGCGGCGGGCGATGATCGTCGCGGTCTCCACCGGGGCGGCCGTCACCAGCCAGACCTTCTGGCCCGCGTCGAGATGGGCCTGGGCGAGGGCGCGGGTGCCGGGCCAGATGCGCTCGGCCATGTACTCGTCGTAGATCTCCTCGCCGATGGACATCAGCTCGGCGACGCGGTGGCCCTTGACGATGGACAGGGCGCTGTCGCGGGCGTCCTGCATGTGCTCGGGGTCCTCGACGCCCGCGAGCCTGAACCACGCCTGCTGCCAGGCGAATCTGGCCAGCTCCTGGCGCTCGAAGAACTTCCGCTTGTAGAGGCCGCGACCGAAGTGGAAGATCGCGGCGCCCTGCATCACGGTGTTGTCGAGGTCGAAGAAGGCGGCGGCCTTGTCGTCGCCGACGACCGGGAACTCCGGCTCGGCGGGCTCCTCGGGAGCGGGCTCGACCGCGAGAGCCGCGGCGGCCGCGGCGTCGTCGAGCGCCTCCTGCTCCTGGGAGGACTTGCGCGCTGCCTCAGCCGAGGCCTCGCCTGCCAACACGCTCCGCGCGGTGGCGGAGCGCCTACGGGGGGTGAGCCATCCGAGAGCGGCCATGTCGTGAGCATAGCTAGTTCGTTCGGTCGTTCCGGAGTCGGCAGGATTCCACGCTGTGAACTCTCCGCGACCGCACCGTTAAACGGACGGGCAAACAGGCGGGCCGTGCGGCGCGTCGACGGGCGAGAATGGTGTCATGAGCCCGATTTTTCGCCGTACGGAGAAGAAGAAGCCCGAAGACCGGACCGTCACCTTGATCGGCAAGCCCGGCTGCCATCTGTGTGATGACGCACAGCTGGTGATCGAAAAGGTCTGCGGCGATCTTGGGGTCGCGTGGGAGAAGAAGGACATCACGCTGGACGAAGAGCTCAACCGGGCCTACTGGGAACAGATTCCGGTGGTTCTGGTCGACGGGGAGCAGCACACCTTCTGGCGCGTGGACGAGGACCGGCTGCGCCGCGAGCTCGCTCCGTAGTCCGAATCGTCACTGACCGACGAGTACAAACGGCCCGAATGGTCCCTTAGGATCGTGGGCGGTTTGGTCTCGGGGGCGATGATCGTGAGGAGAGTGTGCGGTTTTGCCCCCATCAAATGAGCAACGCCGCCCCCTGTGCGCCGGTTCCAGGAATGCACGCCCGGGGCGCGTGACCCCGGTCACGTTGGCCGGGCAAATCGGACACTATCTTTGTGCACGCGTTCACAAAGACATAGCCTGCATTCGACGGGGCGGTCTGGGGACGTGTGACCGCCTGCAGCCCCGCTCTACCCGCAGGAGCACCGTGGCAACTGGCCGAACTCACCGACCGGCGACCCGCAGCCGAGGGATTCCCGAGGCCACCGTCGCCAGGCTTCCGCTGTACCTCCGAGCCCTCACCGCTCTGTCGGAGCGCTCGGTGCCCACGGTCTCCTCCGAGGAGCTCGCGGCCGCCGCGGGGGTCAACTCCGCGAAGCTGCGCAAGGACTTCTCCTACCTCGGTTCCTACGGGACGCGCGGCGTGGGCTACGACGTCGAGTACCTCGTCTACCAGATCTCGCGCGAGCTCGGCCTGACCCAGGACTGGCCCGTCGTGATCGTCGGTATCGGTAACCTCGGTGCGGCGCTTGCCAATTACGGCGGATTCGCCTCGCGCGGCTTCCGTGTCGCCGCGCTGATCGACGCCGACCCGGCGATGGCGGGCACGCCCGTCGCGGGCATGCCGGTGCAGCACACGGACGACCTCGAAAAGATCATCAGCGACAACGGCGTCTCCATCGGTGTCATCTCCACCCCGGCGGGCGCCGCCCAGCAGGTCTGCGAGCGGCTCGTCGCCGCCGGTGTGACCTCGATCCTGAACTTCGCGCCCACCGTTCTCTCCGTGCCCGACGGCGTCGACGTACGCAAGGTGGACCTCTCCATCGAGCTGCAGATCCTCGCCTTCCACGAGCAGCGCAAGGCCGGTGAGGAAGCGGCGGCCGACGGTGTCGAGCCGCCCGCCGCCGCCAAGCAGCAGCGCAAAGGACCCGACGGGGACGTCCCCGCCGTGATGCCGGCATGAGTCTCCTCGTCGTAGGGCTGAGCCACCGCAGTGCCCCGGTGAGCGTGCTCGAGCGGGCCGCCCTGGCCGCCGACGCGCAGGCCAAGCTCCTCCAGGACACGCTCGCCGCCGAGCCCGCGGCCGAAGCGGCCGTGCTCGCCACCTGCAACCGCATCGAGCTGTACGCCGACGTGGACAAGTTCCACGCGGGCGTCGCCGAGCTGTCGACCCTGCTCGCGCAGCACAGCGGTGTCGGCCTGGAAGAGCTCACCCCTTATCTGTACGTCCACTACGAGGACCGGGCCGTCCACCACCTGTTCTCGGTGGCCTGCGGCCTTGACTCGATGGTCGTCGGCGAGGGCCAGATCCTCGGCCAGATAAAGGACACCCTCGCGCGCGCCCAGGAGCTGCACACCGCGGGGCGCCTCCTCAACGACCTCTTCCAGCAGGCCCTGCGGGTCGGCAAGCGCGCGCACTCGGAGACCGGCATCGACCGGGCCGGGCAGTCGCTCGTGACCTTCGGCCTCGAACAGCTCGCCGGGCGCGAGCCGGTCGAGGTGTGGGCCAAGGGCAAGTGCGCCCTGGTCATCGGCGCCGGATCGATGTCCTCGCTCGCCGCGGCCACGCTCGCGCGGGCCGGTGTCCACGAGGTCGTCGTCGCCAACCGCACCCTCGACCGGGCGCACCGCCTCGCGGAGATCCTCTCGGAGGGCGGCACCGGCACCATCGCGCGCGCCGTGCCGATGGACCAGGTGGCGGCCGAACTGACACGTGCAGATGTCGCCGTCTCCTGTACCGGCGCCACGGGTCTCGTCCTGACGGCCGAGGCCGTCGCGGCCGGGGTCGCGGACCGCACGGGCACGCCCGCCATGGTCGGCGCACCCCTGGCACCCGCCGGGCCCGGCACTCCGGCCCCCTCCGCCGCGTACGACACCGCCCCCGGCACCGCTCCCGACGCCGACGAGGCGTGCCCGCTCGGGCTCTCCGGTGACGGTGCGGCCGTACCCCGCGGCGTCGGCTTCTCCGTCATGGGCGAGGACGCCGTGGCCGGGATGGACGCCGCGACCCTCGAACAGCACGCCGCCTGGGTGGACAACGCACCCGCCGCGCGCCGCGACGACCCGCAGAACGAGGCCGAGACCATCGCCGCGCTCGCCGCGGCCGTGGCCGCCGGCGCGCGGCTGCCCGACGAGCGCCGCCGCCGTCCCTCGCTCGTCGAGACGGGCAACGTCCTGCTCGCCCTGCTCGACCTGGCCATGCCCCGCGACATCGACGCGGCCGTGCACCGCATCGACGGCGTACGCCTCGTCGACATCGAGTCGCTCGCCGACGCCTCCGCCGATGCCCCGATGGCCGACGACGTGGAGAAGGTCCGCGGACTCGTCTCCGACGAGGTCGCCGCCTTCGGCGCCGCACAGCGGGCCGCGCACATCACGCCGACCGTGGTCGCCCTGCGCACCATGGCCGCCGACGTCGTCGCGAACGAGATCGCGCGGCTCGACGGACGGCTCCCCGGACTTGCCGAGAAGGAGCGCGCGGAGATCACCCAGACCGTCCGCCGCGTCGTCGACAAACTGCTCCACGCACCCACCGTGCGGGTCAAGCAGCTGGCCGGCGAGCCCGGCGGCGCAGGGTACGCGGACGCGCTGCGCACCCTCTTCGACCTCGACCCGCAGACGGTCGCCGCCGTCAGCAGGGCCGACAAGCTCAACGACTCCACCGACCAGAACGCACCGCAATCAGATCCGAATCGAGGCCGGGCATGACCGAGAGGGCACTCAGGCTCGGGACACGGCGCAGCAAGCTGGCCATGGCCCAGTCCGGGCAAGTCGCCGACACCGTACGCCGGTTGACCGGCCGCCCCGTAGAGCTCGTGGAGATCACGACGTACGGCGATACGTCCCGTGAGCACCTGGCGCAGATCGGCGGCACCGGCGTCTTCGTGACCGCCCTGCGCGACGCGCTGCTCGGCGGCGAGGTCGACTTCGCCGTGCACTCGCTGAAGGACCTGCCGACCGCGCAGCCGGACGACCTGGCCCTGGCCGCCGTGCCGCTGCGCGAGGACCCCCGTGACGTGCTCATCGCACGCGACGGGCTGACCTTCCCCGAGCTGCCGAGCGGCGCACGCATCGGTACGGGCTCGCCGCGCCGCATGGCGCAGCTCAACGCCTACGCCCGCAACCACGGACTCGCCATAGAGACCGTGCCGATCCGCGGGAACATCGACACCCGCATCGGATTCGTGCGCAAGGGCGAGCTCGACGCCGTCGTACTCGCCGCCGCCGGACTCCACCGCGTCGGCAGGATCGACGAGGTGACCGACTTCCTGGCGGTCGACACAATTCTGCCCGCCCCCGGCCAGGGGGCACTGGCGATCGAATGTGCCGCGTCCAACGCGGCACTGACCGCCGCGCTCGCCGAGCTCGACGACCCGTACACCCGGGCCGCCGTGACCGCCGAGCGATCCCTGCTCGCCGCCCTGGAAGCCGGTTGCAGCGCCCCCGTGGGCGCGCTGGCCGACCTCTTGGCCGACGGGCAGATTGTCAAGGAAATGCGCCTGCGCGGCGTCGTCGGGGCAACCGACGGCTCGGCGCTGGTGCAGCTGTCCACCACCGGTCCCGTGCCCGAGACGCATGACCAAGCCTTGGCGCTCGGCCGTGAACTCGCTGCCGAGATGCTTGCCAAGGGCGCGGCCGGTCTGATGGGGGAGCGAGCACTTTGAGCCCCACCTCGAACCTTCCCGGCCTTCCCGCACACGGGCACGTCACCTTCCTGGGTGCCGGACCCGGAGATCCGGGACTACTCACGCTGCGCGCCGTGGAGGCGCTGGCCCGAGCGGACGTACTGATCGCCGAGCCGGATGTGCTCGACGTCGTTCGCGCGCATGCCAGGGGAGGTGTGGACACACCTCGGCCAGGGACAGTTGACGACGCGTCAGCGATCGCCGAAGCGTCTCCAACCCGAGCCGCCGCCAATCTTGTCATGGAGGCAGCCAGGGGCGGCAGGCGGGTCGTGCGTGCCGTCAGCGGCGACCCCGGCTTCGACACCTACGCGGCCGAGGAGATGCTCGCCTGCGCCGCCGAGGGCATCTCCTTCGAAGTCGTGCCCGGCATCGCGGCGGCGGTCGGTGTACCCGCCTACGCGGGTGTTCCGCTGCGCGACGCCCAGGGCACGGACGTGCGCTTCGTCGACGCGCGCACCGCTTCCGACCGCTGCTGGAGCGAGGTGGGGGCGTCCGACGGGACTCTGGTCGTGTCGACCTCCCTGGACTCCGTGGCATCGGCCGCCGGTGAGCTGGTGTCGTGCGGGCGCAAGCCCGACACCCCGATGACGGTGACCGCCGCCGGTACGACTACGCGTCAGCGCACGTGGCAGGCGACCCTCGGCACCATCGCGCAGGTCCTCAAGCAGGCGAAGGTGCTGCCCTCGCCCGACGGAGGCCAGCCCGTCATAGCCGTGGTCGGTGAGCGGTCCGCCGCCGCCCAGCGCGACCAGCTGTCGTGGTTCGAGTCGAAGCCGCTCTTCGGGTGGCGGGTGCTCGTTCCGCGTACGAAGGAGCAGGCGGCCTCGCTCTCCGACCAGCTGAGCTCCTACGGGGCGGTGCCTCACGAGGTGCCGACCATCGCCGTCGAGCCGCCCCGCACGCCCCAGCAGATGGAGCGCGCGGTCAAGGGCCTCGTCACGGGTCGCTACGAGTGGATCGCCTTCACCAGCGTCAACGCGGTCAAGGCCGTGCGCGAGAAGTTCGAGGAGTACGGGCTCGACGCGCGCGCCTTCGCCGGGATCAAGGTCGCGGCGGTGGGCGAGCAGACGGCCGCGGCGCTGATCGCCTTCGGCGTGAAGCCCGACCTGGTGCCCAGCGGCGAGCAGTCGGCCGCCGGTCTCCTGGAGGACTGGCCGCCGTACGACCCGGTCTTCGACCCGATCGACCGTGTCTTCCTGCCGCGGGCCGACATCGCCACGGAGACCCTGGTCGCCGGGCTCATCGACCTCGGCTGGGAGGTCGACGACGTCACGGCCTACCGGACCGTGCGTGCGTCGCCGCCCCCGGCTGACACGCGTGAGGCGATCAAGGGCGGCGGCTTCGACGCCGTGCTCTTCACGTCCTCGTCGACCGTGCGGAACCTCGTCGGCATCGCCGGCAAGCCGCACAACGTGACCGTCATCGCGTGTATCGGTCCCGCCACCGCCAAGACCGCGGAGGAGCACGGGCTCCGGGTCGACGTGATGGCTCCGGAGCCGTCCGTCCACAAGCTGGCCGAGGCGCTCGCCGAGTTCGGCACTCGGCGCAGGCTCTCCGCGCTGGAGGCGGGGGACCCCGTCACCCGGCCCAGCGAGCGGCGTCCCGGTTCCCGCAGGCGGCGTGCGGCACCCTGAGTGCCGGGCGTACCGTAAATCACCGGCTTCGCCGAGTTCGTCCTCAAGCGCCGGACAGGCTGGATATCCCAGCCTGTCCGGCGTTTGAGGTTGGGTCTGGGGCGGGCCGGAGTGCCAGACACAGCGTGAGGTGAGAGAGACAGTGACCAAGTACGGATCGTTCCCCGGAGCGCGGCCGCGGCGCCTTCGGACCACGCCCGCCATGCGGCGCATGGTCGCCCAGACGCGGCTGCATCCGGCCGACCTGATCCTGCCCGCGTTCGTGCGCGAGGGAATCAGCGAGCCCGTGGCGATCGGCGCCATGCCCGGCGTCGTCCAGCACACCCGCGACAGCCTGAAGAAGGCCGCCGTGGAGGCGATGGTGGCCGGGGTCTCCGGGATCATGCTCTTCGGAGTGCCGGAGGAGGAGAAGAAGGACGCCGCAGGGACCGTCGGCACCGATCCGGACGGGATTCTCCAGGTCGCGCTGCGCGATGTGCGCGCGGAGGTCGGCGACGACCTCATCGTCATGTCCGACCTGTGCCTGGACGAGTTCACCGATCACGGCCACTGCGGTGTCCTGGACTCCGAGGGGCGCGTCGACAACGACGCAACCCTTGAGCGGTACGCGGAGATGGCGCAGGTCCAGGCCGACGCGGGCGCCCACGTGGTGGGCCCCAGCGGCATGATGGACGGTCAGGTCGGCGTGATCCGGGACGCGTTGGACCAGGTCGGACACGAGGACGTCTCCATCCTCGCCTACACCGTGAAGTACTCGTCCGCCTTCTTCGGTCCTTTCCGCGAGGCCGTCGGTTCGTCCCTCAAGGGCGACCGCAAGACCTACCAGCAGGACCCGGCCAACGCCCGTGAGTCCCTGCGCGAGCTGGCGCTCGACCTCGAAGAGGGCGCCGACATGGTCATGGTGAAGCCCGCCGGGCCCTACCTGGACATCCTGGCCAAGGTCGCCGACGCCGTGGACGTGCCGGTCGCCGCGTACCAGATCTCCGGCGAGTACTCGATGATCGAGGCCGCCGCCGAGCGCGGCTGGATCGACCGGGACAAGGCGATCATGGAGTCGCTCACCGGTATCAAGCGTGCGGGCGCCAACATGATCCTCACGTACTGGGCCACCGAGGTGGCGCGGCAGCTCTGAGTCCCGGCTCGGGCAGCGTGCTTGACCTCAAGTTTGCTTGGGGTTTCAGGATGGTGTGCATCGCCGTTCCGGCGTTCCGACGTTCTGAGGAGCACGCCATGCACGCTGTCGTCCTGCACGAGTTCGGGCCCGCCGGGAACCTGACGTACGAGACCTGGCCCGACCCCGTCGCGGGGCCGGGCCAGGTGCGTATCGCCGTGCGCGCGGCGGGAGTTCACCACGTCGAGACCGTCATGCGGCAGGGCGCCGCGAGCGACATGGCGCCGCCGCTGCCCGAGCTGCCCGCCGTCTTCGGCGGGGAGGTCGCCGGGATCGTCGACGCCGTCGGCCCCGGGGTGGACGACACGTGGCTGGGACGGGCCGTCGTGACCCCGCGCAGCGAACCCGGCGGATACGCAGAGCTCGCCGTGGCCGATCTCGCGCAGCTGCACGAGGTGCCGGACGGGCTCGGCTTCGAGGCCGCGGTGACCATGGTGATGACCGGGGCGACGGCCATGGGGCTCCTGGACGCCGCCCGGCTCACCGCCGACGACGTGGTCCTCGTGACGTCCGCCGCCGGGGGCGTCGGACGGCTCGTGGTGCAGTACGCCCATGCGCTCGGGGCGGTCGTGATCGGTGCCGCCGGTGGGGCCCGCAAGGTGGAGGACGTCTGGGAACTCGACGCCGATCTCGCCGTCGACTACAACGAACCCGGCTGGGCGGACGTCGTGCGCGTGCGGCTCGACGGGCGTCGGGTCAGTGTCGTGCTCGACGGGGTGGGCGGCGAGAAGTCCGCCGCCGCGTTCGGACTGCTCGGCGATGGCGGGCGGTACGTGGTCATCGGCTGGTCCTCGCAGGAAGAGTTCGAGCCCGACGCGGGTGTGGTGGAGGCGCGGGGGATCACCGTCACCAATGCACTCCTCCAGCTGATCGAGCGGCCCGAGGACGGGCCCGATCATGAGCGGCGGGCCCTGGAGGGCGCCGCCAAGGGGGAGTTGGTGCCCGCGGTGCAGACGTTCCCGCTGGCGGAGGCGGCTCGCGCCCATGCGGCCATGGAGCGGCGGGAGACCACGGGGAAGGTCGTGCTCGTCCCCTAGCCGGTTTTTCAGCCCTGCTTGAGGAGTGTCACCAGGCGGGAGAAGCCGTCCGCGCCGTGGCCCTCCTCCACCGCGCGGTCCAGGACATCCTGGAAGGGCTCGAACAGATCGGTCCGCAGGCCCTGATCGGCGTACGCCCGCAGGAAGTTGGGGTAGGCCTCGCGGTTCATGGCGAGGTTGGACACGTCGGTCAGGTGCTGGTCGGTGTCGACCGCCTCCGCCGTCTCCGGCACGATCCCCTCCGTCATCGCCACGACCCAGTCCCTGAGCAGCGGCGCGAACGCGCGGGCCGGGATGCCTTCGCTGCCGATCAGCGCGTACGCCTGCGCCACGCCCATCGCCATCCCGTACATGCCGGTGAGCAGGGAGAGGTCGTACAGGGCGGCGAGGCCGGGGTCCTCGCCGACCCACTTGGTGTCCGCGAGCGCCTGGAGCGTGGGGCGGTGGGTCTCGTAGGCGGCCTCGTCGCTGCCGCTGTAGAGGATGTACGCGCCGGGCGTCGCGATCATCTGCGGTACGGCCATGATGCCGCCGTCGATGTACGTGATGCCGTGCGCCGCCGCCCAGGCTGCCAACTCCCGTGCCTGGGCGGGCGTTCCGTTCGTGAGGTTCACGAGGGTGCGGCCCGCGAGGGACTCCGCCTCCGGGGTGAGGAGGGTGCGGACGTCGGTGTTGGTGGTGAGGCAGACGATGGTGAGGGGGCTCGCGGTGACGGCGTCCCTCACCGTGGCCGCGGGGGTGGCCCCCTGGGCGGCCAGGGGGCCCGTCTTGGACGCGGTGCGGTTCCAGACCGTGGTGGGGTGGCCCGCCTTGATGAGCGCGGAGGCCAGGGCGGTGCCCATGAGGCCGAGGCCGAGGACGGTCACGGGGGACTGGGCGGGCTGAGCGGGCTGTGCGGGCATGGTTGTGGGACTCCGATCGGAGGCGTCTGGTGGGAACGCCTCCGATCCTTCTCGTGTACGGAGAAGCGGACAAGTACCGACTTTTTTGTGCGTACTTACCCGGAGGTTGGTGAGGGAGTCCCGGCGGGGCCAGGCACGTCGGTCACCACATCAGGGCGTCAGACGCCGAGGTCTGCCAGTACGTGACGAACGCCGAGCTGTCCACGTACACCCCGCCCGACGGGAGCTTCGCCGCCGCCGGAGCGCCCACGCTGCCGTTCGCCGCGCGGTTGGAGAACAGGACATCCAGGCTGTGGGCCTGATAGCCGTTCGAGCCCTCCGGCGACGACGTGCCGATGCCCGCGTACGCGCTCTGGCCCGGCTCCAGCGTGACGACCGCCTGCGGCGTGCTGTCCTCCAGCCACTGCGTGGGGGCCTGCGCCTCATCGAAGCGGAGGAACGGCGCGCTGTACGCGTAACACGTCTTCGTACCCGTGTTCTTGGCCTTCAGGAGCAGGTGGTTGACGGGCCGGCTGACCTCCTTGACGGTGACCTTCGTGGTGGCGGCGGAGCAGGTGACCGGCGCGGCCTTGGCGGCGGGCGTCGCGGCCGACGCGGCGCTGCCGAGCGCGGTGAGCGAGAGAGCGGCGGTGAGGGCCGCGGCGGCGGCGGTGGCCTTGGTGCTGAATCGCATGGCTGGTCTCTTTCGGTGTGACGGGGGCGACGTGAGTCGCGACCAAAGGCTTCTGGACGCGGCGTGCTTGTATGACCCAGAGCTTGTGCGGGGTTCTGTCCCGGCGGCCAGCGTGGAACGGCAGCGGGGGACGCTGGGACGTTCGTACGGCTGTGATCTGCGATAACTCCGTTCCATGGAACGGATGAACGGGATGGAGAAAGCGTGGGGGCGGGCGATCTCGCGGAACTGCTGCGGGAGTTGAAGGAGAGGTCGGGGCTCAGTTACGGAGCCCTTGCCAAGCGATTGCACGTGTCGACCTCGACGCTGCACCGCTATGTCAGCGGGTCGGCCGTACCGACGGAGTTCGCTCCGCTGGAGCGGTTTGCCCGGGTCTGCGGGGCATCCCGGCAGGAGATGGTCGAGGTCCACCGGCGGTGGATCCTGGCCGACGCGACGAGAGGCGAGCGCGACCGCAAGGATGCGGAGTCCTCGCCCGGCGCGGCATCCGCTGACGCGGGCGGGGCGTCCGTCGGGGGCTCGGCGTCCGGGGGCTTGGCTTCTGGTGGCTCGGCTTCCGGTGGGTCGGGGTCTGGCGCTGCGGGGTCCGGCGCCCCGGCTTCTGGTGGCTCGCACCCCGGCGCTCCTGCCCGCGGCGAGTCGGCTGCCGTCGAGCCCGGCGCCAAGGGTTCCCGTGACGGAAGCTCCCGCGCCGGGACCCCCGGCGACGAAAGCTCCCCCGAGGGTGACCCCGGCGACGCCGGTACCAAGGACGAAGCCCCCGGCATCGTCATCGGCTCCGCCCCCGCGGCGACTGCGCGGCGCGAGGGGCGGAGGCTGCCCAGGGCCCGCGTTCTCGTCGCCGCCGGTGTCGTGCTCGCGCTCGGTGCCACCGCCGTCGCCGTACAGGCCGCATCCGGCGGCGGTGACGGCAACAAGGTGGCCACCGACTCCCCGAGCGCCGACAACGGCAAGCGCGAGGGCGGCCCGGACGGCCCCGGAACCGCATCGCCCTCCGCGAAGGAGTCCGGCAAGGGCAAGGCGGACAAGGAGGCGAAGCCCTCCGGCGAACCGGACGGCAAGGGCAAGGGCAAGGGCTCCGGGGGCGAGCCGTCCGCGCCCGCAGCCGGGGGAGGCGGCGAGGGAGGCGGCGCCGACGGCGGTGTCCCGGTGACCGTCTCCACCAATGCCCACCACTGGGAGGACCCCTGTGGCCACCCCTATCTCGTCGACAAGGAGCCCGGCGCCCTCTCCCCGCCCCCCAACGAGCAGGACGCCCCCGGCTGGGCGTCCGCGAACGGCGCCGTCTCCGCCAGGGACCAGACCGTGAAGCTGGTCGTCCAGGGCACGGGCGACGACACCGTCGTCCTGGAGTCCCTGAACGTCCGCGTCGCGGGAACCAGCGCCCCGCTCGCGTGGAACAACTACAAGATGGGCTACCTCGGCGTCGGCTGCGGGGGCAACGTCCCCAAGCACAGCTTCGACGTCAACCTCGACGCGTCGGTGCCCCGCCCGGCCCCCCAGTCCGGCGGCGACAACTTCCCCTACAAGGTGAGCGCAAGCGACCCCGAGGCGTTCTACATCAACGCGACCGCCAACACCCGCTACGTACGCTGGTACTTGGAACTGGAGTGGTCGAGCGGCGTCCGCAGCGGCACGGTGCGCATCGACGACACGGGCAAGCCGTTCGCCACGAGTGGCGACAAGAGCCGCCCCGTCTACGCGTTCTCGCTCAACAGCAAGAAGTGGACGAAGACCAACCGCGACAACGACGACGTGCCGGACCCGCCTGCGTGACCTGCATGACCGGCACCGGGCGGCAGGGAACCGTCGGGCGGACCGAGCCGCGCCCGGCGGACCGAGCCATGTCCGTATCGCGAAATGACACTTGTATGCGACACGGACATGCCTAGTCTGCCTGGCAACCGAAGGAGTCGTAGATGACCGTCACCGCAGCAGCCCCCGCCGCCACCGCAGCTCCCACCCCGCCGCTCGCCGCGCGCGCCGCCTCGGTCGGGGGCTCTCCGGTACGGGAGATCCTGGCTGTCACCGCACGGCCCGAGGTCATCAACTTCGCGGGCGGACTCCCCGCTCCCGACCTCTTCGACAAGGAAGGCATCGCCGCCGCCTTCCGGGCCGTGCTCACCGAACAGCCCGAGCGGGCCCTCCAGTACTCCACGACCGAGGGCGAGCCCACCCTCCGTACCGCCATCGCCGAACGGTTCTCCGCGCGCGGGCTCGCGACCGGGGTCGACGACCTCCTCGTCACCACCGGGTCGCAGCAGGCGCTTTCGCTGCTGGCCACCGCGCTCATCGAGCCCGGCGAGACCATCCTCGTCGAGAACCCCTGCTACCTCGCCGCCCTCCAGGCCTTCGGCTTCGCGGGCGCGCAGGTGATCGCCGTGCCGGGCGACGAGGCCGGGATCGACCCCGACGCCCTCGACGAACTCGTCGCCCGCCACCGGCCCAAGCTGCTCTACACCGTGCCCACCTTCCAGAACCCCACAGGGCGCACCATGCCGGCCGACCGGCGCGCCGCGATCGCCGGCATCGCCGCGCGGCGCGGACTGTGGATCGTAGAGGACGACCCGTACGGAGAGCTGCGCTTCGAGGGCGAGCGTGCGCCGTGGATCGCCTCGTACCCCGGCGCCGAGGACCGCACGATCCTGCTCGGCAGCTTCTCCAAGGTCATGGCGCCGGGTCTGCGCCTCGGCTGGCTGCGTGCTCCTGCGGCACTGCTGCGTGCCTGCGCCATCGCCAAGCAGGCGGCGGACCTGCACACGCCGACCGTCAACCAGCTCGCCGCGGCGCGGTACTTGGCGGACAACGACCTGGACGCGCATCTCGCCCGCGTCACCGGAGCGTACCGCGAGCGGCGGGACGCGATGCTTTCGGGCCTCGCTGACGCGTTGCCGCCCGGCTCTTCCTGGATCCGGCCGGAAGGCGGCATGTTCGTCTGGGCGACGCTGCCCGAGGGGTACGACACCACTGCGTTGCTGCCGGGGGTTGTCGAGCATCTCGTTGCTTATGTGCCGGGAGCGCCGTTCTACGCCGGGGAGCCTGACGTTTCCACCCTGCGGATGTGCTTTGTGACGCAGTCCCCCGACGAGATCGCCGAGGGACTGCGGAGGCTCAGGGTCGCGTTGGTGGGTTGATCGCTGCGGGCCGTATGTGGCTGGTCGCGCAGTTCCCCGCGCCCCTGGAGCCCCTGACGGGGCTCAGAGGCGCTCAGGGGTCCTGATGCCCAGCAGGGACATTCCCTGGTGCAGGGTGCGGGCCGTGATGTCGCAGAGGAACAGGCGGTTCTCTGCGATGTCCTGCGGGGGCTTGGGCTTGATGACCGGGCACTTGTCGTAGAACGTCGTGTACAGCGAGGCCAGTTGGTAGAGGTACGCCGCCAGCTTGTGCGGTGCGTACTCCTCGGCGACCTCCGCGACCGTCTCCGCGAACTGGTCCAGGTGCAGGCCCAACGCCCGCTCGGCGTCGGCCAGTTCGAGCTCCGGGTGCGCCTTGGGAGACGCGTCTTCCGCCTTGCGCAGGATCGACTGGATACGGGCGTACGCGTACTGGAGGTACACCGACGTGTCGCCGTTCATCGACACCATCTGGTCCAGGTCGAACTTGTAGTCGCGCACCGCCGACGTCGACAGGTCCGCGTACTTCACCGCGCCGATGCCCACCTGGGCGCCGCGCTCGGCGATCTCCTCCTCGGAGAGGTCCTTGGCCTTCTCGCGCACGATGGCCGACGCCCGCTCGATCGCCTCGTCGAGGAGGTCGATGAGGCGTACGGTCTCGCCCTCACGCGTCTTGAACGGCTTGCCGTCCTTGCCGAGGACCGTGCCGAAGCCCAGCTGCACCGCCTTGACGTCCTCCGTCAGCCAGCCCGCCCTGCGCGCCGTCTCGAAGACCATCTTGAAGTGCAGGGACTGCCGCGCGTCCACCACGTACAGGAGGGTGTCCGCCTTGATGTTGAAGACGCGGTCGCGGATCGCGGAGAGGTCGGTCGCCGCGTACCCGAAGCCGCCGTCGGACTTCTGGACGATCAGCGGCGACGGGTTGCCGTCCGGGCCCTTCACGTCGTCGAAGAACACGCACAGCGCGCCGTTCGACCGGACCGCGACGCCGGACTCCTCCAGCATGCGGCAGGTCTCGGCCAGCATGTCGTTGTACCCGGACTCGCCGACGATGTCCGCGTCCTCGATCTGCACGTCCAGCTTGTTGAAGACCGAGTAGAAGTAGACCTTCGACTCGTCCACGAACCGCTGCCAGATCGCGAGGGTCTCGGGGTCGCCCGCCTGGAGGTCCACGACCCGGCGCCGGGCGCGCGTCTTGAACTCCTCGTCGGAGTCGAAGAGCACCTTCGACGCCTTGTAGACGCGGTTGAGGCTGGACATCGCCTCCTCACCCGCCTCCTCGGTGTCCGCGTCCGCCTTGTGGCCCAGCTCGTCCGGGTGCTCGATCAGGTACTGCACGAGCATGCCGAACTGGGTGCCCCAGTCGCCGATGTGGTGGCGGCTGACGACCTTCTCGCCGGTGAATTCGAGGATCTTGACGACGGAATTGCCGATCACCGAGTTCCGCAGGTGGCCGACGTGCATCTCCTTGGCCACGTTCGGCTGGGCCCAGTCGACGACCGTCGTGCCGGCCTTCTCGGCGTACGGCACGCCGAGGCGCTCGCCGTCCGCGGCGCGCGCGGCGAGGTTCTCGGTGATCGCCTTGTCGGTGACCGTGACGTTCAGGAAGCCGGGGCCCGAGACCTCGACGTCCTTGATCATGCCGTCGTCGGCGGGGAGAGCGTCCACGACCTTCGTCGCGAGCTCGCGCGGGTTCGCCTTCGCCTTCTTGGCGAGGGCCAGGATCCCGTTGGCCTGGTAGTCGGCCCGGTCGCTTCGTCGCAGCAGCGGGTCGGCGGCGCCGGCCTCCGGCAGGGCAGCCGAGAGGGCGTCCGCGAGGCGCTGGTGGACGGAGGCGGTGAGGGACGTGACCGAGGCCATGGAGTGGATGCCGTTCTCCTCGAGGTGCAGATAGACCCGGCAAGTATCCCATGCAGAGAAAAGCGGTTTTCGCGGTTGAGGGTCGAGCTGGGAGAATGGCCGCGACAGCGGTACTCACGTAGAAGAAGATCAGAAGAAGAGAGGCGTGCCGATCGTGGCTCAGAGCACCGATACCACCGACTGGGTCTCCCGCTATGCGGACGAGGTCATCTCCGAGTCGGAGCGTCGTGCCCCGGGCAAACCGGTCGTCGTCGCCTCCGGGCTCTCCCCGTCGGGCCCGATCCACCTGGGCAACCTCCGCGAGGTCATGACCCCGCACCTGGTCGCGGACGAGGTCCGGCGGCGCGGGCACGAGGTCAGGCACCTGATCTCCTGGGACGACTACGACCGGTACCGCAAGGTCCCGGCCGGCGTCCCCGGCATCGACGAGTCCTGGGCCCAGCACATCGGCAAGCCCCTCACCTCCGTGCCCGCCCCGGCCGGTTCCGCGTACGCGAACTGGGCCGAGCACTTCAAGGCGGCCATGACCGAGGCGCTCGCCGAGCTCGGCGTGGAGTACGACGGGATCAGCCAGACCGAGCAGTACACCTCGGGCGTCTACCGCGAGCAGGTCCTGCACGCGATGAAGCACCGCGGTGACATCGACGCGATCCTCGACCAGTACCGGACCAAGAAGGCGCCCGGCAAGAAGCAGTCGCAGAAGCCGGTCGACGAGGCCGAGCTCGAAGCCGCCGAGGGATCGGGCGCCGCGAGCGAGGACGACGGCAGCGGCGGCTCCAGCGGGTACTTCCCGTACAAGCCGTACTGCGGCGCGTGCCAGAAGGACCTGACCACGGTCACGTCGTACGACGACGAGAGCACCGAGCTCTCGTACGTCTGCGCCGAGTGCGGGCACAGCGAGACGGTCCACCTGAGCGAGTTCAACCGCGGCAAGCTGGTCTGGAAGGTCGACTGGCCCATGCGCTGGGCGTACGAGGGCGTCATCTTCGAGCCGAGCGGCGTGGACCACTCGTCTCCGGGGTCGTCCTTCGTGGTCGGCGGGCAGATCGTGCGCGAGATCTTCGACGGCGTGCAGCCGATCGGTCCGATGTACGCGTTCGTCGGCATCTCCGGCATGGCGAAGATGTCGTCCTCCAAGGGCGGTGTGCCGACCCCGGCCGACGCCCTGAAGATCATGGAGGCACCGCTGCTCCGCTGGCTGTACGCCCGCCGCAAGCCGAACCAGTCCTTCAAGATCGCCTTCGACCAGGAGATCCAGCGGCTCTACGACGAGTGGGACAAGCTCGACGCGAAGGTCGCCGACGGCTCCGCGCTGCCCGCCGACGCCGCCGCGCACTCGCGTGCGGTGCGCACGGCCGCCGGTGAGCTGCCTTCGACGCCGCGTCCGCTTCCGTACCGGACGCTCGCGTCCGTCGCGGACGTCACGGCGGGCGCGGAGGACCAGACCCTGCGGATCTTGCGCGACCTGGACCCGTCGGACCCGATCTCGTCTCTCGACGAGGCACGGCCCCGGCTCGACCGCGCCGAGAACTGGATCACCACCCAGGTCCCGGCCGACGCCCGCACGATCGTGCGCGCGGAGCCGGACGTGGAGCTGCTGTCCTCGCTGGACGAGGAGGGGCGTGAGTCGCTGCGGCTGCTCCTTGAGGGCCTGGACTCGCACTGGTCCCTCGACGGGCTCACGCACCTGGTGTACGGCGTGCCGAAGGTGCAGGCAGGGTTCTCGGCGGACGCCACGGCGAAGGAACTCCCGCCGGAGATCAAGGTCGCCCAGCGGTCCTTCTTCGCCCTCCTGTACCGGCTCCTCGTGACCCGCGAGACGGGGCCGCGACTGCCCACGCTGTTGCTCGCCGTGGGCGCGGAGCGGGTGCGGAAGCTCTTGGGGGCGTAGCGGTACGTAGATGGGGGCGCCGTCCAGTTTGTCTGGGCGGCGCCCCCTTCGCGTGCCGTGGACTGAACCGCCGCTTCGCGGCGGAGTTCTCCCGCCCACCCACCCGTTACCCTGCGGACAATCGGCTGGGTAGGGCGGCCTGTTCGGGCGGGTGGGACTGCGGGGTAACGGGTGGGTGGGTGGGAGACATCTGCCGCGAAGCGGCGGGCTTGTGCAGGGTGCGACTGGGGGCTGCGCTCGTGAGGTGGGCGGGTTTGTGCAGGGTGCGGCGGGGGCTGTGCTCGTGAGGTGGGCGGGCTTGTGGAGGGTGCGGCGGGGGCTGTGCTCGTGAGGTGGGCGGGCTTGGAGCGGGGAGCGGCGAGGGGTGCGGTGGGGTCCTGCATCCTTTGGACTACCGGGAGATCACTCCGGGGCACGACGTGCGGCGTCGCCGGGTGCCTGATCGTGGACGTATGAAGGAAATCATCGCCATCGTCGGATGGGTCGCCGGGATTCAGGGGGCCCTTGGCGCCGGCGGGCGCATCTTCGGGGACAACCCGTGGGGCCTCTTCCACAAGTGGTGGGACATCCCCACCCCCGGATACCTCGCCCTGTTCGTCGTCGGCGCCGCCCTCGCCATCTGGGGCGAGAGCAGCAAGAAGCGGGCCCGCAGCAGCGGCTAAGCGCTGTACTCGGAGTCCAGGTCCTCCTGGTAGCGGCTGCGGAAGTCACGCAGGTACGGGCGCAGCGTGCTCTCCGCCGGAGGGCCGCCCGCCTGGCCGGTGACGCCGTACAGGTCCATCAGATACAGGCCGAACTGGCGGGCGTTGGGATAGTCCCCGAGCTCGCTCACGTACTTGCGGAACGCGGCGAAGTACGCGTCGTCGCGCGAGACGTCGTCCGGCAGACCGGACGCCTCGGGCAGCGGCCCCAGCTCCTCCGGCGCGTCCTGCGGCATCCCGGCCTCGGGAGCCTGCTCCTCGCGCTGGCCCGGAATCAGGTGCTGACCGCCGAGCGGGCGGGTGCGGCCGGGACCGGCGGGGACCTGGAACTCGGACTCGGGCCCGGAGGGGGCAGCAGCCGCCTGGCCGTGCTCGTCGAAGTACGCCTGCTGCTGCTCCAGGTAGGCCTGCTGGTCGGCATAGGCCTGCTGGTCCTGCTGGTCCGCGTACGCCTGCTGCTCCGCGTACCACTGGTCGTGCGGCTCTTCAGGAACGTACGAAGGCTGCTGGGCGGCGAACCACGGGCTCACGTGCGCACCCTCGGGCGCGGGCTGCTGCTGGCCGGGCTGTTCCTGCTGCTGCTCCTGCTGTCCGGGCTGGCCGGACTGTTCCTGCTGCCCGGACTGTTCCTGCCGCTTCTCCGGCTCCTGCTCCTGCTCGGCCCGCGGCTCCGCCACCGGCGCCGCCACCAGCTCCGGATGCTGCGACTCCGCCGCCACCGGCACCGGCGGAAGCAGCGCGGGCTCGATACCCGCCGCCGCGAGCCCCGCGGGAGCCGTCTCCGCCAGCGGAACCCCGAACCGCGCAAGGCGCAGCGGCATCAGCGACTCCACCGGGGCCTTGCGGCGCCAGGAGCGGCCGAAGCGGGCCTGCAGGCGGGCCTGATAGATCAGGCGGTCCTGCTCCAGCTTGATGACCTGCTCGTACGAACGCAGCTCCCACAGCTTCATGCGGCGCCACAGCTTGAACGTCGGCACGGGCGAGAGCAGCCAGCGCGTGAGGCGCACGCCCTCCATGTGCTTGTCGGCCGTGATGTCCGCGATCCGGCCCACCGCGTGCCGCGCCGCCTCCACGGCGACCACGAACAGGACCGGGATGACGGCGTGCATGCCCACGCCCAGCGGGTCCGGCCAGGCCGCCGCGCCGTTGAAGGCGATCGTCGCCGCCGTCAGGAGCCACGCCGTCTGGCGCAGCAGCGGGAAGGGAATCCGGATCCACGTCAGCAGCAGGTCGAGGGCCAGCAAGACGCAGATACCCGCGTCGATGCCGATCGGGAAGACCACCGAGAAGCCGCCGAAGCCCTTCTTCTCGGCCAGGTCACGCACGGCCGTGTACGACCCCGCGAAACCGATCGCGGCGATGACGACCGCACCGGCTACGACCACGCCGATGAGTATCCGGTGCGTGCGTGTCAGCTGCATCGCGGCCACCCGCGAACCCCTCCCTGTTCGGTTTGTTGCGAGCGACAGCCTGGCACACGCATGCGGAAGACAGTGTGCCGGTACGGCAGGAGCCCGGCCAACAAAGGGCCGGGCTCCACAACTTCCGCTACTTCGACGCCAGTTGTCCGAGACCTTTACGCGCGGCGCGCGCCGAGATCTCCGAGTCCCGCGTCGGCGTCCTGCGTCAGCTCTTGGGCTTGTCGCTGGACTTGGAGTCCTTCTTCGAGTCGGACTTGTCGCTGTCCGAGTCCTTCGAAGCGCCGCCGGAGCCCTCGCTCGCGCTGCCGCCCGCCTTGTTCGCGGAGACGACCTTCTCCGAGGCTTCCTTCGCGGCCTTCTCGGCGTCCTTGGACAGGTCCTTCGAGCTCGGCGCCTTGTCGCCCGCCAGGCCCGCGCCGTTGTAGTCGATCGTGACGACGGCGTTCTCCACGCGCGTCACGACCGTCTGCTGCTTGAAGTTTTCCTTGTCCTTCTTCAGGTCGTAATGCACGACCGTCGTCTGGTCGCCCATCCCGGGCACCGGCTCCGTCTTGACGCTCTTCGCGCCCTCCGTCGCCTGCGCGTCCGCGACCTGCTTGGCGAAGCTGTTCTGCGCGCGCTTGGCGCCGCTGCCCAGGGACGCGTCCGAGTCGAAGCGCATCAGCGAGACGCGGAGCCAGCGGAACTGCGAGCCGTCGACGCCGTTGTTCTCCAGGCTGTCCCACGAGCAGGTGCCGCGCGCCGACGTGTCGTCGGACGTGCCGGCCTTGCCCGACTTGTCCTTGGCCTTCGGGACGAGGTCGTCGAGCGTCTTCTTCGACAGGACCTCGCAGGGCTCGGGCAGCTTGCTGAACGCCGCCTTCTCCACGGTCGCGGCCTTGTCCTTGCCCGAGGCCGACGCGGAGGCCTTCGAGCCCGAGTCCTTCTTCGCCGCGTCCGAGTCCGAGCCGGAATCGGAGGAGCAGCCGGAGGCAATGAGGATCACCGGTACGGCGGCTGCGCAGGTGAGTATGCGGGTGAGTCGCTGTCCTTGTCGGTGCATGGTTCCTTCACTCAAGTCACTCACGACGGCTGTCGTCGGTTCGATGGGCCACGGTACGCCGTGGCCGACGCGGACGACTCCGCTTCCACGGAGCCGGTCACCCGTCCGAACCGCCGCTAATCGCTGAATTCGTCGGCAAGCTTTCCGGCCAGTTCCTGCGCCTTGTCCTGCATTTCCTTGCTGTCGGGGATGTCGGTGCGACGCCCCGGCTGCTCGTCGTACTCGACGGTCACGATGACATTCGACGTGCGGAACACCACAGTCACGGTCCGGTGCCGGGTCGCGGACGCGGCCGTGGTCAGCGCGTCGTCCAGGAAGGCCTCGTCGCCCAGGTCGTCGAGGACGCGGGGCTCCAGGCCGGGCGGCGTGACGGCCTCGGTCGGCGAGCCGCCGGAGGCACTGTCGTCCGCGTCACCCTTGCCCTTGCCGCTGCCCTTCCCACTGTCCTTGTCGTCACCCTTGCCGGACTCGTCCGCATCTGTCCCGGCGCTCTCGGACGGCTCGGTGGTCTCCGACCCCTCCTCCGGCTCCCCTTCGTCGGTCGAGGAGGTGGAGGGCTCGGGCAGGTGCGCCTTCTGGGCCTTCGACGAGTAGACCTCCGTCGCACGGGTGTCATCGCTCACAGCCGTGTCGTACGAGACGACCCGCTCGAAGTCGACGAGCAGATGGTGGGTGGCGTCCGAGGACTCCACCTTCCAGCGGCAGCCCACACGCCGGTCGGTGTCGTACGTGACGGTCGGCACGCCCTCGTACGCCTTCTCCTGCTGCTCCTCGTCCGGCATCTCCTCGATGCCGGGCAGCATCGAGTCGAGCGTGCCCGCCTCGACCTGGCTGCAGGGCTCGCGCAGCGTGCGGTACTTGCCCGGCTCGGCGGCCGCGGTCGTGCTGCCGGTCTCGCCGGGCTTCGAGTCGTCCGCCTCGCCGCCGAGCGCGCCCCCGCCCGTGCAGCCGGCGAGCAGCGCTGCGAGGAGGGCTGCGACGCCCGGTACGTAGGCCTTCCGCTGCACCGTGTGGGCTCCTTCTCGCCGGGGATATTCGGTTGCCGCTGGTGGGCGACCGGTGGACACAATGTGTATCGCACGCAATGCCGTGGACGCCGGTCCGTCATCCCTTTCGTTGACCTTGGTGCCGGTATTTGCGCTAAGAGCGCTTAGAGCCATTCGGCACGTCTGTTCAACTGCAGGCGCTACGGGCGCTACAGGCACTACGGGGGAATGAGGACGCAATGTCGTACGTGGAGGTTCCAGGGGCCAAGGTACCGATCCGGATGTGGACGGACCCGGCCTCGGTCGAGGATGTCGCACTCCAGCAGCTCCGGAACGTGGCGACGCTGCCCTGGATCAAGGGCCTGGCCGTCATGCCGGACGTCCACTACGGCAAGGGCGCGACGGTCGGCTCGGTGATCGCCATGCAGGGGGCGGTGTGCCCGGCGGCGGTCGGGGTGGACATCGGCTGCGGAATGTCGGCGGTGAAGACGTCCCTGACGGCGAATGACCTGCCGGGCGACCTGTCACGACTCCGGTCGAAGATCGAGCAGGCGATTCCGGTGGGGCGGGGGATGCATGCGGATCCGGTGGATCCGGGGAGGCTGCATGGGTTCGCCACCAGTGGGTGGGGGGACTTCTGGTCGCGGTTCGACGGGGTTGCCGACGCGGTCAAGTTCCGTCAGGAACGTGCCACGAAGCAGATGGGAACGCTCGGAGCCGGCAACCACATGGTCGAAACTTGTCTTGATGCGGACGGGGCTGTGTGGCTGATGCTGCACTCCGGGTCCCGCAACATCGGCAAGGAGCTGGCCGAGCACCACATCGGGCTGGCCCAGAAATTGCCGCACAATCAGGGCTTGGTCGACCGCGACCTTGCGGTCTTCGTCTCGGACACCCCACAGATGGCGGCATACCGGAACGACCTCTACTGGGCTCAGGAGTACGCGAAGTACAACCGCGCGATCATGATGGCTCTCCTGAAGGACGTGATCCGCAAGGAGTTCAAGAAGGCCAAGCCGACCTTCGAGCAGGAGATCTCGTGCCACCACAACTATGTGGCGGAGGAGCGGTATGGCGGGATGGACCTCTTGGTGACGCGTAAGGGCGCGATCCGTGCCGGATCCGGGGAGTACGGAATCATCCCGGGGTCCATGGGCACGAGTTCGTACATCGTGAAGGGTCTCGGTAACGAGAAGGCCTTCAATTCGGCTTCCCACGGGGCGGGTCGGCGGATGAGCCGGAACGCGGCGAAGAGGCGCTTCTCAGTGCGGGATCTGGAGGAGCAGACGCAGGGCGTGGAATGCCGCAAGGATTCGGGTGTGGTTGACGAGATCCCCGGGGCCTACAAGCCGATCGAGCAGGTCATGGAGCATCAGCGTGACCTTGTCGAGGTCGTGGCGAAGTTGAAGCAGTTCATCTGCGTGAAGGGCTGAAGTGAGGGTGGGTCCGGGCTGGCAGCAGCCCGGACCCACCACCCTCCGCGCTCTACTGGTCGTTCGCAGGCATCGGCACTCTTCCGCTGCGCAGGCGCCAGAGACGGAGGCTGCAACTCTGCTCGGTTCGACCCAGCGCTTCGGCTGCTGCACGGGGGGTGCCCTGATCCAGCAGGATCCGGTCCTCCCATTGCTTCCAACGACGGCGTTCAGGCGCGATCTTCATGTCGGGCGGGCGGACCCAGGCGCCGAGTGACGCGGCAGCTGTCTGCTTGCGCTCCAGGGCCAGACAGCCCGGGTAGTAGAGGTCTGCGGCCAGCCCCATGGCCGCTTCCTTCGTGTAGACGATGTTGTAGATGTCATCACGGGCATTGCGCTTGATGATGCGCTCAGCCCCTGTGAGCATGCGCGTGTAGCGGCACAGGTAGACCCCCACGGCGGTGCTGGCCGTGGTCAGGGAGACGAACGGGAGACCTTGCCCGGTGTAGCCGACAGCCCCGTCCGCATCGATGACGCCCCGCAGGTAGTCACGGCGTGAGAATTCGACGCGCGGTGGGGCGATCTTCTTTGACTTGCGGCCGTAGGGCAGACCGAGCTGGTTAACGGTTGTCCTGGCTTCTAGGGAGCACAGTGTCCAGGTAGCCGAGTGATGGCTTTCTGCGAAGTTCGTGGACCGGGTGCGCTCGCTGATCGTGCTGTTGTAGGGGGTCAGTCGCTGGAACTCGCGCAGGATCTGGATGTCTCGCACGTTGATCTCGACAGTGAGCCGCCCTCGGTCCCTCGATTGTTGTGAGAGATGCCCGTCGGTCTGCAAGAAGCCGAACATGTAGGCGTAATCAGGGACTTCCAGGTCCATGAAGGATGCTGGCGTGTCGACGCCGAGGGCATCGTCCAGCGTGAATTGCTGCGCGCTAGGCTCGCGTTCAGCCATGAGGAAGTGAGTCCTTCCTTGATGGTCAGGCCCCCGGCCGGGATTGCAGTCCCGGCCGGGGGCCGTTCTGTTTGCTGTTGTTGATCTGAGCCTAGGCAGGTGGAACGTCAACGGGCATGGCGATAGGACGCGTTCACCGATGTGGGTGAATCGCGTCCCGGATCCGAGGGGTTACAGCTCCCGGTGGACCTTCGTGTTCGAGGCCTGGGCGCGGGGGCGGACCACCAGGAGGTCGATGTTGACGTGGGGCGGGCGGGTTACCGCCCAGGTGATCGTGTCCGCGACGTCGTCCGCCGTGAGGGGGGCGGCCACGCCCGCGTAGACCTTCGCGGCCTTCTCCGTGTCGCCGCCGAAGCGGGTCGTGGCGAACTCCTCCGTCTTGACCATGCCGGGGGCTACCTCGATGACGCGGACCGGGGTGCCGACGATCTCCAGGCGCAGGGTTTCGGCGAGTACGTGCTCGGCGTGCTTGGCGGCCACGTAGCCGCCGCCGCCCTCGTACGTGCCGTGTCCGGCCGTGGAGGAGAGGACCACGATCGTGCCGTCCTCGCTGGCGGTGAGCGCGGGGAGCAGGGCCTGGGTGACGTTCAGGGTGCCGATGACGTTCGTCTCGTACATCTGGCGCCAGTCGGCCGGGTCGCCGGTGGCGATGGTGTCGGCGCCGAGCGCGCCGCCCGCGTTGTTGACCAGGACGGCGACCTTGCGGAAGGCGGTGGCGAACTCGTCGACGGCCGTGCGGTCGGTGATGTCGAGGGCGTACGCCATCGCGTCGTGCCCTGCAGCCGTGATCTCGGCGGCGAGGGCCTCGATGCGGTCCTTGCGGCGGGCGGTGAGGACGACGCGGTAGCCGGCGGCCGCGAGTCCGCGCGCGGTGGCGGCGCCGATGCCGCTGCTCGCGCCGGTGACGATCGCGATGCGGGTGGCGGCGGGCGCGGCGGTCATGGTTTCTCCTTGGACGTGTGTACGTTCCTGGCCTGTTCCGCCAGGATAAGTCGCCTGCCTAACGGGTTCGTGGCGCGTACATGATGACCGCCATGCCGACGAGGCAGATCAGCGCCCCCGTCACGTCCCAGCGGTCGGGCCGGTAGCCGTCGGCGACCATGCCCCAGGCGATCGATCCCGCGACGAAGACCCCGCCGTACGCGGCCAGGATGCGGCCGAACTCGGCTTCGGGCTGGAGCGTGGCCACGAAGCCGTACACGCCGAGCGCGATGACGCCCGCGCCGATCCACGCCCACCCTTTGTGCTCGCGCACTCCTTGCCAGACGAGCCAGGCGCCGCCGATCTCGAAGAGTGCGGCGAGGACGAAGAGGGCGGCGGAGCGGGCGATCATCATGGGGTGATCGTGGCAGGTGCGGGACCACTCGGGGGCGCTGGTAGCTGCGGGACCACTCGGGGGCGCTGGTACCTGCGTCGTGCGCTTTCTGTCTGGCGCAGATGTCCGGAGCCGGAAGTTCTCGGGAGGCGGTCCGTCGTGGGTCACGTGGGCAGGGAGACGAACGGTGTGCGGCGCGACGCCCTGCTGGGCCCGCCTCCCGGGGTGCGATGTCGCCGATGGTGATGTCGTAGAGGGCGTTGTCAGACCCTCGCCGTAGCGTGGCCCGTATGGAGAGATCGCCGTTGGTTGGTCCGAAGCTGGTTCCCTGGGCGGAAGGGGACTTCGAGCTGTTGGTCGCCTGCAACTCCGCGGAGATGATGGCCCACTTGGGCGGGCCCGAGACGCACGAGCAGTTGGTGTCCCGGCATCGTCGCTATCTGACCCTTGAGGAGCGGGGGCGGATGTTCCGGATAGTGGTGGACGGGGACGCCGTCGGGTCCATCGGGTACTGGGAGACCTCCTGGCAGGGGGAGTCCGCCTGGGAGACCGGGTGGAGCGTGCTGCCCGGTTATCAGGGGCGGGGCATCGCGGCGGCTGCCGCTCGGCTTGTCGTCGAGGAGGCGCGGGCCGCCGGTCGGCACCGGCGGCTGCATGCCTTTCCCTCCGCGGGCCACACGGCTTCCAACGGGGTGTGCCGCAAGGCCGGGTTCACGCCGGGGGGCGAGCACGACTTCGAGTACCCGAAGGGGAACTGGATGCGGTGCAACGACTGGAGTGTCGAACTGAGTTGAGCTGCTGAGGTGAGATGAGCCGAACTGAGCTGAGCTGAAGCGAGCTGAGGCGAGCCCGGCGTCAGCGCGGTGAGTACGCCGTCGGCGGGACGCCTACCGTCGCCGTGAAGTCCCTGATCAGGTGGGCCTGGTCGGCATAGCCGAGCGTGCAGGCCACGTCCGCCCAGTCCACATCCCCGCCCGTCTCCGCCCGTTCCAGCGCCTCGTGGATCCGGTGGCGCAGGATCATCCACTTCGGGCCGACCCCGACGTACGCCGAGAACAGCCGCTGCAGCGTCCGTACTGACATGCCCTGCGCCCGGGCGAACTCGCTGACCCGGCGGATCCCGCTGTCCGTGCGGATGCGCTCGGCCAGGGCCATGGCGAGGTCCGCCCCGGGGTCGGGCGTGGGGCCGACGGCCAGCAGGAAGGCGTCGAGCGCCGCCACGCGCGCGTGCTCCTCGTCGGGGGAGAGCACCGCGTCGAGGGCGCCGTCGGGGACCTCGGTGAACACCTCTTCGAGGGGCAGCAGGCGCCGGCCCGTCCAGGTGGACACCGGCTCTGCCGGCGCGAACGGCCGGAAGCCGCCGGGCCGGAACTTCACCCCGCAGACCCGGCCCCGCCCCTCCAGCTTCTGCGTGAAGAGGTCGAGCCCGATGCCCGCCACCTCGGCGAAGGGTTCCCGTCCGGGCAGCCGCTGGAAGACGACGTTCACGGACGGGTGCGGCACGACGTGCGAGGCGTAGGGCTCGGACAGGTCCCAGTCGATCAGCCAGTACTGCTCCACGTAGGGGCGCAGGGCGGGCGCGGCCAGGTGCCGGCGGAACCGTGCGCGGGCGAGGAGCCCGGCGGCGTCGACGATGCCCTTGGTGTCGCTGCGCGGGGCGGCGGGAGTGGCGTCGGCGTCGGCCATGGCTGGATCGTATGCCGGGGTCGGGCACGTGTCGCGTTTCTTCAAGCCCCCGGAGCACCCGCCGCCATAGCTTCGTGGCATGACTGAGAACAGCAATGCCGAGAACAGCATGACCGAGAACAGCAATGCCGAGAACAGCATTGCCGACCTTTTGAAGGTGGCCACGGCACACGCCGTCCCGGTGGTCCGCGCGATCCCGGACGACAAGCTCACCGCTCCCACGCCCTGCGCCGAGTACGACGTGAAAGCCCTGTTCAACCACCTCTTCCAGGTGACCGTCCAGTTCCAGGCGCTCGCCGCCAAGCAGAATTCCGACTTCGGCGGCGAGGCCCCCGATGTCGTCGCCGGGAGCCCCGAGTGGCGCGACCGTTTCGCAGACGAGGCCGGAAAGCTGGTCGCCGCCTGGTCCGCGCCCGGCGCCGACGAGGGCACCACGGGTGCGATGGACATGCCGGCCAGGACGGTGGGCTGCATGGTGCTGCTCGACCTGACGGTGCACGCCTGGGACCTGGCCCGCGCCACGGGCCAGGAGTACGAGGCGGCGCCCGGGAGCAGCGGCGTCGTCACCGTGCTGCGGGAAGCGGTCGCGGGTCTGGGTCCGACGGGCCGGAAGATGGGCGCCTTCGGAGAGCAGGTCGCTGTGCCCGAAGACGCTTCTGAGCTGGAGCGACTCCTGGCCGAGACGGGCCGCGACCCCGGCTGGACGCCGTAGGTCCTGCCTGCGGGGAATACCTCCTGGCCCACCACCGTTCCGCAGGTATAGTTGAAGCGTCAACAATCTGCGGAGAGTGAGTCAGCCATGCAGTCCGGATCCGGCATGCAGTTCGGGATCTTCAGCGTCGGCGACGTGACGCCGGACCCCACCACGGGCCGCACCCCCACCGAGCACGAGCGCATCAAGGCCATGGTGGCCATCGCGCTGAAGGCCGAGGAGGTCGGGCTCGACGTCTTCGCGACCGGCGAGCACCACAACCCGCCGTTCGTCCCCTCCTCGCCCACCACGATGCTCGGCTACATCGCCGCCCGCACCGACAACCTCATCCTCTCCACCTCCACCACCCTCATCACCACGAACGACCCGGTGAAGATCGCCGAGGACTTCGCGATGCTCCAGCACCTGGCCGGCGGCCGGGCGGACGTGATGATGGGCCGCGGCAACACCGGCCCGGTGTACCCGTGGTTCGGCAAGGACATCCGCGAGGGCATCAACCTCGCCGTCGAGAACTACGCGCTCCTGCGCCGCCTGTGGCACGAGGACGTCGTGACGTGGGAGGGCAAGTTCCGTACGCCGCTCCAGTCGTTCACGTCGACGCCCCGCCCGCTCGACGGCGTCGCGCCGTTCGTCTGGCACGGCTCCATCCGCTCCCCGGAGATCGCCGAGCAGGCCGCGTACTACGGAGACGGCTTCTTCCACAACAACATCTTCTGGCCGCAGGAGCACACCAAGAAGATGGTCGACCTCTACCGCCGCCGGTTCGCGCACTACGGGCACGGCACCGAGGAGCAGGCGATCGTCGGGCTCGGCGGTCAGGTGTTCATGCGGAAGAACTCCCAGGACGCGGTGAAGGAGTTCAGGCCGTACTTCGACAACGCGCCCGTCTACGGACACGGGCCCTCCCTCGAGGAGTTCACCTCGCAGACGCCGCTGACCGTCGGCTCCCCGCAGCAGGTGATCGACCGGACGCTGTCCTTCCGCGACACCGTCGGCGACTACCAGCGCCAGCTGTTCCTGATGGACCACGCGGGCCTGCCCCTCAAGACCGTCCTGGAGCAGCTGGACATCCTCGGCGAGGAGGTCGTCCCGGTCCTGCGCGAGGAGTTCGCCAAGAACCGCCCGGCGACAGTGCCGGACGCACCCACCCACGCGGCACGCGTGGCAGCCACCCGGAACCAGAAGGAGGTCGACGCATGAAGCTCGTCGTCATCTCAGCCGGACTCAGCGTCCCCTCCTCCACCCGTCTGCTGGCCGACCGGCTCGCGGCGGCCACCGGACGTCGCACGGACGCGGAGATCGAGATCGTCGAACTCCGCGATCTGGCCGTGGAGATCGCGCACAACTTCGTGACCGGTTTCCCCGGCCCGGAGCTGAGCGCGGCGGCGGAGGCGGTGAAGGGCGCGGACGGCCTGATCGTCGTCACGCCGGTCTTCTCCGCCTCGTACAGCGGTCTGTTCAAGTCGTTCTTCGACGTGCTGACCGTCCTGGACAAGGACGCGATCGCCGGTACGCCGGTCCTGATGGCGGCGACCGGTGGTACGCCGCGGCATTCGCTGGTCCTGGAGCACGCGATGCGCCCGCTGTTCGCCTACCTGCGGGCGGTGGTCGTACCGACGGCCGTGTACGCGGCGTCCGAGGACTGGGGCGCCGACGGCCTGGACGAGCGCATCGAGAGGGCTGCGGCCGAACTGGCCGGGCTGGCCGGAATCATGCGGCCCGCGCCGGTGCGGGACGAGGGGCTGATCGAGGAGCTGATCCCCTTCGAGCAGCAATTGGCGGCGCTGCGGCCGGAGTAGGCGCGGAAGCGGGGATCAGGTCTTACGGCCACACCAGGCAGTACGCCTGATGCCCCGCGTCGTGCAGCCGGTGGCTGAAGTCCTGCCATTCGTGCAGCAATTGGTAGACGTTGAACGCGTCGCGCGGGCCGCCGCGGTCGGGGACCGTGGACCAGATGAAGGCTGCGGCGCCGACCGATTCCTCGCCGACGCCGCGCAGCGGGTCGACGACCGTCATGGGGAGCTTCACGACGGCGTAGTCGGGGTGCAGGACGACCAGTTCGAGCGGGGGCACCTTGTGCAGGGGTATGCCCTCGATGCCGGTCAGGACCATCGCGGCCACCGTCTCCGGCTTGATCTTCGTGAACATGCCGCCCATGCCGAGTTCGTCACCGCCGAGCTCCTCGGGACGCATCGAGATGGGCACGCGGGCGGCGGTCGCGCCGTCCGGAGCTCCGAAGTACTTGTAGGTCACCCCACCCACCCGGCCACTCCTGGTTGCCGCCCGGTCCTGCTCCGTCTCGCCCCGTGCCACGGCCCGGGCCTCGGCCGCTTCCGCCTCGCGCCGGTGCTTGCCGATCCGCCGGGCACGCCGGGGACCCAGGTCGTCGGTCCCCTCGCCCAGTCCGCCACCGCGATGCATATCTCCACCCGACTGCTTTTCCAGGGCGCCCGCCCCTGCTTTTCTAGGCCTCGCGGCCCCCGCCGCGCAACCCGATCATCGTGTCAGTGACCTCCCCCACGGTCACCGGCTAAAACGTCGAGTGAAACACCTGTCCGCAGGATGTCCGAAGCCTCTGACACCATGGTTCATGTGAGCTTCCCGTATAGCGCCCCAGTTTCGCAGACTCTCTTCGACCGTGCGGCGGCCGTGACACCCGGCGGTGTGAACTCTCCCGTGCGCGCTTTCCGCGCTGTGGGCGGTACGCCCCGCTTCATGGTGTCCGGTACCGGTCCGTACCTGACGGACGCCGACGGCCGTGAGTACGTCGACCTCGTCTGCTCGTGGGGGCCGATGATCCTCGGCCACTCCCACCCCGATGTGATCGCCGCAGTTCAGGAGGCTGTCGCCCGCGGCACGTCCTTCGGTACGCCCGGCGAGGGCGAGGTCGCGCTCGCCGAGGAGATCGTCGCGCGCATCGAGCCCGTCGAGCAGGTGCGCCTCGTGTCCAGCGGCACCGAGGCGACGATGTCCGCGATCCGTCTCGCGCGCGGCTTCACCGGCCGAGCCAAGATCATCAAGTTCGCTGGCTGCTATCACGGTCACGTGGACGCGCTGCTCGCCGCGGCGGGCTCCGGTCTCGCCACGTTCGGGCTTCCTGACACCCCCGGCGTCACCGGCGCCCAGGCCGGCGACACGATCGTCGTTCCGTACAACGACATCGAGGCCGTGCGTGCCGCGTTCGCCGCGAACGCCGGTGAGATCGCCTGCGTCATCACCGAGGCGTCGCCGGGCAACATGGGCGTCGTACCGCCCGGTGAGGGCTTCAACCAGGCGCTCGCGGACCTGTGCAGGGAGAACGGCGCGCTGTACATCTCGGACGAGGTCATGACCGGCTTCCGTACGTCGAAGGCCGGCTGGTTCGGCGTCGACGGCGTGCGGCCCGACCTGATGACCTTCGGCAAGGTCATGGGCGGCGGCTTCCCGGCCGCCGCTTTCGGCGGTCGTGCGGACGTCATGGAGCACCTCGCCCCGGTCGGTCCCGTCTACCAGGCGGGCACCCTGTCGGGTAACCCGGTCGCGACGGCCGCGGGCCTCGCGCAGCTGCGGCTGCTCGACGACGCGGCGTACGACAAGGTCGACATCGTCTCCGGGCAGCTGCGCGCCCTGGTGACCGACGCGCTCTCCAAGGAGGGTGTCGCGCACCGGCTGCAGAACGCGTCGAACATGTTCTCCGTCTTCTTCACCGAGCGTGAGGTGCGGAACTACGACGACGCGAAGACGCAGGAGTCCTTCCGCTTCACCGCGTTCTTCCACTCGATGCTGTCGCAGGGCGTGTATCTGCCGCCGTCGGCCTTCGAGTCCTGGTTCGTTTCCACCGCCCATGACGAGCAGGCGATCGAGAAGATCGCCGCGGCCCTGCCCGCTGCGGCGCGCGCGGCCGCCGAAGCCACTGAGTCCACGGAGGCCACCGCATGAGCGCGGGCAGCGAGCTCACCGTCGTCCATGTGATGCGCCACGGCGAGGTGGAGAACCCGGAGGGCATCCTCTACGGGCGCCTTCCCGACTACCACCTCTCCGAGCTCGGGCGGCAGATGGCCGACCGGGTCGCCGAGCATCTCGCCTCGCGTGACATCACGCATGTCGTGGCCTCGCCCCTGGACCGCGCGCAGGAGACGGCGACGCCGATCGCCAAGGAGCACGGCCTGGAGCTTGCTTCGGACGCGCGGCTCATCGAGGCGGGCAACGTCTTCGAGGGCAAGACCTTCGGTGTGGGCGACGGCGCGCTGAAGAACCCGGAGAACTGGAAGCACCTGGTCAACCCCTTCAAGCCGTCCTGGGGCGAGCCGTACGTCGAGCAGGTCGTGCGGATGATGGGCGCCCTGGACGCGGCGAAGGACGCGGCCCGCGGGCACGAAGCGGTGTGCGTCAGCCATCAGCTGCCGATCTGGATCGTGCGGAGCTTCGTGGAGAAGCGGCGCCTGTGGCACGACCCGCGCAAGCGGCAGTGCACGCTCGCCTCCCTTACGACGTTCACGTACCGCGGCGACAAGATCGTCTCGGTGGGGTACGCCGAACCGGCCCGGGATCTCGTTCCCGCGCATCTCCTCGCGGGCGCCAAGCCGGTGAAGGGGAAGGCGAAGGCGTTCGGCGCATAAGCGCTCCGCTGGTATTGCCGTCGATTGTCTGCGTCGTCGTCGTGGCCGGGTGCGCAGTTCCCCGCACCCCCTTCGGGGCGCCCACGCCAGGTAATCGGCTGGCGACTGTATGTCCGTTCTCGGTAAAAGGCACTCAATATGTGCCTACTTGTCGGAACCCCCTTGTTCGTCGTGCCCTCTAACGGGGCGTCCATCGTGCATGGACGAAGGGCACGACGAATGGGGATGGAATGCGCGACTTCAGTCGCAGGGGAATGCTCGGCCTCGGAGTCGGATCCGCGGCCGCTTTGGGACTCGCGGGCTGCGGCACGGGCGGCAGCGGTCACTCGGGCGGATCGTCGGGCCAGGATTCCGCGGGTCAGGGCAAGGGCGCGGGCAAGCGTCCGGCGAAGCCGATCGGCGACGGTTCGACCTCGTACACGGGCAAGCAGCCGAATCAGCCGGGCAAGCCCGTCCCCCTGCAGCCCGGTGAGACGCCCCCGCAGTTCGTGGTCTTCTCCTGGGACGGTGCGGGCGAGGTCGGCAACGGCCTCTTCCCGCGCTTTTTGAAGCTGGCCGGGGAACACGACGCGCGGATGACGTTCTTCCTCTCCGGGCTCTATCTCCTCCCCGAATCCAAGAAGCGGATGTACAAGCCGCCGAACAACGGGGTCGGCGCCTCCGACATCGGTTACCTCACCGACGGTCACATAAAGGAGACGCTGAAGTACGTCCGGCAGGCCTGGCTCGAAGGCCATGAGATCGGCACGCACTTCAACGGGCACTTCTGCTCGGGCAGCGGCACGGTCGCCAACTGGACGCCCGCGCAATGGCAGAGCGAAATCGACCAGGCCACTTCGTTCGTGAAGGAATGGCGCACGAATACCGGCTGGACCGACCTGCCGTCGCTGCCTTTCGACTACGACAAGGAACTCGTCGGCGGCCGCACCCCCTGTCTGCTCGGCCAGGAGAATCTGCTGCCGACGGCGAAGAAGCTCGGCTGGCGCTACGACGCCTCGTCGCCCGGCGGCCGTCAGCGCTGGCCCCAGAAGAAGACGGGCGTCTGGGACCTGCCGCTGCAGGCGATGCCGTTCCCCGGCCACTCCTTCGAGGTCCTGTCCATGGACTACAACATCCTGGCCAACCAGTCGCAGAACTCCACGAAGGCGCCGCCGGCCAACTACCCGGGCTGGCGCAAGCAGGCCACCGAGTCCTACATAGCCGGCTTCAAGCGGGCCTATGAGTCCAACCGCGCGCCGTTCTTCATCGGCAACCACTTCGAGGAGTGGAACGGCGGCATCTACATGGACGCCGTCGAGGAGGCCTTCAAGCACATCGCGGGGAAGAAGGACGTGCGCCTCGTCTCCTTCCGGCAGTTCGTCGACTGGCTCGACGTCCAGGACCCCAAGGTCCTCGCCGACCTGCAGGGCCTCGAAGTCGGCCAGGCGCCCACCGGTGGCTGGAAGGGACTCGGGAAGGCCGTCTGAAATGGGACTTTCCGCAACCCCGGGGGGTGCGGAAGATCCCCGAAACAGACATGCGAAACTTTTCACATGAGTGCCGCCTGCCGCGCCCCCCGCAGCACCAACCGCAGCCGTAGCCGCAGCCGCACCGCCCTGCTGGGCGCTGGGGCCGCGGTCGCCGCACTGACCCTGTCGGCGTGCAGCTCGGGCGGTACGTCCGGCGGCTCCGGTAACACCAACTTCGTCACCGGCTCCGACGGCATCGCCACCGCCGACAAGGGCGAGCGCCAGGACGGACCGAAGCTGGAGGGGGAGACCCTCACCCGCAAGCACCTCGACGTCGACGACTACAAGGGCAAGATCGTCGTCCTGAACGTCTGGGGCTCCTGGTGTTCGCCGTGCCGGGCCGAGGCGCCGAACTTCTCGAAGGTCTCGCACGCCGCCGAGTACAAGGGCGTGCAGTTCGTCGGGATCAACACCCGCGACCCGCAGAAGGGTCCGGCGCTCGCGTTCGAGAAGGAGTGGAAGATCTCCTACCCGAGCCTGCACGATCCGATGGGCAAGCTGATGCTGCGCTTCCCCAAGGGCACGATGAACCCCAAGTTCATCCCCTCCACGATCGTCCTGGACCGGGACGGCAAGATCGCCGCCCGCTCGCAGCAGGCGCTCAGCGAGAAGAACCTGCGCAAGATGATCGACCCGCTGATCGCGGAGAAGTGATTTCCCCGTGATGTCCACTCTCGCCGCCGTCGGCGAACCGAACCAGACCGTCATGGACGGAGCGCTCCTCCTCGCGCTCCCCATCGCACTGCTCGGCGGCCTCGTCTCCTTCTTCTCGCCGTGCGTACTGCCGCTCGTGCCGGGCTATCTGTCCTACGTCACCGGGGTCGGCGGCACGGATCTCGCGGAGGCCAAGCGGGGCCGGATGACCGCGGGGGCCGGGCTCTTCGTGCTCGGCTTCACCGCCGTCTTCGTCTCCACCGGGGCCCTCTTCGGCTATGCGGGGCAGAACCTCCAGGACTACCAGGACGTCATCACCAAGGTGCTCGGCGCCCTGATGATCGTCCTCGGCATCTTCTTCATGGGGCTCATGCCGTGGCTCTCCCAGCGGGAGTTCCGCTTCCACAAGAAGCCCGCCGCCGGGCTCGCGGGCGCCCCGATACTGGGCGCGCTGTTCGCCGTCGGCTGGGCGCCCTGCGTCGGGCCGACACTCACGTCCGTCAACGCGCTTGCCCTGGACCAGGCGAGCGCAGGGCGCGGGGCCATACTGAGCGTCGCGTACTGCCTGGGGCTCGGTGTTCCGTTCATCCTCGCGGCGATCGCCTTCCGCAAGGTGCTCGGCGCGTTCAGCTGGGTCAAGAAGCACTACGTCTGGGTGATGCGCATCGGCGGCATCATGATGATCGCGACCGGACTGCTGCTTGTCACCGGCGTCTGGGACAGCATCTTGCAGCAGATGCAGGTCTGGTCCAACGGCTACACGGTGGGGATCTGATCCATGAGCAAGACCGAAGCCCCTGAAGAGCAGAACGACCTGGGTGCCGCGGAGCAGAACGATCTGGGCGCCGCGGGCTCCCAGCTCTCCACCGCTCCCGTGGACCGGGCGATGCCCGGCTCCTTCGGCGGGAAGCGCGGCCCCGGTGCCGGCGGCTGGCTGGCCTGGGCGGGCCGTGAGGCCCTCGGCTGGGTGCGCTGGATGTGGCGGCAACTGACCTCGATGCGGGTCGCGCTGCTCCTCCTCCTGCTGCTCTCGCTCGGCGCCATCCCGGGCTCGCTGATCCCGCAGACCAGCATCGACGAGCTGAAGGTCCAGGACTTCAAGGCCGCGCACACCACGCTCGCGCCGATCTACGAGAAGTTCCAGCTGTTCGACGTCTACAGCTCCGTGTGGTTCTCGGCGATCTACATCCTGCTCTTCATCTCCCTCATCGGCTGCATCGTGCCCCGCACCTGGCAGTTCGTCGGCCAGCTGCGCGGCCGCCCGCCGGGCGCGCCCAAACGCCTCGACCGGCTGCCCGCCTACACCACCTGGCGCACCGAGGCCGAGCCCGAGCAGGTCCACGACGCCGCGCTCGGCCTGCTCAAGGGCCGCCGGTTCCGCGCGGACCTCGCGTCCGGCAAGGGCGGCGCGGGGGCGTCCGTCGCCGCGGAGAAGGGCTACCTGCGCGAGGCCGGCAACCTCTTCTTCCACATCTCGCTGATCGTGCTCCTGGTGGCCTTCGCCGTCGGCGCCCTGTTCAAGTCCGAGGGCGGCAAGCTCATCGTCCAGGGGGACGGGTTCTCCAACACCCTCACCCAGTACGACAACTTCAAGTCCGGCAACCTCTTCAACACCGACGACCTGGCGCCGTTCAGCTTCAAGCTGGACAGCTTCGAGTCGACGTTCGAGAGGAAGGGCCCCGAGAAGGGGACGGCCCGCACCTACCGGGCGAACGTCACCTACAGCGAGGGCATCGACGGCCCCGAGAAGAAGAAGGCCATCGAGGTCAACAAGCCGCTCGAGGTCGACGGCTCGAAGGTCTACCTCATCGGCCAGGGCTACGCCCCGACCGTCACCGTGCGGGACGGCAAGGGCAAGGTCGTCAGCCGCCAGTCCACGCCGCTCCTGCCCATCGACTCGAACGGCACGGCGACCGGCGCCATCAAGGTGCTCGACGGCTACCGCGACAAGAACGGCAAGAAGGAGCAGCTCGGCTTCAACGCCTTCTTCGTGCCGACGTTCGCGGGCTCCGGGCAGGGCAACATGTTCTCCCAGTTCCCCGCGCTCGACTATCCGGTGCTCGCGCTGTCCGCGTACCACGGGAGCCTCGGGGTGGACTCCGGTCTGCCGCAGAACGTGTACCAGCTGGACACCAGCAAGATGACCAAGTTCAAGGACTCCAAGGGCGAGCTCCTGAAGCAGCGGATGGTGCCCGGCGAGACGATGAAGCTGCCCGACGGGGCCGGCTCGATCACCTTCGAGAAGGACATCAAGCGCTGGGCGACCTTCCAGGTCTCCCAGCAGCCCGGCAGCATGTGGGCGCTCGTCGGGGCGGTCTCCGCCATCGTCGGCCTCGCGGGGTCGCTGTTCATCCAGCGCCGCCGCGTGTGGGTGCGGGCCGTCCGGGGCGCCGACGGCGTCACCGTCGTCGAGATGGCCGGGCTCGGCCGCAGCGAGTCCGCCAAGCTGCCCGAAGAGCTCGGCGACCTCGCCGCGCACCTTCACGAGAAGGCGCCGAGCGCGCCCGACGCAGACCAAGCCGCGCATGCGGACGCCCAACGTGCCGAACATGCCGATTCCACCCCCCAAGTTGTTCCTGCCGAAGGGGCTGAGAAATGAATCTCGCCACCACCCTGGCCGCCGAACCGAACGAGAACCTCGCGAACATCAGCAATGTGCTGGTGTACTCCGCGATGGCCGTCTATCTCCTTGCCTTCTTCGCGCACATGGCGGAGTGGATCCTCGGCAGCCGCAGCAAGGTCGCCCGCACGGCCTCCGCGATCACCGCGAAGACCGGTGCCGCGGCGGAGGCGCCCGCGGTCACCGTCAAGGCCAAGGCCGGTACCGCCGTCCTCGACCGGCCCAAGGCGGCCCCGAAGGTCGTCACCCGCTCCGTCACCGGCACCCGCGACGTGCCGGACGGCCCGGGTGCCTCGGCCGGTGACGAGCAGGGGGACCTCTACGGCCGTATCGCCGTGTCCCTCACCGTGCTCGGGTTCCTCGTCGAGTTCGGTGGCGTGCTCACCCGCGCCCTGTCGGTGCAGCGGGCGCCGTGGGGCAATATGTACGAGTTCAACCTGACGTTCTCCACGATGGCCGTCGGTGTGTACCTCGTGCTCATGGCGCTGAAGAAGAACGTCGGCTGGCTCGGCCTTCCGCTGGTCACCACGGTCCTCCTCGATCTCGGTCTCGCCGTCACTGTCTTGTACACCGCCAGCGACCAGTTGGTTCCCGCCCTTCACTCGTACTGGCTGTGGATCCACGTCTCGACCGCGATCTTCTGCGGCGCGACGTTCTACCTGGCCGGCGTCGCGACGATCCTCTACCTCTTCCGCGACTCCTACGAGAACAAGCTGGCCTCGGGCGGAAAGCCCGGCCGCTTCGCGAGTTCCGTCCTGGAGCGCCTCCCGGCCGCCGCCACGCTCGACAAGTTCTCGTACCGCGTGAACGCCGCCGTCTTCCCGCTGTGGACGTTCACGATCATCGCGGGCGCGATCTGGGCCGGCGACGCATGGGGCCGCTACTGGGGCTGGGACCCCAAGGAGGTCTGGTCCTTCATCACCTGGGTCGCCTACGCCTGCTACCTGCACGCGCGCGCGACCGCGGGCTGGAAGGGCCGCAAGGCCGCCTACCTGGCCCTGATCGCCTTCGGCTGCTGGCTGTTCAACTACTACGGCGTGAACATCTTCGTCACCGGCAAGCACTCGTACGCGGGCGTCTGACGCCCCTCTCGCACGGCTCGTGAGGCCGGTTCCCGCCACCTGTTCTCCAGGTGCCGGGAACCGGCCTTCGCCGTACGGACAGGTAAGAGGGCGTGGAGACGAATCAGGGGGAACTTCAGGCACACCGAAGAGCGCTGCGCGTCCGCATCAGGGACGGCGACGCCGACGCCTTCGGTGAGCTCTTCGACGCGTACGCGCGCTCCGTCTACAACCACGCCTACCGCCTCACGGGCGACTGGTCGGCGGCGGAGGACATGGTCTCGCTCACCTTCCTGGAGGCGTGGCGGCTGCGGGGCAGGCTCGACGACGACGGCGGCTCGCTGCGGCCGTGGCTGCTCGGCGTCGCCACGAACGTGACCCGCAACGCGCGCCGCGCCGCCCGGCGGCACGCGGCCGCGGTCGCGCGCCTGCCGCGCGAGGAGAGCGTGGCCGACTTCGCCGACGAGGTCGCCGAGCGCATCGACGACAAGGAGCAGCTCGCCCTCGTACGGGCGGCCCTCGCGACCCTGCGGCGTCCCGAGCGCGAAGTCCTCGCCCTGTGCGTGTGGTCGGGGCTCGGCTACGCGGCGGCCGCCGAGGCGCTCGGGGTGCCGGTCGGGACCGTACGTTCACGCCTTTCGCGGGCCCGGACAAAACTCGCGAAACATATGGAACCGCCTTCCGGGCGCGGACAGATGAGAGATGACCGCACCACCGCGGTCGGGCCCATCAGGGAGGGAAACCGATGAGTGAATTTCGCGAGCGCGACCTTCCGCCGGGCCGTCATCACCTGCTCAGGGAGCACCTGTTGACCGAGATCCGGCAGAGCGAGGCCGCGCCCGCGGCCGCGCCGAAGAAGACCCAGAAGAGCTGGTTCCGCCCCGCGCTCATCGCGGGAGCGGTGGCGGCGGCCGTCGCGGCGGGCGTCCTTGTGGCCTCGCCGTTCGGCGGCCAGTCCGCCCAAGCGGCGCCTTCCGCGGAGACCGTGCGGATGCTGAAGGAGATCGCCGCGGCGGCCGAGCGGCAGCCCGTACAGAAGGACATCCGGGACGACCAGTTCGTGTACATCAGGAGCACAGGCGGCTACCTGGCGGTGGGCGGGGACGGCCCGGCCAAGCTCGACCCCGTGCACCCGCGCGAGTTCTGGCAGTCCGTGGACGGCAGGCACGCGGACGTGATCCACGAGCCCCTCCACGACCTCGACATGGAGCGGTTCGATCCGGACACCGAGCCGGGAGAGCCGCTGCCGGAATCGGCCACCAACTACCGCAACCTGGAGAAGCTGCCGACCGACCCGGTCAACATGCTGGACTGGCTGCACAAGGTGAGCGAGGGCGGCGAGAGCGAGGACCAGAACACCTTCGTACTGGTCGGGGACCTCTCGCTGGAGTCCCTGATGCCGCCGAAGCAGGCGGCCGCCCTGTATCTGGCCGCGGCGAAGATCCCCGGCGTCAAGCTGATCGACGACGTGGCCGACGCCGACGGCCGGCGCGGAGTCGCGATCGCCCGGGAGAACGACGGGGAGCGCCAGGAGCTGATCTTCGACAAGGAGACCAAGCAGTTCCTCGGCGAACGCCAGGTCGCGACCCAGGACACGCAGGGCTTCGAGAAGGGCGACGTGACCGGCCGCAGCGCCGTCCTGGAGCGGGTCGTCGTCGACAAGGCGGGCCAGCGCCCGCGCAACAAGTAGCCACGGGTCACGAGCCACGCGACGCCTGCCGGGGGCAGGCGTCGCGCTCAGCCCACGCCACCACTGCCCGGGTCGTCCTCGAAGCCGATGTCCTCGTGCCACAGCTCCGGCCGCGCCGCGACGAAGTCCCTCATCATCGCCGCGCACCCGGGATCGTCCAGGATCACGATCTCCACGCCGTGCTCCGCCAGCCAGTCGTGCCCGCCATGGAAGGTCCGCGCCTCGCCGATCACCACCCGCGAGATCCCGAACTGCCGCACCAGACCGCTGCAGTACCAGCAGGGCGAGAGCGTCGTGACCATCGTCGTCCCGCGGTACGAACGCTGCCGCCCCGCGTCCCGGAACGCCGACGTCTCCGCGTGCAGGGACGGATCGCCGTCCTGGACACGGCGGTTGTGACCGCGCCCCAACAAGGCCCCGTCCGCCCCGTAGAGCGCGGCGCCGATCGGGACACCGCCCTCCGCGAGGCCCTGGCGGGCCTCATCGACAGCGGTCGCGAGCCACGTGAGGGCCAGTCCCTGATCCATGCGCACACCTTTCGTCAGGGCTCATCGTCCCCGCCGATGCCCCCATCGGCAGGACGCCCCACTGGCTCGTGGACCAGCGCATACGTCCGCTCGTAGCTTCATGGGCATGACCTCAGAGAACAAGGGCACGGCCCAGCTCACCGCCGCGATGGTGCTCTCCGGCACCCTCGGGATTTTCGTCGTCGAGTCGGGCGCGTCGGCCTTCAACGTCGTGTTCTTCCGCGTCCTGTTCGGCGCCATCGCCCTCGGGACCTACGCCTTCGCCCGCGGCTACTTCCACAACCACGGAATCACCCCCAAGAAGCTCGGACTCGCCGCGCTCGGCGGGGCGTTCATCGTCTTCAACTGGGTGTTCCTCTTCAAGGCGTACGAGGAGACCTCGATCTCGCTTGCCACCGTCGTCTACCACACACAGCCGTTCCTGCTGGTGCTGCTCAGCGCGGTCATCTTCCGCGAGCGCCTGACGAAGCATCAACTCATGTGGCTCGGGACGGCGTTCGCCGGGCTGATTCTCGTCTCCGGAGTCCGCCCCGGTGACCTCGGCTCGCTCACCGGCATCGGCTTCGCCCTCCTGGCCGCGCTGCTCTACGGCCTCTCCACCCTCGTCACCAAGCGCATCACGGGCGTACGCCCCCACCTCATCGCCCTGATCCAGGTCGTCGTCGGCATCCCGCTCCTGCTGCCCTTCGCGAACTTCGGCGCGATGAGCGGAACCGGCGCCGGCTGGGGCTGGCTCGTCGGACTCGGCGTCATCCACACCGGCCTGATGTACGTCCTGATGTACGCGGCGTACGCGAAGCTCCCCACCGCCAAGATCGCCGTACTGGCCTTCACCTACCCGGCGGTCGCGATGGTCGCCGACTGGGCCGTCTACGGGCACCACATCGGCCTCGTCCAGGCGCTCGGCGTACCGCTCATCGTCCTCGCCAGCCTGAAGGTCAACCGCGCCAGGACGCCGAAGACCGTTACCGGTTCGCCGTCTCCCGCGACTCCGCTGCCTGCTCCCGCACCAGCCGTACCGACTGCTCGATGAAGAGGCGCACATGGGCGGGCAGCCGCTTGCCCGCCCGCCACGCGAGCTGCGTGTGCAGGACGAACGGCGGCTCCCACGGCAGCGCGACCAGCACCCCCGAATCCAGCTCCGCACGCACCGCCATCCGCGGAAGCAGCGCCACCCCGAGGCCACCGGCGACACCTCGCTTGGTGGCCTCGATCGTGCCGAACTCCATGAACGGCGGAGGCGCGCCGTTCCGCTCCCGCAGCTCGTCCTCGAACAGATCCCGGTAGGGGCAGCCCGGCTCCGTGCCGACCAGCTGCACCGCCGCCAGATCGCCCGTGACCAGCGAGTCCGCCCCGTGCCCTGCCAGCGGATGCGTCGGCGCGCAGACCAGGACCAGCGGCTCCTCGGCGAGCACCTCGGTCTCCAGGCCCGCGTGCTCGGTCTCCCGCTCCATCAGGAACCCGACGTCGTACGTCCCCTGCCGCAGCGCCTGGCGCGTCTCGTCGCCCAGGGTGGGGCGCAGGGCGAGCTGCACCCCGGGGTAGCGGTGGTGGAAGAGTTCGAGCAGCGGGGGCAGGCGGTAGGAGGTCAGCGACTCCATCGTGCCGACGGCGATCGCGCCGGTGGGCTCCTCGGCGCCGACGACCGCGGCCCGCGCCTCGTCCGTCAGCTCGATGATCTGCCGGGCGTAGGGGAGCAGGCGCTCACCGGACTCCGTGAGGCGGATGCGGCTGCCGAGCCGGTCGAAGAGCTCGGTGCCAAGGGAGGACTCCAGGGCGCGGATCTGGCTGGTGACGCTGGACTGGGCGTACTTCAGCTCGGCCGCGGCCTGCGTGAAGCTGAGCACGGACGCCACTTTCTCGAAGGTGACGAGCAGCCGCAGTTCCATGATCAGCCTTCCGTTCCAGCCGGCCCTAGCTCTCGGTGCCCCGGTCCCGCTTTTTCTCGTCCGGGTCCTCGTCCCTGAGCGACTTCAGGAACTCGGGATTGTCGTCCGGTGCCACCCACTGTCCGCCGCGCCCGGCGCGCGCACCACCTCCACCGGCGGGCGTCTTGCGCTCCTTGCCGGTGACGAACCAGGCGATCGGGCCGAGCAGGACCTCGCCGAAGAGCAGCACGATGATGACCCAGACCACCTTCGGCAGATGCCTGATCTCCTTCTCCGGAGTGTTCAGGACATCGATGAAGGCGTAGATCCAGACCGCCAGGACCAGGAGGAACGGCAGATACCTGAGCATGGTGGCGCGGTCCCCCAAGCGGTGGCGGCGGGAGGCGTGCGTGCCCCCGGTGACGGGGCCAGGGTAGCCGGTGACCGATACTGGAACGCATGGCTTATGACGATCTTCGCTCCCTGCTCCGAGCACTGGAGCGCGAGGGCGATCTCAAGCGCATCAAGGCCGAGGTCGATCCGTACCTGGAGGTCGGCGAGATCACCGACCGGGTGCAGAAGTCCGGCGGCCCCGCGCTCCTCTTCGAGAACGTCAAGGGCTCCGCGATGCCCCTCGCGATGAACGTGTACGGGACGGACCGGCGCCTGTTGAAGGCGCTCGGCCTGAAGTCGTACGCCGAGATCAGCGACAAGATCGGCGGCCTGCTCAAGCCGGAGCTGCCGCACGGCTTCGTCGGCGTCCGCGAGGCCTTCGGGAAGCTCGGCGCGATGACGCACGTACCGCCGAAGAAGGTGAAGTCCGACAACGCGCCGGTCCAGGAGGTCGTCCTCACCGGCGACGACGTGGACCTGGAGAAGCTGCCCGCGCTCTTCACCTGGCCCGAGGACGGCGGCTCGTTCTTCAACCTGGGCCTGACCCACACCAAGGACCCGGACACCGGGGTGCGCAACCTCGGCCTGTACCGCCTCCAGCGCCACGACAAGCGCACCATCGGCATGCACTGGCAGATCCACAAGGACAGCCGCAACCACTACCAGGTGGCCGCCCGCAGGGGCGAGAAGCTCCCCGTGGCGATCGCCTTCGGCTGTCCGCCCGCCGTGACGTACGCCTCCACCGCGCCGCTGCCCGGCGACATGGACGAGTACATGCTGGCCGGGTTCATCCAGGGCAAGCGCGTGGAGATGGTCGACTGCAAGACGGTCCCGCTCCAGGTGCCCGCGCACGCCGAGGTCGTCATCGAGGGCTGGCTCGAGCCGGGCGAGATGCTGCCGGAGGGTCCCTTCGGCGACCACACCGGCTTCTACACGCCGCAGGAGCCGTTCCCCGCCCTGAAGATCGACTGCGTGACGATGCGGAAGCGTCCGCTGCTCCAGTCGATCGTGGTCGGCCGCCCGCCGACGGAGGACGGCCCGCTCGGCCGCGCCACGGAGAGGTTCTTCCTGCCCCTCCTCAAGGTGATCGTCCCGGACATCGTGGACTACCACCTGCCGGAGTCCGGCGGCTTCCACAACTGCGCGATCGTCTCGATCGACAAGAAGTACCCGAAGCACGCGCAGAAGGTCATGCACGCCATCTGGGGCGCCCACATGATGTCGCTGACCAAACTGATCGTGGTCGTGGACAAGGACTGTGACGTCCATGACCTGCACGAAGTGTCCTGGCGCGCGCTCGGCAACACCGACTACGCGCGCGACCTGACGGTGGCCGAAGGTCCCGTCGACCACCTCGACCACGCCTCCTACCAGCAGTTCTGGGGCGGCAAGGCGGGCATCGACGCGACGAAGAAGCTGCCCGAAGAGGGCTACACCCGGGACGGGGGCTGGCCGAACATGGTCGAGTCCGACCCGGAGACGGCGTCGAAGGTCGACCGCCGCTGGAAGGAGTACGGGCTCTAAAGATGAGTGCTGATTCAGCAACGCCGGAACTCTTCGGACCCGAGCCCGCCCCGCCCGGCAAGGTCAAGGCGTTCCTGCGCCTCGTGATGATCGAGCACTCGGTCTTCGCGCTGCCCTTCGCCTACATCGCCGCGCTGACCGCGATGTTCCAGCTGGACGAGAACATCCACTGGGGACGGCTGCTCCTGGTCACGATCTGCATGGTCGGCCTGCGCACGTTCGCCATGGCCGCGAACCGGATCATCGACCGGGAGATCGACGCCCGTAACCCGAGGACGGCCCACCGCGAGCTCGTCACGGGCGCCGTCTCGGTGAAGTCCGCCTGGACCGGCGCGCTGATCGCGCTCGTCGTGTTCCTGGGCGCCGCCGCACTGCTCAACCCGCTGTGCCTCGCGCTCGCGCCCATCGCGGTGATCCCGATGGTGGTCTATCCGTACGGCAAGCGGTTCACGAACTTCCCGCAGGCGATCCTCGGCCTCGCCCAGGCCATCGGGCCGATCGGCGCCTGGATCGCGATCACCGGCGAGTGGTCGTGGCAGGCGGTCATCCTCGGCCTCGCGGTCGGCATCTGGATCGGCGGCTTCGACCTGATCTACGCCTGCCAGGACGTGGAGACGGACCGCGAGGTCGGCGTGAAGTCGGTGCCCGCGCGGTTCGGCATCCCCGCTGCCATCTGGGGCGCCCGCGGCTGCCACCTCGTGACCACCGCGCTGTTCGTCTGGTACGCCGCCGACACCGGCGCGGGCCCGTTCCTCTGGCTGGGGCTCGCGATCGTGGCGGGCGCGTTCGTGTACGAGCACTCCCTCGTGAAGCCGCACGACCTCTCCCGGCTCAATCGCGCCTTCTTCCAGGTCAACGGCTTCATCGGCATCGCGCTCTTCGTCTGCGCGCTGCTCGATCTGCTGGTGCGCGGCCTGACCGTCTAGGCTCACAGCGTGAAGCCAGGAGATACGCAGCGTAAGCCTTGGATCGTGGGGGTGTCGGGGGCCTCAGGAACCCCCTATGCCGCCGCCGTGCTGCGGGCGCTGCTCGCGGCGGGGGAGAGCGTGGACCTGGTGGTCTCACGGGCCTCGCGGCTCACGATCCTCGATGAGACGGGCATCGCCTTCCGGGACGCGCACTGGCAGGAGGACCTGCGGGAGTGGCTCGGGCGCGGTGCCGACGGGAAGCCGGGGACCTTCGACGTTCCGGTGGACGACGTGCGGTACTGGGCGGCCGGGGATCTGGCGGCCGGGCCTTCGTCGGGGTCGTACGCGACCAAGGGGATGCTGATCGTGCCCGCGTCCACGGCGTGCGTGGCCGGGGTCGCGCTCGGACTCTCGAAGGATCTGCTGCAGCGGTCGGCGAGCGTGACGCTCAAAGAGGGCCGGCAGCTTGTCGTCTGCGTCCGTGAGACACCGCTCAACGGGCAGACGCTGAAGCACTTGGTGACGCTGGACGAGGCGGGCGCGATCGTACTGCCCGCCTCTCCGGCGTTCTACGCGGGGGCGACGCACATCCAGGATCTGGTGGACTTCGTCGCCGGGCGGACGCTCGACGCGGCAGGGGTGCCGCATCAGCTGTACCGCCGCTGGGAGGGAGAGCTCGGTTCGGGCTCTGCCGCTCCGGGGGATTAGCGCTTCTTGGCGGCGCGCTTCGTGCGTCGCTCGGCCGTGGGCGCGGTGGGCTTGTGGGCACGCGAGCGGTTGGCCAGGTCCTGCAGCTCGCGCATCCGGGCGTAGGCCATCTCGATCGAGTACACGGTGTGTCTCACTCCTGCTGTGTCGACTGGAAACCAGTGTTTGAAGAATCGTCGCCGATCGGCGGAGATTCTGAAAGATTCACAGGGCCTAGACCCTGTTGCGCCTTAGATTCTACACATAGACTCGCGGTATCGCTGAATAATGAAAGGCATCGCACCTATGGACGCCGTGGACAGGCAGCTCATCCAGGCCCTGCGCGAGAACGGCAGGGCCTCGTACGCCGAACTCGGCCGGCTCGTCGGCCTCTCGGGACCGAGCGTCACGGACCGGATCAACCGCCTCGAAGCGGCGGGCGTCATCACCGGCTACCGCGCGACGGTGGACTCCGCGTCGCTCGGTCTGGGCGTCATCGCCCTCATCGGCATCTCCCTCTCGGACGCCGCCGACCACGAGGACGTGGCACGCCGCCTCAAGGATCTGCACGAGATCGAGGACTGCTGGTTCATCGCGGGCGACGACTCGTACATGCTCAAGGTGCGGGCCAGCGACGTGGACGGCCTGGAGAAGACGATCCGCAGGCTGAGCGGCACGAAGGGCGTCTCCAGGACGCGTACGACGATCGTGCTCTCCACGAAGTGGGAGAACCGGGTCGGGGAGCTGCCGGAAGAGTCCTAGGCGCGGAGCGCCATTTGGGGGCACCTCCCGCCCGAAGGGTGGGGGAGTACCGTGGGCGAGGCCTGATTTGCGTAGACATTTGGAGAGGTGGCCGGCGCATGGACGCGGGACTTAAGCGCGAGCTGGAGCAGAAGGTCCGGGCCGGTGAGCGGCTGTCCCGCGAGGACGGCATCGCCCTCTACGAGTCGGACGATCTGGCCTGGCTCGGCGGTCTCGCCCACGAGGTGCGCACGCGCAAGAACGGCGACGTCGTGCACTTCAACGTCAACCGGCACCTCAACATGACGAACGTGTGCACCGCCTCGTGCGCCTACTGCTCGTTCCAGCGCAAGCCGGGCGAGAAGGACGCGTACACGATGCGCATCGAGGAGGCCGTCCGCCTCGCCAAGGCGATGGAGGGCGAGAACCTCACCGAGCTGCACATCGTCAACGGCCTGCACCCGAACCTGCCGTGGCGCTACTACCCGCGCTCGCTGAGCGAGCTCAAGAAGGCGCTCCCGAGCGTCTCCCTGAAGGCGTTCACGGCCACGGAGATCCACCACTTCGAGACGATCTCCGGCATGTCGGCCTCCGACATCCTGGACGAGCTGATCGAGGCGGGCCTGGAGTCGCTGACCGGCGGCGGCGCGGAGATCTTCGACTGGGAGGTCCGGCAGCACATCGTCGACCACCGCACCCACTGGGAAGACTGGTCGCGCATCCACCGCCTCGCGCACGAGAAGGGCCTCAAGACCCCGAGCACGATGCTGTACGGCCACATCGAGGAGCGCCGCCACCGCGTCGACCACGTCCTTCGCCTGCGCGAGCTGCAGGACGAGACCGGCGGCTTCCAGGTCTTCATCCCGCTGCGCTACCAGCACGACTTCGTGGACATGAAGGACGGCAAGGTCCGTAACCGCCTCCAGGCGCGCACGACCATGGCGTCGGGCGCCGAGGCCCTGAAGACCTTCGCGGTCTCGCGCCTCCTCTTCGACAACGTCCCGCACGTCAAGGTCTTCTGGGTCATGCACGGCCTGCACACCACACAGCTCGCGCTGCAGCACGGCGCGGACGACATGGACGGCTCGGTCGTCGAGTACAAGATCACGCACGACGCGGACAACTTCGGTACGCCGAACAAGCTGACGCGCGAGGACCTGCTCGACCTCATCCGCGAGGCGGGCTTCCGCCCCGTCGAGCGGAACACGCGCTACGAGTCGATCCGTGAGTACGAAGGGCCCGACCGGTCGCTGAGGGAGTCCCCGCAGGCGATGCGGGTCTGACCCGCCCGCTGTGCACGACGCGCGAGCCCCGGCCGATCCGGCCGGGGCTCGTCGCGTTGTCCGGCATGCGGAACGTGGTTGAGGTGTGCTGGCTGTAATGGTTACTCTCGGCCTATGACGCTTACCTTCCAGCTGGACCCGGAGATCGACCCCGCCCTCCGCGACGGCGTCCTCGCCCTCTGGGCCGACGTGTCCAACGCCGGCGGAGCCGTCGGCTTCGTACCGCCCGTGACGGTCGAGGACATACGGCCGGAGTGGCTCAAGCGCCTGGCCCAGCTGAGCGAGGGGCACACCCGGCTCCTCGTCGGGTACGACGAGGACGGCAACGTCGCCGCGACCGCCTTCCTCGCGTACAACACGCACCGCCTGATGAAGCACTGGATCTGGCTGTACGTGGTGATGGTGCACCCCAAGCACCAGGGCAGGGGATACGGGCGCGACCTGATGGCCGCCGCCGCGGACGCCGCCCGCGGGCTCGGCGGCATCGAGGCCATCCGGCTCACCTGCCGGGGCGGCACGGGAGTCGACCGGTTCTACGCATCCTGCGGATACAAGGAGGTCGGACGGGTGCCCGGCGCGATCCGCGTGGCCCCCGGTGACGACCGCGACGACATCACGATGCTGCTCCCGCTCGGCTGACCGTCCGGCCGGGCGTTCGGCGAGGGCTCACCCCCCTGCCGGGCGCTCCCCCTCCCATGCTTCACTGGAGTGGCTCGTCCTACTCGGGCCTATTTCGGAACGGAAGAGTGGATTGACATGCTCCGCTACACGCTGATGCGCCTCGGACTCTTCGTGGGCTGCTTTTTCGCGGTCTGGGGACTTGTCTACGCCGGGATCCTGCCGAAGGGCCTCGGGGACTCCAACCTCCTGTGGGTGCTGCTGCTCGCCCTCATCATCTCCGCCCCCCTCAGCCTGGTGCTGCTGCGCAAGGAGCGGGACCGGGCGTCGGTCCAGGTCGTCGAGCGCGTGGAGCGCACCAAGGCCAACCTGGAGGCGAACCGCACCATGGAGGACGTCGCCGACGACACCGCTCGCGCGAAGTCGTAACCACCCGCGGACCCTTGCGCGCACAGCCGTAAGGTTCGTCACAAAAGCCTCGACCCCGGTACGGGAGCAACTGCTCCCGGCCGGGGTTTCTTGCGTCCCGGAGGTCCCCTCGCCTCCGATCCGCCTCGTCTACCTCAAACAACACCTTTGATGTTCTCAAAGTTCAAGTGTTAACGTGTTCGACATGAAGACAGCAGCCGCGCCCCGCATCGCCACGAGCGTTCCGCTCGTGGAGCGCCTGCATGTCGATCTCTGCCGCTGCATGTCCGCGGCCTGTCGCCGCCGTCTCTGAGCTCTCCGAGTCCTCTGCGACCAGCGCAAGCGACAAGCACCAAGTGACATCTGCACTGCAGCGGCGCCGTCAAGGCCGTTCCGTCTGACCCCCTCGCGGTCGCCGCTCCCTCACGTCCCCCCGCCATTACCCGGAGTGTGTCCGTGTCCGCGAACTCCCCCGTATCCCCGGCCGACAAGGCCGAGCAGCCGAAGTCCGGCTCCCGGATACCCAGATTCCTCAAGCTGCCGTTCTGGGCCCAGATCCTCGGCGGTCTGGTCCTCGGTGTCCTGCTCGGCTGGCTGGCCCGCAGCCAGGACGTGTCCTGGCTCGTCACCACCCTGGACAAGGTGGGCAGCACCTTCATCGGGCTCCTGAAGCTGGCGGTCGCCCCGCTCGTCTTCTTCGCGATCCTGGTGTCGATCACCAACCTGCGCAAGGTCAACAACGCCGCGCGGCTCGCCACGCAGACGCTGGTCTGGTTCATGATCACGTCGCTGATCGCGGTCGTCATCGGCCTCGCGATCGGGCTCATCACGAACCCGGGCGCCGGCACCGGCCTCACCCCGAAGGACGGCGCCAAGCCGGAGACCTCGGGCTCCTGGATCGACTTCCTCACCGGCATCATCCCGACGGACGTCATCACCCCGTTCACCGAGCTCAACGTCCTGCAGATCGTCTTCATGGCCGCCGTCGCCGGTATCGCCGTACTGAAGATCGGCGAGAAGGCGCAGCCGATCCTGGACCTCAGCGAGTCCGTCCTCGCGCTCCTCCAGAAGGCCCTGTGGTGGGTCATCAAGCTCTCGCCGATCGGCACCATCGGCCTCATCGGCTTCGCCATCGCCGACTACGGCTGGGACCTGATCAGCAAGTACGCGACGTTCACCGCCGACATCTACATCGGCTGCGCCCTGGTGATGTTCGGCGTCTACCCGCTGCTGCTCTCCACGGTCGCCAAGGTCAACCCGGTCCAGTTCTTCAAGGGCGCCTGGCCCGCGATCCAGCTGGCCTTCGTCTCGCGCTCCTCGGTCGGCACGATGCCGGTCACCCAGAAGGTCACCGAGCGCCTCGGCGTGCCGAAGGAGTACACGTCCTTCGCGGTGCCGTTCGGCGCCACCACGAAGATGGACGGCTGCGCCGCGATCTACCCGGCGATCGCCGCGATCTTCGTCGCGCAGATCTTCGACGTGCAGATGGGCATCAAGGAGTACCTGCTCATCGCCTTTGTCTCGGTGGTCGGCTCGGCCGCGACGGCCGGTCTGACCGGCGCCACGGTCATGCTGACCCTGACCCTGTCGACCCTGGGCCTCCCGATGGAGGGCGTGGGCCTGCTGCTCGCCATCGACCCGATCCTGGACATGATGCGCACCGCCACAAATGTGGCCGGGCAGGCGGCCGTGCCGGTGATCGTCGCCGCTCGCGAGAAGATCCTGGACCGTGAGGCCTACGAGCACGCGTCGGCTTCGCCGCTCGACGAGTTCGAAGGCCCCGTCGACGAGCGTCGGACGGTGCCTGTCGCCGCCTGACGTCCCCCGCTCGTCGCGGGCGTGCCCCGTACCCGGATTCGTTCCGGGTGCGGGGCACGTTTGTTGCGTCAGGGGCTGACCGTAGGCTGGTTGGTCTGTGCACAGGTTGTGTGGAAGGCGGGCGTCCGGGGTGGGCGATGTGAAGGCTGCGGGTGCGGGTGCGGTGGGGAAGCGGCAGAAGCGGATGCCGCGGGCGGTGCGGGAGCAGCAGATGCTGGATGCCGCGGTGCGGATCTTCGGGCAACGGGGGTACCGGGCGGCTTCGATGGACGAGATCGCGGAGGTCGCGGGGGTCTCCAAGCCGCTGGTGTATCTGTACCTGAACTCCAAGGAGGAGTTGTTCACCGCGTGCATCCGGCGGGAGGCGGCGGCGTTGGTCGCGGCGGTGCGGGGCGGGGTGAGCGGCGGGGGCAGTGGTGGGGGTAGTGGCGGGGGTGGCGGTCGTGGGGCCGCCGACCGGCAGTTGTGGGCGGGCCTGAAGGCGTTCTTCACGCATACGTCGGAGCGGCCTGACGCGTGGGTGGTGCTGCACAACCAGGCGCGTACGCAGGGGGAGCCGTTCGCGGCCGAGGTCGCCGTGATGCGCGAGGAGATCGTGGCGTTCGTGACGTCGCTGATCGCGGAAGCGGCACGCGAGGCGCACCGCAAGCCGGAGCTGGCGGATCGTGAAGTCGCGGGTCTGGCGCAGGCGTTGGTGGGCGCGGCGGAGTCGCTCGCGGGGTGGGCGAACGGGGACGCGTCGGTCTCGGCGAAGGAGGCCGCGGCGACGCTGATGAACTTCGCGTGGGCGGGGCTCGGGGAGTTGATGGAGGGTCGGCGGTGGGTTCCTTAGCGGGGGCTTCTCAGCTGAGGGTGCCGCTGAGGTGGGTCTTGTCGCCGCTGCGGAGCTCGAAGCGCGGGCCGTCGGCGGCGTAGGCGACGGTGCTCGGGAGCAGCACGGGGGCCTTGAAGTCGATGCGCACGCGGGCGGCTTGGGGTGTCTCGTACTCCGTGTGCTCGGCGAGGCAGCGGGCCGCGGTCCACATGCCGTGGGCGATGGCCCGGGGGAAGCCGAGGAGGCGTGCGGTCAGGGGGTACAGGTGGATGGGGTTGCGGTCGCCCGAGACGGCGCCGTAGCGGCGGCCGAGGTCCGGGGCCAGCCGCCACTCGGTGCGGGCGGGGAGGGGGGCGTCGTCGCTCTTGCGGGGTGCGTCGGGCGTACCCGCGTCGCTGGTGCGGTGCCGAGCCAGATAGGTGCTGCTCGACGTCCATACGGGGGTGCCGTCGACGCGGGCTTCCGTGACGAGCGTGGCTTCGGTGCCGCGGCGGTGCGGGGTCAAGCGGGCCGCGTGGACGGAGAGTTCGAGGCTGTCCGCGGTCGTCAGGGCGCGATGCTGGGTGATCTCGATGGACGTGTGCACGAGCCCGAGCAGCGGCAGCGGAAAGGCACGGGTGGTCATGAGCCGCATGGCCAGCGGAAAGCCGAGTACGTGGGGGTAGGTGAGGGGGAGGGTGTGCTGGGGGGTGGGGTAGCCGCAGATGCGGGAGTAGGCGGCGAGGTGCGCGGCGCTGGGACGGATGCCGCCGAGGGTCTGGTGGTCGCGGGGGAGCGGGGCGTCGGGGCGGGGCCGCTTGAGCGGGGAGAGGATCGCGCCGCGGAGGAGCAGGGGGGCGAGCATGGGGTCCTTTCGGGGGTGGGCGGGAGAGCTTGTTCGTGAGGGGGCGGATGCGGGGCAATCGGGCGGGCGTGCGGGAGAGCTTGTTCGTGCAGGGGGATGCGGGCAATCGGGCGGGCGAGCTTGTTCGTGCAGGGGTGGATGCGGGGCAATCGGGCGGGTGGGTGGGAGAGGTTTGTTCGTGCGGAGGTGGATGCGGGGTGATCGGGTGGGTGGGTGGGAGAGGTTCGTTTGGGGGAACGCGCCGCGGGGCAGGCTGAGGTCCGTACGGGCGAGGGCTACGACCCGAGGAGGCTCTGGCCGCAGACCCGGATCACCTGGCCGTTCACCCCGCCGGAGGCGGAGGCGAGCCACGCAGTGGTCTCCGCCACGTCCACCGGCAAGCCCCCCTGCGCAAGGGAATTCATCCTGCGGCCCGCCTCGCGGATGAAGAGAGGGACCGCCGCCGTCATCTTCGTCTCGATGAAGCCGGGGGCCACCGCGTTCACCGTCACCCCGTGCTCCGCGTAAGCGCCCGGCGCAAGGGACCGCACGAGCCCGATGATCCCCGCCTTGCTGGCCGCGTAGTTCGTCTGGCCCACATTCCCCGCGATCCCGGCGATCGAGGCCGTGGCCACGACGCTCCCGCCCCGGTTCAGCGTCCCGGACTTGAGCAGCGCGTCCGTCGTGCGCAGCACGCTCGTGAGGTTCACGTCCAGGACCGGGTTCCAGCGCTCCGCGGGCATGTTGGCCAGCTTGCGGTCCCGGGTGATCCCCGCGTTGTGGACGAGGATGTCCAGGCCGCCGGGAGCCAGCGCCGAAGCCATGCGCTCCCCGGCGTCGTCCGCCGTGATGTCGAGCGGCAGGGCCGTCCCGCCGAGCCGGTCGGCGACCCGTACCAAATCCGCCTGCGCGGACGGCACATCGAGTACGACCACCTGCGCACCGTCGCGCGCGAGGACCTCCGCCACCGCCTCGCCGATCCCCCGCGCCGCCCCCGTGACCAGCGCCGTACGGCCGGACAGGGGCCGGTCCCAGTCGCCGGGGGCAGCCGGCTCGGCATCCCCCACCTCGATCACCTGGCCGCTGACGTACGCCGACCTGGGCGAGAGCAGGAACCGCAGCGTGGACTCCGCGGTCGCCGCCGAGCGCATGCGGACCAGCGTCGCCGTGCGGCCCCTGCCCAGCTCCTTGCCCAGGGAGCGTACGAAGCCCTCCAACGCCTGCTGTGCCGCCGCCTGGTGGTGGTCGGAGGGCGAGACCGGTGCGCCGAGCACCACCACGCGGCCGTTCTCCGCCACCGAGCGCACCACGGGGTGCAGCGCCGCGTGCACGAGGGCGAGGCCAGGAGTGTCGCTTATGCCGGTTGCGTCCAGAACCACCGCCGCGGGACGTGAGGAGCGGGAGGAGGAGTCGGAGGAGGAGTCGGAGGGGGAGGAGGAATCTTTCGCCGCCTTCAGGTGCGTTCGCGCGAAGATCGGCGCCAGGTCCTTCTCGTGCGCGGACTTCCCGGCCGTGAGGTGCAGCAACTCCCCCTCCAGCTGCGGATGTTCCGGAGTCCAGCGCCGCAGGGCCGACGGCTGGGGCAGGCCGAGCCTCCGGGTGAGGAAGCGGCCGGGTGCGGTGCCCGTGAAGTTCAGATAGCGGTCGGCCATTGTCCAACTCCCAGCTCGGTCGTAAATTTACTTCAGAGTAAGGTTACTCAAGGGTCAGGAGTTGGTCGAGACATGAATCTGCCCACCACCCGCCGCGTGGCGGTCATCGGCGGCAGCCGCATCCCGTTCGCGCGCTCCGACGGCCCGTACGCGACCGCGTCCAACCAGGAGATGCTGACCGCCGCGCTCGACGGGCTCGCGGAGCGGTACCGGCTGGAGGAGCCGGGCGCCGTGGGCGAGTTCGTCGCCGGCGCCGTGCTCAAGCACAGCCGGGACTTCAACCTCGCCCGCGAGACCGTCCTCGGCTCGCGCCTCGCGGCCACCACGCCCGCGTACGACATCCAGCAGGCCTGCGGCACCGGCCTCCAAGCCGTCATCGCCGCCGCCAACAAGATCATGCTGGGGCAGACCGAGTCGGCCGTGGCGGGCGGCGCCGACACCGCGAGCGACGCCCCGCTCGGCGTCAACGACTCCCTGCGCAAGATCCTCCTCGCCGCGCGCCGCGCCAAGACGACCGGGGCGCGGGTCAAGGCGCTCGCCCGCGTACGGCCCTCGCACCTCGTGCCCGACATCCCGCGCAACGCCGAGCCCCGCACCGGGCTTTCCATGGGCGAGCACGCCGCCGTGACCGCGCAGGCGTGGGGCGTCACGCGCGAGGCGCAGGACGAACTGGCCGCGACCAGCCACCAGCGGCTCGCCGCCGCGTACGACAGGGGGTTCCTCGACGGGCTCGTCGTACCGTTCCGCGGAGTTGAGCGGGATCAGAACCTGCGGCCCGGATCGAGCGTCGAGAAGCTCGCGAAGCTGAACCCCGTCTTCGGTGTGAAGGGCGCCAACCCGACCATGACCGCGGGCAACTCGACCCCGCTGACGGACGGCGCCGCCCTCACGCTGCTCGCGAGCGAGGAGTGGGCGCAGGAGCGCGGGCTCGAACCGCTGGCCTATCTGAGCGCCTACGAGACCGCCGCGGTCGACTTCGTCGGGGGTGACGTCGTCGGGGGTCGGGACGGGCTGCTGATGGCGCCCGCGTACGCCGTGCCGCGGATGCTGGAACGGGCCGGGCTCGGGCTCGCGGACTTCGACTTCGTCGAGATCCACGAGGCGTTCGCCTCGCAGGTGCTCGCCACGCTGGCCGCGTGGGAGAAGCAGGGCCTCGGAGTCGTCGACCGGGAGCGGCTCAACGTCACAGGATCTTCGCTGGCCACGGGGCATCCGTTCGCCGCCACGGGTGCGAGGATCGTCGCCACCCTGGCCAAACTGCTCGCCGAGCGGGGGGCTCCCGGACGTGGGCTCATCTCGATCTGCGCGGCGGGTGGGCTGGGGGTGACGGCGATCTTGGAGCGGGAGTGAGGGCTTTTCCTGAGCGGGGGTGACGACTCGCCGTTGGCTCCCCAAGCCTGCCCCTTCCCGAAAACCGCCTCCGCCGGACCCCGCGCACCGTTGATCACCGGCTTCGCCGAGTTCGTCCTCAAACGCCGGACAGGCTGAATCCCACCCGCACAAGGAGCCGCCCCCATGCCCCCCGTCACCCCCCAGCCCGCCCTCGTCGAACCCCACCTGCGGCACCTCGACGGCGCCGTGCGCGAAGTCTCCGTGCCGCCCTTCGCCGCCGCCGTCCGCCAGGGGTCCCTCGCCGACATTCCCTTCGACAACGCCCGCGAGGCCCCCGCCGAAGCCGTGCTCTCCCGGAAGGGGGACGACGGGCGGTGGCGGGACGTGACGGCCGCCGAATTCGCCGCGGAGGTTCTCGCCGTGGCCAAGGGGCTGATCGCCGAGGGGCTCGCTCCGGGGGACCGGCTCGCCATCATGGCGCGTACGACGTACGAGTGGACGCTGCTCGACTTCGCGGGCTGGGCGGCGGGCCTGGTCACCGTGCCCGTCTATCCGACCTCCTCCGCCTACCAGACCCGGTGGATACTCCAGGACTCGGGCGCGGTCGCCCTCGCCGTCGAGACCGTCGCGCTCGCCGCGTCGCTGGGGCCCGAGCGGGACCGGATGCCCGACCTGGAGCACCTGTGGTCCTTCGAGAAGGGCGACGTACGGCGGCTAGCCGAGCTGGGGCGCAAGGAGGGGATATCCGACGCCGAGGTCGAGAAGCGGCGGGCGGATTCGGGGCCCGACTCCGTCGCCACGCTCATCTACACCTCCGGCACCACCGGCCGCCCCAAGGGCTGCGTGCTGACCCACGGCAACTTCTTCGCCGAGGTCGACAACGCGATCGAGCTGCTCCACCCCGTCTTCAAGTCCGTCAGCAAGGCGCCCGCGTCCACCCTGCTCTTCCTGCCGCTCTCGCACGTCTTCGGGCGCATGGTCGCCGTCGGCTGTATGCGCGCCCGGGTACGGCTCGGCCACGCGCCGAGCATCCAGACCGAGGACCTGCTGGGGGATCTTGCGGGCTTTAGGCCCACCTTCCTGCTCGCCATCCCGTACGTCCTCGAAAAGGTCTTCAACACGGGGCGCGCCACCGCCGAGAAGATGGGCCGCGCCTCCTCCTTCGACCGCGCGGCCCGTATCGCCGTCCGCTACGGGGAAGCGGTCGAGGCGCGGCAGCACGGCACGGGCCCCGGCCCGACGTTCGGGCTGCGGATGGCCCGCGCGCTGTACGACCCGCTCGTCTACCGGCGGATCCGGGCCGCACTCGGCGGCAAGGTGCGCTACGCGATCTGCGGCGGCTCACCGCTCGGACGCCGCCTCGCCGCGTTCTACGCGGGGGCGGGCATCGAGATCTTCGAGGGGTACGGCCTCACCGAGACCACGGCCGCGGCGACCGTGACCCCGCCCCTGAAGCCGCGGCTCGGCACGGTGGGCTGGCCGCTGCCCGGTACGCGCGTGCGGATCGCGGACGACGGCGAGGTGCTGCTCGCCGGTGGGCAGGTCTTCGGCGGCTACTGGGACGGGCAGGCCGGTGGTGTCGTACCCGCGCGGGAGGAGTGGTTCGCGACGGGGGACATCGGCGCCCTCGACGCCGACGGGTATCTGTCGATCACGGGCCGCAAGAAGGACATCCTCATCACCACTGGCGGCAAGAACGTGACGCCCGCCCCGCTGGAGGACTGGTTGCGCGCCCATCCGCTGGTCGGTCAGTGCATGGTGGTCGGCGACGCCCGGCCGTACATCACCGCCCTGATCACGCTGGAGGCGGACGGCATCGCGCACTGGTGCCGCATGAAGAAGAAGGTGCACACGGGCCCCGGCCTGGTGGACGACGCCGATCTGCGCGAGACCCTGCAGCGCGCCGTCGACGAGGCCAACAAGCTCGTCTCGCGGGCCGAGTCCATCCGGCGGTTCGCCGTCCTGCCGGTGGATTTCACGGAGGAGAGCGGCCATCTGACCCCGTCCCTGAAGCTGAAGCGGGACGCCATCGAGCGGGACTTCGCGGCGGAGATCGAGGATCTGTACGGACACGCACGGTAATCCCGCCCGGCGAATGTCACTCACTGTCACCTGGACGGGCGGGGGCGCTGCCCCGCCCTTAGGGTGATCGAGGGGCAGACCCTGGGAGGTTGCCGTGCGCAGAGCTGTTGCGCTCGCCGGCGCTACCGCGCTGGCCGTCATGGGGACAGGGGCCTGGCTGCCGGGCGAGAGCGCGGTGGCCGTGTCCTCGCCGTCATTCGCGTCGTCCTCGTCCTCACCTTCACCCGATCTGTCCCGTTACTACTCGCAGAAGATCAAGTGGGGCGCCTGCAAGGGAGAAGGCGCGGGGCTCCTCGTCGCCGATTCCGACGCCACGACCGTCCCCAAGGACAAGAACATCCAGTGCGGCAAGATCACGGTGCCCCTCGACTACGCGCATCCGAAGCGCGACACGATCAAGCTCGCCATGGTCCGCATCAAGTCCAGCGGCAAGCCGCGGGGCTCGCTTCTGCTGAACTTCGGCGGCCCGGGCGGCGCCGGAGTCTCCGGGCTGCTTCAGTCGCAGAAGGAGTTCGAGTACCTCGGCAAGGGGTACGACGTGGTCTCCTTCGACCCCCGCGGCGTGGGCGAGAGCTCGCCCGTCAGCTGCGGTGACGACGCCGGTGCGGACGACCCGGAGGCCAAGGGCGGCTCCGACGACGCCGCGGCCATGCTCGACCAGATGCGGAAGATAGCCGAGGCGTGCAAGAAGAAGTCCGGACCCGTCCTCCCGTACGTCGGGACCGTCAACGTCTCCCGGGACCTGGACGTCATGCGCCAGGTGCTCGGCGACAAGAAGCTCAACTACCTGGGCTTCTCGTACGGGACGCGGCTCGGTTCCGTGTACACGGCGCAGTTCCCCGACAACGTCGGGCGGATGGTCCTCGACGGCGTGGACACCCTCACCGAGGACGTCGCCGAGCAGGCGCTGATCAGCGCGGAGGGGCGCCAGACCGCGCTCGACAACTTCATCAAGTGGTGCACGGAGAACGCGGGTTGTGTGCTCGGCACGGACTCGCGCGCGGCCCGTGGCCACATGTCCGAGCTGATCAAGGGGCTCGACTCGTATCCGCTCCAGTCCTCCGACGGCGCGGAGTTCACCGGCCAGGACGTCGTCGACGTACTCGGGCAGGCGCTCTACAGCAGGCAGTCGTGGCCCGCGCTCTCGCAGGCTCTCGGCGCGCTCCTCGCGGACGGGGACCCGCGGGCGCTGCTGCGGATGGGCGGATCGCTCGCACAGCAGACCGAGCCCGTCGGGCGCGCGCCCGCGGACGTGCCCGCCGACAACATGGCCGCCGCGCTCATGGCCGTGAACTGCGCGGACGACCCGGACCGGCCATCGGAGAAGAACGTCGAGAAGGAAGTCACCAAGCTTCAGGAGGAGTTCGAGTCGACGTCCGCCATCTTCGGGAAGTCGATGCTGATGCCGGTGCTCTTCTGCTTCGGGCGGCCCGCCGGTACGGACTACATCCGCAAGGACGTACGCGACGTGAAGAGCCCCGACTTCCTCCTCGTCGGCACCCGCGGCGACCCGGCCACGCCCTACCGCTGGACCGAGGAGACCGCGGAGCGGCTCGGCTCCGCGGCCGTCGTCCTGGACAACAAGGGCGACGGGCACACCGGTTACGCCGGGTCGAAGTGCGTGCGGGAGAAGGTGGACGGGTTCCTGCTGTACGGGGAGATGCCGCCGAACGGGAGCTCGTGCGGGGTGGAGGAGGAGGACTAGGGACTAGCGGCGGCTCGTGACCGTGGGCGGCCGGCTAGCGGGGGGTGCGGGCCGCCGGGGCGAGGCGGAGCATCGCCTCCTCGTCTGCGGTGCCCGGATCGGCCTGGTAGACCACCAGGCGCTGGCCGTCCGTCCGCGCCAGCTTCATCACCTCGTACGTGAGTGTCATCGCGCCGACCTTCGGATGGTCGAAGGACTTGATGCCTCCGCCGCGCTCGCTGACTTCGTAGCGCTCCCAGAGGCGGGCGAAGTCCGGTGACTTGAGGAGGAGTTCGCCGACCAGCGCGGCAAGGCGGGGCGAGTCCACGTCGGCGCCTGCGACCGCGCGCAGGTGCGCGACGGACTTGGCGACGGTCTCCTCCCAGGGCTGGTAGAGCACGCGGCCCACGGGGTGCAGGAACAGATAGCGCGTGACGTTGCGCTGCTCGGCGGGCCAGTCCCACAGGCCCGGCATGAGGCGCCGGCCCGCTGGGTTCGCGGCCAGCATGTAGCTGTACCGGCTGACCACGTACGCGGGCAGCGGGCTCAGGTTGTCCAGCATGTGCTGGACGCTGGGGCGGACCGTGTCCCCGGTGGTGGGGTGCGGCTCCGTGAGGCGGCCGGAGGCCAGCTCGGCGAGGTCGTGCAGGCGCTCGTGGGCGTCGCCGCCCAGACGCAGGGTGCGGGCCAGGGCGTCGATCACCGAGGGGGAGGGGTTCGTCTCGCGGCCGCGCTCCAGGCGGGTGTAGTAGTCGACGCTCACCCCGGCGAGGGCGGCGAGTTCCTCGCGGCGCAGGCCGGGGGTGCGGCGCAGGCCGGTCCCTTCCGGGAGGCCCGCGTCGGTGGGGCTGATCTGCGCGCGTCTCGCCCGCAGGTATCTGCCCAGTTCAGTGCCCTCTGCTTTCGCCATCCGTCCATTGTCCCCGCCGGGGGCGGGATGTGGGGGGCCGTGTCAGGGCCAGGAACGCTGCGGTCTGCCTGGGCGGCGGGCCTGGGCGGAGTCTGTTGCTGCGGGGCCTGTTCTCTCCCGGCGGTCCGGTTGCCCCGGATCTGCGTCTCGCCGAACAAGCCTCTCCCGCCCACCCGCCCGATGCCCCGGATCTGCGTCTCGCCGAACAAGCCTCTCCCACCCACCCGCCCGTTTGCCCCGCGTCACAGGAGTTACTGGATATGCCGCCCTCCGCCCTTGCCCCGGCCCTCGCTCCCGCCGCCCCCAGAACCGCACCTCCCATACACCCCACCCGCACCCCCACCGTCGCCCTCCTCGCCTCCCTCCTCGGCTTCACCGTCATCACCGTCGACGTGTCCGCCGTGAACATCGCGCTCCCCGCCATCCGCACCTCCCTGCACGGCGGCATGGCCGGCCTGCAATGGGTCGTGGACGCGTACACGCTGATGTTCGCCGCCCTCATGCTCTCCGCGGGAGCCCTCGCCGACCGGGCGGGTGCCCGGCGCGCCTACGCCTGGGGCGTAGGACTCTTCACCCTCGCCTCGCTCGCCTGCGCCCTCGCCCCCGGCATCGGCGCCCTCATCGCCGCCCGCGTCGCACAGGGCGGGGCCGCGGCCATCGTCATGCCCGCCTCGCTCGCACTGATCCGCCAGGCGTACGACGACCCGCGCCGCCGGGCCCGCGCCATCGCCCTGTGGACGGTCGGCGGCTCCGTCGCCATGGCGGCAGGGCCCGTACTCGGCGGCGTACTCACCGAGGCGGCAGGCTGGCGCGCGGTCTTCCTCCTCAACCTGCCCATCGGCGCCGTGATCCTCGCCCTGCTCGCCCGCACCGCCCCTTCCCCCCGCCGCCCCGCGCCGCTCGACCTCGCAGGTCAGGCCACCGCCGTACTCGCCCTCGCGGGCCTCGCGTTCGCCGTCATCGAGGGCGCGCACCTGGGGTGGACCAGCGCGCCGGTGCTCGGCGCCGCCGCCCTCGCCGTAGTGGCGGGCCTCGGCTTCCACGCCGCCGAGAAGCGGCACGCGGCGCCCATGGTCCCGCTCGGCCTCCTGCGCGAGCGCAAGGTCAGCGTCTCGCTCGCCATAGGCTTCGCCGTCAACGCGGGCTTCTACGGCATCGTCTTCCTGCTCGGCCTCTACTTCCAGCAGCTGCGGGGGATGTCCGCGATCGCGGCGGGCCTGATGTTCGTGCCCCTCGCGGTGATCATCACGTCGACGAACCTCGTCTCGCCGCGCATGGCGGAGCGGATCGGCCGCCGCCGGGTGATCGTCGCGGGCCAGGCGGTACTCGCCCTCGCCATGTTCGTACTCCTGCCCCTCGCTGCGGACACCCCGCTCTGGCTGGTGCTCGTCCTGCTCATCCCGACCGGCATGGGCGGCGCGTTCGCGGTCCCCGCACTGACGGCACTCCTGATGGACGCGGTCCCCGCCCACCGAGCGGGCACGGCATCGGGCCTGCTCAACGCCCTGCGCCAGACGGGCGGCGCGATGGCGGTGGCCCTCTTCGGCGCACTCCTGGCGACGGAGGGCGGCACGGGCTTCTCGGTCACGGGAATGCGGGAGGCGCTGGTGGCGGTGGGCCTGCTGCTGTGCGGGACGACTGCGCTGGCGGCGTGGCTGCTCCCGAGGGACGGCCGGGGCTGAGCCCTCCGGGCAGGGGGGCTGGAAGGTGGATTGCAGGAAAGTCCCGCGCAGGGCCACGGAAAGGCCTGCTGGAGCGGGACTTTTTTGCAGCGCGCTCGGATGTTGCTGGGCCCGGGGGAGCGGTGGTGCGGTCCGGCCGGGCTCGGGTGGTGGGTCTGCGTCGGGACCGGGGGGCCTGGGTGGTGGGTCTGCGTCGGGGCTGAGCGGTGCGGCCTCCGCCCAGCCCAGCTGAGCGGTGCGGACTCCGCCGGGCCCAGCTGGGCGGTGCGGCCTCCGCCGGGCCTCGGCGGCTCCGCGTGCCCGGGACGGGGCCGGGGCCGGGGCCGGGGCCGGGAGGTATATGCCCGGGCGGGGCTCGGAGGTGTGCTTGGTCCGGGGCCGGAGGTGTGCCCGGGGCGGGGCCCGGAGGTGTGCTTGGTCCGGGGCCCGGAGGTGTGCCGGGGGCGGGGCCGGCGGCTGGAGGTGTTCCGGGGGCGGGGCTGGGGCCTGGACACGGAGGTGTTCCGGGGGCGGGGTTGGGGGCTGGACACGGAGGTGTGCTTGGGGCGGCGCTCGGAGGTGTGCCCCGGGTGGGGCCCGGAGGTGTGCCCGGGACGGCGCTCGGAAGTGTGCCCAGGGCGGGGCCCGGGCGGTTTGTCTCGCTGGGCCCGGCGGGAATTTCGCTGGGGTGGCGGCCGGTGCGCGGATACCGTTCGCCGCATGCGCCGACAAGCCGACGAAGATGCCCCCACTCCCGCTCCCGTAACCCCCGATGACCTCGACCGGGCCGTCCAGCTCGCCCTCGCCGCCCTCCGCGAGGCGCCGCCCGAGGCCTGGGAGGGCAAGGCGGGCACGCTGGAGTGGGACTGCTGGGAGACGGTGGAGCACCTGAGCGACGACCTCTTCGCGTACGCCGCCCAACTCGGCCCCCGGCAGCCGCCCATGACGGGCGAAGTGCCCTTCATCTGGGAGCCCCGCCGACCGGGCGGCCCCTCCAACGCCATCCACGCGGACCGTTCCGCCGGCCCCGCCGGGCTGCTCCAGGTCCTGGAGGCGAGCGGCGCGCTGCTGATCGCCATGGTCCGCACGGCACCGCCGACGACCCGCGCCTACCACGGCTTCGGCGTCTCCGACCCCGAGGGCTTCGCGGCGATGGGCATCGTCGAAACCCTCGTCCACACCCACGACTTGGCCGAGGGCCTCGGCCTGCCCTGGTCAGCCCCGGCCGACATCTGCGCCCGCGTACTCGCCCGGCTCTTCCCGGACGCCCCGCACGACACCGCCCCCTGGCCCACCCTGCTCTGGGCCACCGGCCGCGGGGACCTCCCGGGCCACCCCCGCCTGACGTCCTGGCGCTGGTACGGGGAGCCCCGCGGCTAGTCCAGCGCCCGGCGGCCCGGGCCGAGCCGCGAGCCCCGTCACCTGCCCTACCGAACCGGGCACAGACTGTCGGGTCCGGCAGGGTGGGTCCTGCCTAGCGTCGGTGAGTGAAAGGGAAGGGAAGGAGGCCGGGGTGCTTGAGAGGTTCAACCAGGCCATGGAGCAGATCGAGAGCCATCTCGATCAGCCGATCGACGTGGCCGACCTGGCGCGGACGGCGGTGACGTCGGAGTACCACTTCCGGCGGCTGTTCTCCGGCCTCGCGGGACTGCCGCTGTCGGAGTACATCCGGCGCAGGCGGCTGACCGTCGCGGGCGGCGAGGTGCTCGCCGGGGAGCGGACGCTGCTCGATATCGCGGTGCGGTACGGCTACTCGTCGGGGGAGGCCTTCGCGCGGGCGTTCCGTGCCATGCACGGGGTCGGTCCGGGCGAGGCCCGGCGCGGCGGCGCGACGCTGCAATCCCAGCCACGGATGTCCTTCCGCCTCGTCGTCGAAGGGAGCAGCAGCATGCGGTACCGGGTTGTGGACAAGGGTGAGTTCCGGGTCGTGGGGATGAAGGCGCGCGTTCCGCTCGTCCACGAGGGCGTGAACCCGTACATCGCCGAGTTCATCCGTGGGCTCGGGCAGGAGACCCTCCGGCGCATCGAGAGCCTCTCGGACCAGGACGAAGGTCAAGGCCAGGGCCAGGAGCCGGGCGGGCTTGTCTCGGTCAGCGACGACCTGGACGGCAGCCGCGCCGAAGGGACCGAACTCGACTACTACCAGGGCGTGGTGACCGGCCCGCACACCCCTGACGTGCCCGATGACATGGTGGCGCTCCCCGTCGACGCCGGGAGCTGGGCCGTCTTCGAGAGCGCGGGGCCGTTTCCTCAGACGCTGCAGAATCTGTGGCGGGACGTGTTCACGCAGTGGTTCCCCTCGAACCCGTACCAGAGCAGGCCGGGCCCCGAGATCCTGCGGACCTGCCTCTCGGACGACGGCAAGCACGCGGACGCGGAGCTGTGGATTCCGGTGGAGCGGGCGGTGAGTTGAGCGGTGGCGGCGTGCGACGGTCCGCCCTCGCGGGCCGTCACGCGCCGCCGTCACCCCCTGCCCCGGCCGCGGCTAGCAGTTGCCCCGCGCCGGCTTCCCCGCGAACCGTTCCGCCAGCCAGTTGGCCGCAAGCGGCGACTGCGTGATGACTCCCGAGACGTGCTCGCCGAGCGGAACCGTGTGCCACTCGACGTTCGCGCCCTCGGCGCACCAGTCCTTGCGGACCTGCTTGCCCACGCCGTACGGGATCAGCTCGTCGGTGATCACGTGGTACTGGTACACCGGCGCGTCCGGAGCCCGCGTGCCGACCGTCGACTCGCGCAGGCGCTGCTGCCAGTCGGCCTGGTCGAGGGGGTTCCTCACCGTCATGTCGGAGATCTTCTTGAAGGCGCCGAGCACCGCCCCGTCCGCCACGCAGCTGTTGCGCAGGGTGCCGATCAGCTTCTTGCCCGCCGGGTTGAGGTAGGACTCCAGGTTCAGTTCGGGGAAGGCCGCGTTCTGGCCGATCGCCGCCATGAAGACCAGGCCGGAGCCGTACGAGCCGTCGTTGAAGTCCGCCACCTTCATCAGGTCGCCGGGAATCCCGCCGGTCGCCGTGCCCTTCACCTTCAGGTCGGGGGCGTACGAACCGTGCAGTTCGGCGGCCCAGCCCGAGGCCTGGCCGCCCTGGGAGTAGCCCATGATGCCGACCGGCGTGTCCTCGCCGAGCCCCGCTTCGGGGAGGCGGATCGCGGCGCGGGCGGCGTCGAGCATGGCCTGCCCCTCGGCCCTGCCCGCCGTGTAGGTGTGGTCGCCGGGGGTGCCCAGGCCCTCGTAGTCCGTCACCGCCACCGCCCAGCCGCGCAGGGTGAGCTGCTGGATGAGATTGGCTTCGAGGGTCGTGCCCTTGGGGAAGCCGGCGCTCGGGGCGCAGTGGTCGCCCATGCCGATGGTCCCGACGGCGTACGTGATGAGGGGGCGGGGCCCCTTCCTGCCGTCCTGCGGCACGATGACGGTGCCGGAGACGGTGTTCGGCTCGCCCTTCGCCGTCGTCGAGCGGTAGTTGACCTTCCAGGCCTTGGTGTTGGTCGGCTGGCCGGGGAGCGGGTGGAAGCTGCTGGGTGCGGAGCTGACGATGTCTCCGGGCGCGGAGTCGGGCGCGGAGTCGGCTGCGGGGGCGGCCTGCGCCGTGACCGTCATCGGAGTGACGGCGGGGGTGGCGACCGATAGCCCGAGCGCGGCCACCACGGCCAGAGCTCTCGCGCTGGTACGAACGTGCATGCGGCTCTCCCAACTGTCCTCAGTGGCTGGGGTGTGCACGAGTGTGCAGGCGACGACCGTAGTGACTGACGGGTAAGTCCGGCGCTGGCGGGAGCGCTCAGCTTTGTTGACCCCGGTTCTCATAGCGGTAGGCGCCCGGCGTGGTCCCGGTCCACCGGCGGAAGGCCCGGTGGAAGGCGGTGTCCTCGGAGAAGCCGAGCCGCGCGGCCAGTTCGGCGATCGGCTCCGAGCCCTCGGCGAGCCCCGCTATCGCCGCGTCGCGCCGGACCGCGTCCTTCAACTGCTGGTACGAGGTGGACTCCAGGGCGAGGCGCCGCCGCAGTGTCGCCGGGCTCACCGCGAGGCGGGCCGCGATCTCGCCGAGGGACGGCAGGCGGGGGGAGGTGCGCAGCGCGCGGGTTAGGGCGCGCCGCACCTGCTCGGCGACGGTCGTCCCGTACTCGCGCCGTGAGAGCAGATCGAAGGGCGCCCGGTTCAGCATCCCCTCCAGCGCCGCCTCGTCCCGGATCAGCGGGGCGGCCAGCCAGCGCTCGTCGAACCCGGCGCCGGTACGCGGCGCGCCGAAGCGGACGGTGCAGCCGAAGAGCACCCCGTACTCGTCCTTGTGCGGGGGCGGCGGATGCCCGAACTCGGCCCAGTGGAGCGGGATGCGGCGCCCGATCAGCCAGCTGCACAGGCGGTGCCAGATGATGACGAGGCACTCGGCGAGGAAGTAGTCGTGTTCGAGGTCGTTGCGTACGGCGAAGACGGCGCTGCCCGAGTTACTGGAGCCACCGGAGCCGCGGTGCTCAAGGGTGAAGTCGGGCCCGCCCGGAAACAGCCCGTAGAAGGTGGCGGCCCGCTCCATCGCGGCGCCGAGATCCCGGCAGCCGATGGATGCGTGGCACATCATCGCGAAGGTGCCGGGCCTGCTGGCCGCCGAGCCGAGGCCGAGGAACTCGTCGCCGGTGGCGCGGTACAGCCCCCGGAACAGGCGGGCGAACTGCACCTCGGTGATGCGGGCCCGGTCGTCGCCGAGGAGGAGCGGGGGAATCTGGGCGGTGCGGAGCAGCGGGACGGTGTCGATTCCGTGCCGTTCGGCGCCGTGCAGCATGGCGCGGACGTGGTGGACGGTGATGGTCCGGCTCGGCATGGGGTGTCCCTCCCCAGTCCGGCGGCTTCTCGAACTCGGCGGGGCGGTTTGGGAGCGCGGTCGATGCGGTGCGGTTTCGGCGGCTCGGCTTGGGGTGCTCCGCGAACTCCCCGCTGAGCGCCGCGGCCAACTCCGCTGACGCTTCCCGTCATCCCGCGAGGGGCCGCACTGTCCTTAGCGTCGTACGCATGCAGCCGACGGAGCGTCCCGAGACCCTGGCCGTCCTCACCGAATGGGCGGCCGACCGCCACGGAAAGCGGCCCGCTCTCCGCTTCAGGTCCACGGATTCCGCGGGCGGCGGGACGTGGGAGGAAATCTCGTACGAGGAACTGCGCGCCCGTGTACGGCACTTCGCTGCCCGGCTGCTCGCACTCGACGTCCGCCCGGACGACCGCGTGGCGATCCTCTCCGAGACCCGCCCCGAGTGGACCTACGCCCACTTCGCCGCGTTCGCGGCGGGCGCGGTGGTCGTCCCCGTCTACCCGACGGCGGGCGACGAGGAGGTCGAGTGGGTCATCGGCGACTCGGGAACGTCGGTGGTGCTCTGCGAAAACGCCACACAGGCAGCGAAGATCGAGCGCCTGCGGGCCCGGCTTCCGGGAGTGCGGCACGTACTGCTCATGACGGAAGGCGGCGATGAAGGCACCGAACAACACGACCCGGAAGCCCTGCTGACCCGCGCCCGCGCCCGTACCCCCGACGACCTGGCCACCATCATCTACACCTCCGGCACCACCGGCCTGCCCAAGGGATGCCTCCTCACCCACGGCAATCTCGGCGCCGTCCAGTCCGCCACGCTGCCCCTGATCCAGGGCGGCCCCGGCGACTCCACGTACCTCTACCTGCCGCTCGCCCATCTCCTGGCCCAGCTGATCGAGTTCACGACCCTCATCCAGGGCGGCGAGCTCTGCTTCTACGGCGGGAAGATCGAGAACGTCGTCGCCGAACTCGCCGAGGCGAAGCCCACGCATCTGCCGTCCGTGCCCCGCCTGTTCGAGAAGGTGTACTCGGTCGTCCTCTCCCTCGCGGAGTCGCAGGACGGGGGCCGTGAACGGTTCGAGGAGGCGATACGCATCGGGGTCCTCGCGGCGGACGGCGTCCTGCCGCCCGAACTCCAGGACGCGTACGACGCCGCCGACAAGGCCCTCTACAGCCTGGTCCGACAGGCGCTCGGAGGGCGTCTGCGGTGGGCGCTGACCGGCGGCGCTCCCATCGCGCCGCACGTCATCGACTTCCTGCGGGCCTGCGGGATCGCGTTCTTCGAGGGGTACGGGATGACCGAGTCGGCCGGTGTCATCACCCTCAACCATCCCGGCGCCGTGCGGTATGGCACGGTCGGCCGCCCCGTCGACGGCTGCGAGGTCCGTATCGCCGACGACGGAGAAATCCTCGCCCGGGGCGCGATGATCTTCCCCGGCTACCACGCGGACCCGGAATCCACTCGCGACGCCCTGGACGACGAAGGCTGGCTGCACACCGGCGATCTGGGCGCCATCGACGCCGCCGGCTACCTCCGCATCACCGGCCGCAAGAAGGACCTGATCATCACCTCCGGCGGCAAGAACCTCACCCCGTCGCTGAGCGAACTCGCCATCCAGCGCTCCCGGTTCGTGTCACGGGTGGTGATGGTTGGGGACAAGCGCCCCTACCCGGTCGCCCTGATCACGCTGGACGCGGAGGAGATCAGAGGCTGGGCCGGGCGGGAGGGCGTCGGACTGACCGAGCCGCTCTCGCGCGATCCCCGCGTCCGCGCTCTCGTCCAAGACGTCGTGGACGAGGTCGACGCACAGGTGTCGCGCCCGGCCCGCATCCGCGATTTCGCCCTCCTGGACGAGGACTTCACGGTGGAGGACGGGCTGCTCACGCCGAGCCTGAAGGTCCGCAGACGGGCGGTGACGGAGCGGTACGCGGAGGTGGTCGAAGGGCTGTACCGGTAGGGCGGGCCGCCGCTCAGCACACTCCCGCAAGACGCAACAGCGCAGTGGTCGCCGCCGCGCCCACCACGACCACGGCGAAGGGCGCCCGCCGCCAGGCAAGCACCCCGCCGGCCAGGACGCCGATGGGCCGCGCCCACCCGGCGAAACCGTGTCCCTCGGTGAGCGCGCCGGTGGCGAGCAGCGCGACGAGCAGGACGGTGGCCCCGACGGTCAGCAGTTCCTGGACGCGGGCGGGCAGCTCGACGCGCCCGTGCAGCAGGGGTCCCGCGAGCCGGAAGGCGTACGTTCCGGCGGCGAGTACGAGGATGCAGGCGAGGTAGGCGTTCACGAGGCGCTCCTCCGGTCGGCGGGGCGGTTCGGTCGACGGGAGGCGGGGCGTCCCGGCCCCCGCCGCGCCGCCAGCAGCCCCAGCAGGGCAAGCAGTACCGGCACCCCGGCGGGCAGCACGGGCGCGGCGGCGACCGCGATCACGGCACCGGCGGCCGCGGCCCGCCGCGTCATGCTGTCGGCGCGCAGGGCGGGCAGGACCAGGGCGAGGAGCACCGCGGGGAACGCGGCGTCGAGCCCGAAGCGGGCAGTGTCGCCGATGACGGACCCGGCGAGCGCACCGCCGAGCACGCTGACGTTCCATACGGCGAACAGGCCGAGCCCGGATATCCAGAACGCGGCCTTGCGCTGCTTCTGGTCTGGCTGCGCGAGCACGAAGGCCGCTGTCTCGTCGGTGATCAGATGTGCCCCGAAGAGCCGCGCGGCCCGGGAACGGCCCAGGCTGTCAGCGACGGCGAGGCTGAACGCCGCCGTGCGGGAGTTGAGCAGCAGGCCGGTCGCCGCCGCGGCCACCGGACCGCCGCCCGCGACGAGGATGCCGATCGCGCTGAACTGGGCGGAGCCCGCGTACACGAGCAGCGACATAAGGACCGGCACCCACACGGGAAGGCCCCCCGCGACGGCGATCGCGCCGAAGGAGACGCCGACGACGGCGTCGGCGAGCCAGACGAGGGCGATGTCGCGCAGGACGCCGCGTGGCAGGTGGGAGAGGCGGACGAAACCCTCGTTCGTTCGCTCTGGTGGGCTGTCTGTTCGGTGTGACGAACGCATGAGAGTACGATGGCTGGAGCGGGCTGCGTTCGTCAAGCCGAACGAATGGTCCGCTGTAGCGAACGGTAGGTCGGTGAAGGGCGAAGGAGCGCGAGTAATGACCGACGGCAAAGGTTCCGGGACGCTGCCCAGGGAATGGGTCGCCGCCGCCCTGCGCCGCGAGCGCACCAAGGCGGGCATCTCGCTCTCCGAGCTCGCCAAGCGGGCCGGGATCGCGAAGTCGACGCTCTCCCAGCTGGAGGCGGCCACCGGCAATCCGGGCATCGAGACGCTGTGGGCGCTCGCCGTCGCCCTGGGCGTGCCCTTCAGCGTCCTGGTGGAGTCGCCGGCCCCCGCCGTGACGGTGATCCGGGCGGGGGAGGGGCCGACCATGCACGCCGAACAGGCTTCGTACGCGGGGACGTTGCTCTCCCCCGGGCCCTCCGGCGTCCGGCGCGACATCTACCACGCGGCGCTGGAGCCGGGCTCGGTGCGCGAGTCCGAGCCGCATATCCCGGGATCGATGGAGCACCTGGTCGTCTCCACGGGACGGCTGCTCGCGGGGCCGCGTGACGCGACGGTGGAGCTGGCCGCCGGGGATTACATGTCGTACCGGGGCGACGTGCCGCACCTCTACGAGGCGCTGGAGCCGGGGACGGCCTTTGTGCTGGTCATGCAGCACGTCTAGGGCTCCGGGGCGCGCTCTGTCCCTGCGGGTGCGTCGTGGCTTGTCGTGCAGTTCCCCGCGCCCTTTCGGGGCCCTACCCCCTCCGCGGCCTGGAGCCCAGCAACTGCTCCCGCAGCGCCGTGAGTTGGTGTGATGTCTCCACCGCGAGGCCCTCGTCCAGCGTCGCCAGCGCGAGCAGCAGCGCGTCCGCCACCAGGAGTGCAGTGAGTGCCTCCGTCGTGATGCCGGTCGGCGTGTGCGGTGCCGTCAGGACCGCGTCGACCCGTGACCCGTACAGCTCCGCCAGTTCGTCCGTGACCAGGACCACCCGCGCCCCCACCGCCCGGGCCCGCTCGATCAGCACCGTCAGCTCCGTCAGCGCGCGCCCCGGCTGGAAGATCACCACCGCGTCGCCCTGCCGGACCGCGAGCAGGTGGTCGGCGAGGGCGAACCCGGTGTCGCCGAAGTAGCGGGCCCGGCGGCCGATCCTGCCCAGCGCCAACGCCAGGTGGCGGGCGGCCAGTTCGGATGCCGCGATGCCGTAGCAGTGGATCTCCGGTGCCTCCGCGAGGAAGCCCACCGCGTCCCGCAGTGCCTCGCCCGGCGTCAGGCGCCGCGCGTGCTCGATGCGCTCCTGCGCCTCGTCGAAGACCTCACCCCAGATGTCGTCGAGGTCCCGGCCCACGTGCGCGATGCGCTGCTTCAGGCGCACCTCGGGCGGCACCGCCGACGTGAAGTCCGACGCCAGCTCCCGCTTGAGCGCCGGCAGGCCCGCGTAGCCGAGGCGCTGCATGGCGCGGACCACCGTCGCGTTGCTGGTGCCGCTCGCCGTGCCCAGTTCCTGGGCGCTGGCGAAGAGCAGCGACTCGGCGGGGGCGCTGACCACGTACTGCGCGACGGCCCGCTCGGACGTGGAGAGCGTCTCCCACTGGTCGCGCACGGCGGCCCGCAGCCGCGCGAGCCCCGCACCGCCGGTGGAGGCGCCGGACCCCGTCGCTTCCGCCGACTCCGTCTGATCCTCTGAAATTTCCATTACAGCTATTGACTCTCGTGTGATGGCCGTTACTCTCCTGGGCAACGCATTCCAGAAGGAGAGCTTCCCGTAATCGACGTTACAGGACAGTCGCCGGAAGCTCTCCGTCGCGAGGAGAAGAATGGCACCCCGCACCGCCCCCGCACCCGGCAGCGCCCCCGCAGCCCCCGATCGCTCCCTCCCGCTCGTCGAGATATCCGGCACCCCCGTCGAGCGGGGCCGCCAGTACGGCGAAGCCGTCCGGCCCCAACTGCACGCCGCCCTCGCCTATTACGAGGAGGCGTTCGGCCAGTCGTCCGGCCTGACCTGGGACCAGGTGGCCGACCGGGCCGCCCGCTGGCTGGAGCCCGTCCGCGACTACGCGCCCCATCTCATCGACGAGATGCGGGGCATCGCGGAGGGCGCCGGTGTGAACCTCCTCGACGTCCTCGCGCTCAACGCACGCGGCGAGGTCATCTACGACCGCTCCTTCGCCGGGATGAAGGCCAAGGACGAGGAGCCCGCCGACGGCTGCACCTCCTTCGCCGCCTACGGAGAGGCCAGCGGGGACGGTCACGTCTGGGCCGGGCAGAACTGGGACTGGCGGGCCGGGGTCGCCGACACCGTCGTCATGCTGCGCATCGTCCAGCCCCCGCACCCGACCCTGATCATGCAGGTCGAGGCGGGCCAGATCGGGCGCCAGGGCGCCAACTCGGCGGGTATCGCTCTGAACGCGAACGGCCTCGGCGGTCGCTTCAACGACGCGATCGGCCTCCCGCAGACCGTCGTACGCCGCAGCGTCCTCGACCAGCACGCCATCACCGACGCCCTGGACGTGCTCTGCCGCACCCGCGCGCACATCGCGTCGAACGCCCTGCTGACCTGCCGCGAGGGCTTCGCCGTCGACCTGGAGACGACCCCGGCCGGGCACGGCTGGATGTACCCCACGGACGGCCTCCTCGTGCACGGCAACCACTACCAGGCGGGCGTCCCGGCCGCGATCGCCGCCGACTACCGCCCCATGTCGTCGGACTCGCTCGTCCGCGTACCCCGCGCCGAACAGGGCCTCAAGGCCCTGCGCGATTCCACCGGCGCCGAAGAGTCGCGCAGGCTGATCAAGCAGGCCATGTCCGACCACCTCGGCCACCCCGAGTCGCTCTGCACCCACCCCGACCCGCGCAGACCCGAGGTCAAGCACTGGGCCACGCTCGTCTCCTCCTGCGTGGACCTGACCAGCGGCGATTACCACGTCACCGCGGGCACCCCCTGCGACCGCGACTACCAGCACATGCCCTGGAACCTCTACGACGGCCCGTACGGAGACAGCAGATGACGCCTCTCACCAGGACTCCGAAGCGCCCGGTGGTCGCCGGGCTCGCCGCGGCCACGCTCCTCACCGCCGTGGCGGGATGCAGCGGCGCCGACACGTCCGCGACCGGCGGCAAGCCCGCCGACGCCGCGAAACTGAAGCTGACCGCGACGACCGCCGCCGCCAAGGGCACGCTGGACAAGGCGAACTGGCTCCTGGAGGACGAACCGGACTCGCTCGACCTCGACACCCAGGGATCGAGCGCGGGCCGCGTCGTCCTCACGAACGTCTGCGAGCGGCTGTATCAGCTCCAGCCGGACATGACGACGAAGCCCTTCCTCGCCGAGAAGGCCGAGGCACCCGACGACAAGACCCTCGTCCTCACCGTCCGGACCGGCGTCACCTTCCACGACGGCTCGAAGCTGACCGCAGACGACGTGCTCTGGTCCCTGAAGCGGCACGCCGATCCGGACATGGAGCAGGCCGACGAGTTCGGCAACGTCAAGTCCATGAAGAAGACCGGCGACCGCGAGATCACCATCCGCTTCAAGTCCCCCGACGCGCTCTTCAAGAAGGCACTCGCGGGCGACGCGGGCATCGTCTGGAACAAGGAGCAGGTGGCCGGTGCCGGAAAGGACTTCGGTACGCCCGGCCAGGGCGACGCGTGCAGCGGCCCGTACGAGCTGAAGGGCTGGAAGTCCGGCGACTCGATCACCATCGAGGCGTACGACGGCTACTGGGGCGAGAAGCCGCCGACCAGGCAGGTCGTCTTCCGCTGGGCCGCGGACAGCGCGCTGGTCAACGCCCTGAAGACGGGCGCCGCCGACGGCACGTACGCCGAATCCCCGAACACCGCGTCCGCCCTGCGCACGGCCAAGGGCCTCGACGAGCACTACGGCCCGTCCACGGCCTCGCTCGTGCTCATCCCGACCGCCCGCGGCGGCCTGAAGGACGCGCAGATCCGGCGTGCGCTGTCCCTCGCGATCGACCGGACGGGCATCGCCAAGTCCGGCTACGGCGGCCTCGTCCAGCCGTGGGCCACACCGGTCGGCTCGGGCGCCTGGGGATACGAGAAGGACGCGTTCGAGGCGGCGCAGGAGAAGCTGTCCGCGTCCGCGCCCGACACCCCGGACGCCGACGACCTGGCCAAGGCAAAGGAGTTGGTGAAGGAGGCCGGGGCGCCGGCCGACCCCATCGTGATCGGCACGGACAGCACCCAGGGCCGCACGGTCGTCGCCAACGCGGTGCGCTCCGCGCTCCAGCGGATCGGGCTCAAGGGCCAGATCAAGACGGTGCCCACGGCCCAGTTCGAGGAGTTCTACAGCGATCCGGCCGCGCGGGCCGACATCGATGTGCTGGTCGGCGACTGGTACATCTCCAAGGCCGACCCCATGGGCTTCTACGACAACGGCCTCTCCGACTCCTCCAACAACTGGGTCGGCTTCAAGGACGCGACGTACGACAAGTTGGTGCGCCAAGCGCTGAGCACCCTGGACGACGCGAAGCGGGCCGAACTCGCGATCGACGTACAGCGGCGGTTCGTGGACGCGGGTGTCTGGATCCCGGTCGCGCAGGTGCCCTCCGCCCTGGTCATCAGCGACAAGCTGACGGGCCCGCCCGCGTCGCAGGCCTACCTCTACTACCCGTGGGCCGCCCGTCTCGGCCCGAAGAAAGGCTAGGTGAGGGTCGTGCTCGCCCGTATCTCACGCCGCCTCGCCGGCCTTGTCGCCACCCTCTTCGCCGCCTCGTTCGTCATCTTCGCCGCCGTGTACGCGGCGCCCGGTGACCCCGCGGTGTTCCTCGCGGGCGGCCGGGACAAGCTGACGCCGGAGCGCCTGGCGCAGGTCCGTTCGCAGTACCACCTGGACGAGCCGCTTGTGGTCCAGTACGGCCGGTGGTTGTGGGACTGCGTCCACTTCGACCTGGGCCGGTCCTTCAAATACAGCGACCAGGTGGCGGACCTGGTCACGGCCCGCTTCCCCACCACGCTCCAACTGGTCGCCTACGCCACGGTGTTGTTCGTCGTACTCGGCGTGGGTGCGGGAATCCTGGCCGCCGTGAAGCGGTCCACGTGGGTCGACTCGGCCGTGGTGGGCGGCACGACGCTCGCGGCATCGGTGCCTTCGTTCGTGGCGGCGATCGCGCTCGTCTCGCTCTTCGGCGTACAGCTGGGGTGGTTCCCGGTCGCGGGCTCGGGCGAGGGCTTCGGCGGAACACTGCACCACCTCACGCTGCCCGCCCTGTCGTTGGCACTGGGGGCGCTGGCCATCATCAGCCGCGTCACCCGCCAGGCGATGGCGGACGCCGCCGCATCGGACCACGTGGAGGCGGCGCGCGCCTCGGGCGTCCCGGAGCGCGACATCATCCGGCGGCACGTCCTGCGCAACGCGCTCGGGCCGATCATCACGATGTGCGGACTCGTCATGGCGGGAATGCTCGCGGGCACGGTGGTCGTGGAGACGGCGTTCGGCATCAGCGGCATCGGCTCGCTCCTGGTGGGCGCGATCAATACGCACGACTTCCCGGTGGCGCAGGCGGTCCTGCTGCTCATGGTCACCGGCTACATCGTGGTGACGACGCTGGTGGACGTGGTCCACCCGCTGCTCGACCCGCGCGTGAAGGAGGCACGACCCTGATGGCTTCCACCGCAGCGGTGGGGCTCGCGCCCCTGGCCGTACGCCGTCGGCGCCCCGTAGGGGTGATGGTGGCCGCGGCCCTGCTCGCCCTGGTCGTACTGGCAGCGGTCTTCGCACCGCTCCTCGCGCCCTACGCCCCCGACGCGATCGATCTCTCCGCATCACTGGTCGGCACGTCGGGAGAACACCTCCTGGGCACTGACTCCTCAGGCCAGGACCTGCTGTCCCGCGCCCTGTACGGAACCCGCACGAGCCTGATCGCCCCGATCCTGCTCCTCGCCGTCGCCGCCGTACTCGGCGTCACGCTGGGCGTGCTCGCGGCCTGGCGCGGCGGCTGGGTGGACACGCTGGTCTCCCGGCTCACGGACGTGATGTACGCGTTCCCCGGCCTCCTCTTCACGGTCCTGATCATCGCGGTCTTCGGCGCCGGGATGACGACGTCCGTACTGGCCCTGGGCCTGGCCTTCACCCCGACCATCGCCAAGTACGTCCGCTCGCTGGCCCTCTCGGAGTCCCGCAAGGCGTACGTGGATGCCTACCGGGTGCAGGGAATGGGCGGCGCGCGGATCTGCGTGGCGCACCTGGTGCCGAACCTGGGCCGCGCGATCCTGGGCTACTTGGTGGTCCTTTTCGGAGAGGCCCTGATGTCCCTGGCGACCCTCTCGTACCTGGGCTTCGGAGCCCAACCCCCCTCCTCAGACTGGGGATTGATGGTGCAGGAGGGGCAGGCGGCGGTGGTCCAGGGAGCGCTGCTCCCGGCCCTCGTCCCCGGCACGGCCATCGCACTGGTCGTCGTGTCCTTCAACGTGGTCGGGGTCTGGGCCGCCGACCGGCTAGGGAGGCAGTGACCCAATGCTGCTAGAGATCGAAGACCTCACGCTGCGGGTGCCGGGCGCGGCAAGACCGCTGCTCGATTCGGTGTCGTTGACCGTCAGGCCCGGCGAAGTGGTCGGCCTGGTGGGCGAGTCGGGCTCCGGCAAGTCCACGACGGCGAAGGCGGCGCTCGGCCTCCTCCCGGCGGAGGCGGCTTGCTCGGGTTCGGTCCGGGTGAACGGCACCGAGATCCTGACCCTCACGGGCGAGGCCCTGCGAACGCACCGCGCCCGGACGGTGGCCATGGTCCACCAGGACCCCCGCGCCGCCCTCAACCCGGTCCGCCGCATCGGCGACTTCCTGACCGAGAGGGGAGCGACGCGCGAGCGCGCGGTGGAACTCCTGGACGCGGTGGGTCTCTCCGACCCCGAACACCGCGTACGCCAACGCCCGCACGAACTCTCCGGCGGCATGCTGCAACGCGTGATCATCGCAGGCGCGCTGGCGGCGGAGCCCAGCCTTTTGCTGGCCGACGAGGCGACCAGCGCACTGGACGTCACGACCCAGGCAGAGATCCTGGCGCTCCTGCGCCAACTCCGCTCCACCCGCGACCTCGGCCTCCTCTTCATCACCCACGACCTGCACCTGGCGGCCGCGTACTGCGACCGGGTGTACGTCATGTACGCGGGCCGGGTGGTGGAGGAGCGCACGGCGAAGGCACTGTTCGACACCCCGGCACACCCGTACACCCGGGGCCTGCTCTCCTGCTCACCGACCCTGGGCGACACGACCCTCCCCCTCCACCCGATCCCGGGCCGCCCACCCTCCTTGTCGGACACATTCACGGGCTGCCCGTTCGTGTCGCGGTGCGGGGATGCGGAGACGGGGTGCGAGACGTGGGTTCCGGAGCAACTGAAGCTCCCGGACGGAGGGACGGCGGCCTGCGCCGTCACGGACAAAACAGAGGTGAGCCACTGATGCCCCGGGACCTGCTGGCCGTATCGGGCCTCAGCAAGAGCTACCCCCTGCCGGGTGGCGGCCGCCACCAAGCGGCAGACAAGGTGACGTTCACGCTCCAACCCGGCGGAGCCACCGGCATCGTGGGCGAATCCGGCTCGGGCAAGACGACGGTCGCCCGCATGCTGGTGGGCCTGGCCCGCCAGGACGCCGGCACGGTGACGGTGAACGGCCGCCCCCGCGAAGCCCGTACACCGCGCAAGCGGGCCGCACGCCTGGCCAGGGCCAGGGAGATCCAGATGGTGTTCCAGGACCCGTACCTCTCCCTGGACCCCCGCCTCACCTCCACCCAGTGCCTGCGTACGGCCCTGCACCTGCACGGCAGGGACGAGGAACTGGCGTCAGGGCTCCTGGACCAGGTGGGCCTGGGCTCCCGCGAGGCCGGCGCCCGCCCCCGCGAACTCTCCGGCGGCCAGCGCCAACGCCTGGCCATCGCGAGGGCACTCGCGGTGGACCCCCAAGTCCTGGTCCTTGACGAGGCGGTGGCGGCCCTGGACGTATCGATCCAGGCCCAGATCCTCCAACTCCTCGGCGAAATCCGCCGGGACACCGGAGTGGCCCTGGTCTTCGTCAGCCACGACCTGGCAGTCGTCCAGCACGTAACGGACGAGGTCCTGGTGATGCAACGGGGAAGGGTGGTGGAACAGGGCCCGACGAAACGAGTCCTGACAGCACCCGAAGCCCCGTACACAACCCTCCTACTGGCCTCGGTCCCGACCGAGAACTGGAACCCCGAGGACGCAATCAAGGCAAGGACGTAGCGCCGCGCCCCGAAAGGGGCGCGGGGCAAGTCCGCGCCCCGAAGGGGGCGCGGGGAACTGCGCGCGCAGCCCAAGAGCACCCGCAGAAGAAAAGACCCCCTACCCCCCACCCCACCCAACCCCGCACGAGGCCCAGGGGCCAGAAAAAGGCAGGAGCCCCGCCAACCCGCAAAAGCGGGAAGGCAGGGCTCCTTGGGTACTGCTATCCATGTCCGGATCAAGTCACCGGAACTGTCACACGCCCCATTTGCATGGGGCGCCCCACTACATGGGGGTGACGTTCTCCGCCTGCGGACCCTTCGGGCCCTGCGTGACGTCGAAGCTCACGGCCTGGTTCTCCTCAAGGGAGCGGAAGCCGTTTGCGTTGATCGCGGAGTAGTGGACGAAGACGTCGGGGCCTCCGCCTTCCTGGGCGATGAATCCAAAGCCCTTTTCGGCGTTGAACCACTTCACGGTTCCGGTAGCCATAAGCCCTCCTTGGGCCAAAGGGTTGCCCTGCTCCAGAACCTGCGATTGTTGAAACAACTGCATAAGTCTGAAAACGACGAGAGCCCGCGGGTCACATGCTCCGCAGGCTCTGTACTGCAAGGGAAACCAAACTGCAACTTGCGGCGAGCTTAGCACGCAGGCAGCCGAAAGCAATAGGGGGCAAGATCACGTCACCCGGATGTTTGACGGACCCCCCAGAGGGGTTGACGGACCAGGTCGGAAGCTCTTGACAAGAGCGGGATCGGGGCCCCGCTTTCTGCACCGTACCGCAAGGGGGCTAGCCTCCCCGATGTGGACAATTCTCCCGTTGACACCATCGCCGGGGACGGCTCAGATCAGCTCCCCGGCCACCACCGCACCCCCAGGCCGCGCGTCGGTCACATTCAGTTCCTGAACTGCATGCCCCTGTACTGGGGTCTCGCGCGGACCGGAACCCTGCTCGACTTCGAGCTCACGAAGGACACCCCTGAGAAGCTCAGTGAGCAGTTGGTGCGGGGCGATCTCGATATCGCACCCGTGACTCTCGTCGAGTTCCTCAGGAACGCCGACGATCTCGTCGCTTTTCCCGATCTCGCGGTCGGCTGCGACGGCCCGGTGATGTCCTGCGTGATCGTCTCGCAGGTCCCCCTGGACCAGCTGGACGGCGCGAGGGTCGCGCTCGGCTCGACCTCGCGCACCTCCGTACGCCTGGCGCAGCTGCTGCTCGCCGAGCGCTACGGCGTGCGGCCCGACTACTACACGTGCCCGCCCGACCTCGGCCTGATGATGCAGGACGCGGATGCCGCCGTGCTCATCGGGGACGCGGCGCTGCGGGCGAACCTGATCGACGCCCCGCGGCTGGGGCTCGACGTATACGACCTGGGCGAGATGTGGAAGGAATGGACGGGTCTGCCGTTCGTCTTCGCGGTCTGGGCGGCACGCAAGGACTACGCGGCGCGCGAGCCCGCCGTCGTCCGCGAGGTGCACAAGGCGTTCCTCGCCTCGCGTGACCTCTCCCTGGAGGAGGTCGGCAAGGTCTCCGAGCAGGCATCGCGCTGGGAGGCCTTCGACGCCACCGTCCTGGAGCAGTACTTCACGACGCTGGACTTCCGGTTCGGGAGCGCGCAGTTGAAGGGCGTGGAGGAATTCGCGCGCAGGGTGGGCGAGACGACGGGGTTCCCGGCGGACGTCAAGGTGGAGTTGCTGGAGTCGCACCCTTAGTACGCGACCAGCGCGCGACGGGGCAGGGCCCGGCTGTACGCCCCGCCCGCCGGGCGTGCTCGCGGACTACTCTGAGCTGCAGACAATGCCTGCGGCGCGTGTGGCCGCGGCCGTGCGGCGCGTCCGGGGGAGGCCTTCGTCATGCACCCGCTCGATCCCGGCGAACCGACCGCCATCGGGCCCTACCGGCTGCTCGGCCGGCTGGGTTCGGGCGGTATGGGCCGGGTCTATCTGGGGCGCAGTTCGGGCGGCCGTACGGTCGCGGTGAAGGTCGTCCATCCGCATTTCGCGCTCGACGAGGAGTTCCGCGCCCGCTTCCGGCGGGAGGTGGACGCGGCGCGGCGGGTGGGCGGCGACTGGACCGCGCCGGTCCTGGACGCCGATCCGGAGGCGGCCGTCCCGTGGGTGGCCACGGGATATGCGGCGGGTCCTTCCCTGGCCCAGGCGGTACGGGACCTGTCCCCTCTGCCCACTCATTCCGTACGCGTCCTGGTGGCGGGCCTGGCCGAGGCGCTGGCCCACGTACACGGACTGGGCCTTGTCCACCGAGACGTGAAGCCGTCGAACGTCCTGCTCACGATGGACGGGCCACGGCTGATCGACTTCGGTATCGCACGGGCGACGGACGGCACGGCCTCACTCACGTCGACGGGGGTCTCCGTCGGTTCGCCCGGCTATATGGCGCCGGAGCAGATCCTTGGCAGGGGCGTCGCGGGCTCGGCGGACGTGTTCTCCCTCGGAGCGGTCCTGGTGTACGCGGCGACGGGATCGTCTCCCTTCCCCGGCGACTCCTCGGCGTCACTGCTCTACAAGGTGGTGCACGAGGAGCCGGAACTCGGCTCCCTGGACGGCGATTTGCGCGACCTAGCTCGGCAGTGCCTGGCCAAGGACCCCGCTGAGCGCCCGGCGCCGGAGGAGATCGCGCGGCGGCTCGCGCCGACGGGCGCGGACGGGCTCGTGGCGGCGGGCTGGCTGCCGGGGCCGCTGGTGGAGCGGGTGAGCCGCAGTGCGGTGCGGATCCTGGACCTGGAGACGGAGGGGTCCGGGGTCGCGGAGCAGCCGTCGGGCCCGGTGCCGTTCAACAGCGGCTCCTTCGGCCCCCCGGACCCTTCCTACGCACCGATGCCCTCCGCGAAGTACATCCCCACACAAACATCGGACACCCCGCCCGACACCCCACCCGGCCGAGTCAGCTTCTCGGTGGCCGCGACATCGACGCCGAACGGGTCCGACGGCCGGGGCCGCAAGGTCAGTTGCACGCTGGTCCTGGGTGTGGCGGGCGCGCTGGCCGCAGTGACGGTCGGCTCGGTCTTCGTGTTCGGCCTGCTCCCCGGAAACGGAGAGAACTCGAACGACGCGGGCAGCGAGCAACCCCCGGCCGCCACCGCGAGCGAGCAGCCGCAGGACACCGCCGGCAAGGTACCGGCGTCCTACCGAGGCACCTGGGAAGGCCAGGCGGTCGCGGCGAACGGCGCGGTCCCGATGGGCACGTTCCGGCTCAAGGTCGAACAGGGCAAGGTGGGCGACCACTTCGCCGTCATGACCCAAACCGACCAACTGGGCGGAACCTGCGCGGTGGACCTCACCCTGAAGTCGGTGACGAAGAAGGAAATCGTGGCACAGGGCAAGGGCCAGGCGGACAGCGCGGCCCAGTGCACGAAGAACACCCACACGGTCCGCCTCCGCCCGAAGGGCGACGACCTCATGTACCTCTCGGAAAACGCGGAATCAGGAAACCCGGAAGCCCGGATGTCCCGCACGTGAGGCCTGACCGACCAAGCCTCAGGCAGACCTGCGCCGGTACGCCGAGTACAGCCAGGCGCCAACCGCCACGCCCAGGATCGTCGCCCCCAGGCCCACCAGCCACACATAGGGATAGGTGGAGCTGACCCAGCAGTACTCGCTGCCCGCGGAGTCGGAGCAGTATCCGTACCGGTGGCTTCGCTTCGGGCTGACCGTGTGCGTGGCGATGGAGAGGATCAGGACGCAGACGCCGATTCCGGGCAGCGCGGCGGCAGTCCACCCCGCCGAACGGGTCTTGTCCCCGGCCCAGTTGACGCGAGTGAACGGCAGCAGTGCGAGCGCGCCCGCCACGGGCAGCAGCAGCCCCGCCGTGACCGCGAAGCCATAACCCTCGCCCGGCCAGACCGGCGCGAGGTCGCGCCACATCTCGCCGGCCCACGTATAGGGGCCGAGGGCGAGGGCGCCGCCCGCGACGATCGCGACGAGAAGGACCAGGCAGGCGAACCCGGCCTTGCCCCAGCGGTTTTCCCGCGGGCCCTGTCCCTTCGGCTCGCGGGGCCGCCTGCCCTGCCAGGCGCCGCCCCCGCCGATCGCCGCCCGCGCGGCCTTGCGCCGTGCGGGCTTCGCCGAACCGGCCATCAATCTTCCCGTCTTCCGTACCGCCCCGGACTTACATCGGCGTAGTAACCGTCACCGGCTCCCCGCTGCCCGTGTACAGCAGGCCCTTGCCCGGGGCGATCGGGCCGCCGACCATGCTTCGGGTCGTGCGGATGCCGATCAGTTCGCCGCTTGAGGAGTCCTGGGGGGAGAGCAGGATGCCGCGGCGGCCCTTCTTTGCCTCTACCTGCCAGCCGGAGAAGCCGCCGCACACCTCCTCCTCGTCGCCGCCGATGATGAGGCCGAGGCCCCGCTCGGAGCCGCGTTGCACGAGGCGCTTGAACTCGCGTTCCGCGTCGCAGTCCTCCAGGACCTCGCCGTCGTCGATGATCCAGATGATCGGGTCCTCGGGCGTCGCCGACTCGACGGCTTCCTTGAAGTCGTCGCTCTCGATGTCGTCGTCCTTGAAGACCTTCAGGATGCCTTCCTGGCCTTCCAGTTCGCGCAGCGGCGAGGGGCGAGGTGCGGCGATGATCAGGCGTACGCCCTGGGTCATGTACGAACGGGCCAGGTTCATCAGGGTCGTGCTGCGGCCCGACTTCGCGGGGCCCGCCACCACGAACGTGGGCACGCCCTGCGCGAGGTCGGGGCCGAAGCCCATGATGTCGTCGCCGCCGATGCCCGCGAGCGCCCACAGCTTGGAGCGCGAGGCGTCCGGGTCCCGCATCTCCCACGCGTCGGCGAAGCCGATGCGGCTCGGCAGACTGTCCACGCGGAACGGCTTGCGGGCCCGCGGTACGTCCGCGTCCCGCGCGGCCGCCGCCTCGCCGATCTCGGAGAGCGCCGCGGCCTGGCCCTGGCCCGTGGAGTCCTCGGCGAGGAGCGCGAACTGCGTCTCCGTACCGTGCTCGTTCTTGAAGCCGCGGCCCGGCGGAATCTCCTCCGGCACCTTGCGCGCGTTCATGCCGAGCATCGAGAAGTCGGAGCGGTCGGCGAGCCGCAGGCCGTACTTGTCCTCGGTGAGCGAGGCCATGCGGCCGATGAGGACCTGGCGGTCACCGGTGATGACCAGGTGGATGCCGACGCTCGCGCCCTCGCGCATCATCGCCTGGAGTTCGTCGGTCAGCTCGCCGTGGTCGTACTCGCCAAGGGTCGGCAGCCAGCCCTCCCAGCGGTCGAGGAGTACGACGATGTGCGCGAGGCGCTCCTCCTCGGGCACCGCGGCCCGCTGCTCGCCGATGTCGGCGAAGCCCTTGTCGGCGAGGAGGTCCTGGCGGCGGGTGACCTCACCCTTGAGCCGGGTGATGAGCCGCACCGCGCGCTCGGTCTGGTTACGGCTGACGACGGCGCCGCAGTGCGGAAGCCGGGTCAGCGCGTTGAGCGCGCCGTTGCCGCAGTCGATGCCGTAGAGGTGGACGTCGGCCGATGAGTGCGTGCGGGCGATGGAGCCCGCGAGCGTACGCAGGATCTGCGAGCGGCCACTGCGCGGGGCGCCGCCGATGAGCAGGTGCCCGAAGGAGTGGAAGTCCACCACCACCGGGCGGCGCGCCTGGTCGGAGGGGATGTCCTCCAGACCGAAGGGCGCGGGCGCGAGCGCGCCCGGCTTGTCGCTCACGGCCGGCAGCGGGATCTCGTCCAGCTGGAGCTGCTCGGACAGCGCAGGCAGCCACGGGCTGTGCTGGGAGGGGATGCCCATCGTCGCGTTCGCGTCGCGCACGGCGTCCACGAGGACCTTGAGGTCGGTGATCTCCTCCTCCTCGCGCGCCGCCGCCTTGGGCTTCACAAGGGCGGCACGCCCCAGGTCCTCCCACCCGAGCGAGCCCGCCCAGGGCGCGAGCAGCGCGGGGTCGGTGGCGCCGGGCCTGCGGCCACCGACACGCCCCGACTGGAAGGGGACCAGCGAGGCGTGACCGAGGCGGACGTAGGCGCGTCCCGGCGTGCTCTTGGCGATGTGTCCTGCCGCCGGGTCGTCGATGACGTCGGCGGACTCGGCGCCGTCCGTCACGCGCAGGGCGATGCGGAGGTTGGTGTTGGCGCGGATCTCGGGGGAGACGACACCGCTCGGACGCTGGGTGGCGAGGAGCAGGTGGATGCCGAGGGAACGGCCTCGCTGGGCGATGTTGACCAGACCCGTCACGAAGTCGGGCAGGTCACGCACCATCGAGGCGAACTCGTCGATGACGATGAGGAGCCGGGGCACGGGCGGGTGCGAGGGATCGCGGCGCACCAGATCCTGGTAGTCCTCGATGTCCTTGGCGTCGGCGGCGGCGAGGATGTGCTCGCGCCGCTTCAGCTCGGCGCCCAGGGATTCCAGGGCGCGCTCGACGAGGTGTGCGTCGAGGTCGGTGACCATGCCGACGGTGTGCGGCAGCTTCACACAGTCCTTGAACGCGGACCCGCCCTTGTAGTCCACGAGGACGAAGGTCATGTTCTCGGGGGTGTTGGCCACGGCGAGCGCCGCCACGATGGTCTGGAGCAGCTCCGACTTACCGGAACCGGTCGTACCGGCGATCAGACCGTGCGGCCCGTCGCGCCGCATGTCGATGCCGAAGGGCCCGTCGTACGACTCGCCGATGACGGCCATCGTCGACTGGCCGCCCATCCGCCAGCGCGCGGTGATCTGGTCGGCCGTCGGCGGCTCCAGCTGGAGCACGTCGAGCAGCCGGGAGGAGCCGGGCAGCGCCGAGTCCTCGGTCTCGCCGCTGATGTCCCGCAGCGGGGAAAGCGCACGGGCGAGGCGGCCGCACCAGGCGGCGGAGACGAAGTCGGGCCGTACGTCACGGATGCGGGCGGCGTCGGTCTTCTCGACGCGCAGCCGCAGTTCGAGGGGCTTCTCGGCGTCCTGCCCGTCGTCGTCCCCGGCGGTCGTGTGCCAGGCCTGGAAGGAGGGGAAGCCGCCGGGCGCGGGCGGGACGGGAGCCTGGCCGCCGGGCGCGGGCCTGGCCGGCAGGGCGATCTCCTCGGCCTTCGGCTCGGCGATCACGATGGCCTGGCACTCGCCGGGCAGGAACCGCTCCTCGTCGTCGAGGCAGAGCGCGTACATGGCGACGGCGGGGCCCTCGCGCAGCAGCTTCACCACGCCGGGCATGGAGCGAAGGCGCCGCGAGCCGTCCCACACCACGACGATGTCGGGATCGCCGAAGGACGTGGCGCCGCCGCGGTTGTTCTCCTTGGCGGCCTTCTGGCGCGCGGCGAGGATCTGGGTCAGCTCGCCGATGCGGGAGCCGACGGTCTCGGCGTCCGTGCCGATCAGCATGTTGACGTCCTGGGAGCCGGAGGGCCGCGCGTGCGGCAGCCAGCGCGTCCAGTCCCAGTTCTCGCGCGCGGAGTTCTCGGTCAGTACGTAGAACTGCACGTCAAGGGGGCTGTGCAGGACCGCGGACTGTGCGACGGCCCAGCGGCCGAGCGCCTTCGCCGAGTCGCCGGGGCCCGCGATGCCGATGACGCCGAGGTCGCGCAGCGAGAGCGCGACGGGCGCGTCCTCGATCTTCCAGGTGACCTCGCGCTTGTGGTCGTCCTGCTCGGGGTCGTCGAGCACGACCTCGGAGTCGAGCCGCCCGGTGCCGACGCGTACGAGGAGGTGGTCGGAGTCGGTGCGCCGCCGCTCCCAGAGGCGCGTGCGGGGTCCGGTGCTCAGCGAAAGAACTCCGGCCGGACTGAGAATGGCCTGCCGCTTGTCGATCCGCTCGGCGACGAGGGCTTCCTGCGCGTCCTTCTCGATCCGCTCTTTGTGTTCGTTGTACTCCTTGACCTGTTTGGCATGGGATTTCCGCCCGTGCTTCTTGTCCATGAAGTAGTTGCCGAACAGGATCAGCGGGCTGAGCAGCGCCATGATCAGGTAGTACCAGCGCCCGAAGATCATCACGGATACGACGGCACCGACGAGCGGCGTGAGCGCCATCAGCCAGGGCAGCGGACGCGCCTCGAAATCACGTACCGGACCCGGCAGCCTGAATTTCGTCTGACGCTCGGGCGGACGCAGTCGCGGGGGCCGGTTGTAGTCGAGTCCCGTGCCGTCCTCGGACCATTTCAGAGCGGCGTTGGGCGGGGCGTACCTGTCGAGTTCGAGCAGGGTGTTTCCGACGGCGATCTGGGCGCCGAGCGGCCATTCGCCCTTGTCGCGCTTTTTCCCGTCGCTGTCGGCCCTGTTGTTCTTGTCGCGCTTTTTGGGCTTTTCCGGCTTGTCGCTCGCCTCGCCCTTTTTCTCGCCCTTTTTGTCGCCGTCCTCGGCCTCTGAGAACTTCTTGCCTTCGAGTGTGACGCCGTCTATGTCCCCATGTACGGCGACTTGGCAGGTGCCATCCGTTGCAACTGACAACGTGAGGGCGCGGGAGGGCAGCTCCGGATCGTCGATGCGGATGTACGAGGCGGGTCCGCTGCCGATGTCGTAGCGCCCGATCCCGAGCCGGTGCACGGCGCCGGCCGCGGGCCCGCTCGCGATGCGCAGCTCGACCAGGCCGGTCGGCTCGCCGGGCAGGCAGCCCGCCGGGTCGTGCAGGCTGACGACGGCGCCCTCGCGCAGCGCGGAGGTCCCGATGGTCGCGGAGGCGTCGATGGGGTAGCCGTCCACGAAGACGACCGGTGCCCCGCCCTGGCCGCCGCCGGGCTGGAGTTGGTGCCCGCCGATCGGGATGATCTGGGCGTCACCGCCGCCGTATCCCACCTGTTGGGCCAGCTCCTTGGCGATGTCCCCGACGGAGGACTCAGGATCGGCGTCGAGCACGACGTCGGCGTTCGCGCCGCCGAGCGGATCGACGACGGTCAGAGTCAGGCGCACGATCGTCCTCCCCATAAGCCCCTTTTGACCGCTTCCGGAACGCGGTCACAGCGGCTGGTCCACAGTGCCTGTGAGGCTGTCCACAGTTCCTGTGACGATAGCCGCTCCACCCTTCCCGCAGGCAACGGGTTGTGCACGGGCCGCACGGGCTCATAGCAGAGCTGTGACTCAACCGGGCTGTGCTCACTTCTGCCCCACCCGTAAGCTGCTGACCCAAGAGCGGAAGATCGCACGAGCAACCGATCGTCCTCGCACGCGGGGGCGCACGGGCTTGAGCGGGCCCGCACTGGTGGAGCCAAGGGGGATGGCCCTGCGGCGAGTTGGATTGGATGTGAAGCCACATGGCCAAAGACGCCGATATCACTTATGAGGAGATGCGGACCGCGGCGGGCAAGCTGAACGACGCCAAGGACAAGATCGACGAGAAGCTCGACGCACTCGAGCGCTTCGTCGAGAACCTGGTGAAGAACGGCTACACGACTCGCAAGGGTTCGCAGGCCTTCGAGGACTCCTTCAAGGAGTTCAAGAAGGGCGCCAAGGACACGATCGAGGGCCTCACGGGCATGGGCAAGTTCCTGACCAGCGCCGCGAAGGCGTACGAGGACCTGGACGACGACCTCGCCAAGGGCGTCAAGGGCAAGTAGCCCTGCTTTGCAGGTGAGCAACAACCCGGTGCGATGGGCCGCCGCATTCCGCGG